>JBHHWO010000122.1:0-13259 GCA_046756565.1 Thermoanaerobaculia bacterium | reverse complement strand
CTGCTCCAACGTCTCCGCCCGGTCGAGCAGGAAGCCGTCCGTGATCCCGGCTGCCAGATGTTCCTCTATCCGCCTGGCATCGACCGGATCGTCCTCGACGAGAAGAAGGATGAGATCGTCCCGTGTCGAGGGTCGGGTCGGGCGATTCGACGAAATCTCTGCTAGCTCACTCATCTTAGCTCTCGAGTGCCTCCTCGAAGAGCCGCTCCAGCGACTCTCTGGTCTCACGAAGAAGCTCGCCGCGAGCCGTGGCTCGACGTTCTTCGCGTCCGCCTGCTCGAGATTGCGGCGTCGGTTTCTGGACGGTCCGATCGCGGCGTCGGGCACCCGGTTCCACGCGACCCTCTTCCCCTTCATCGGCTACCGGGACAGCCTGCTTTTCGTTCCCGCCATCTGTCTCGGTCGCGCTGAGGATCCCCAGCATGTGTTTCTGAGCAGCCGAGAGATCCGAAAACCCGAGTCCGGCCCGATAGACCGGACGAATCTGAAGGGAGTCCACCGCCCGGGTTCCGATCAAACGGCACCACTCGGCAGCATCCTCTTTGTCGGCGCCGTCAGCGCCTGGGGCAATCTGACGCGCTGGACCGCCGATATCGAGCGTCGCTCGGTTCTGCTGCGCGAAGCGCGCGCGGCCCGCGAGTACCTCGAGAGCGATCTCCTCGAGCACGAGCTCGTTCCCCAGTCGGACCCCGACCGGCTGATCTTGATGGTCGCTGCCGAACGCGACCTCGAAAAGTTCGGTGTGAACTCGACGATCGAATACCGCAGGAGCGACGACTACCTGCTCCGGAGCGTGCGCTCCGGCGAGGTCCTGGTCGCGAAGTACCTCTCCAAGGTCGAGTTTCATTTCGACCCGCTAACTCGCGAGCTCGCCTCGAGCCTCGTATTCGGTGACGAGGTTCGCCTTGATCTGACCACCCAGACAGTGGCCGGAACAGACAAGGACAGGGACAAGGACAAAGACAAGGACAAGGCTCGGATCTCCTTGGCATTCTTGATGTGGGCGTTGACGCCGCCCGCAGAGAGGGGATGAATAGTCTGTTCGGCGGTCGAGGCAGCCGATTCGACTTCACAGCATCCCTGCGAAAGGCCGGGCCGCCTATCCACAACGCGGCCGGAGGCGAAGTCGAGGGTCTTCGCGCCCTTGTGGTAGACGCCGATCCGAGGAAGCAGGCGGTGACGGCCAGAACGCTCAAGCAGTGGGGCCTGGAGACCTGGACCGCGGGAGATGCCCAGGGGGCGGTGGCGAGCGTCGCCGAAGCGCAGTCGCGGGGGCAGCACTTCGATCTCATTCTCATCTCGGCTCGGTCGACAAAACCGGACGCGTTCGCGACGGTTCAGTCTCTCGTGCCAGACCGCGCAAGCGATCGCCCTAACTAAGTTCATCTTGGTGTCGTCCGGGGCCCCCGGGGAGGCGTTGCGCTGCCGGGAGCTGGGCGTGGACGCCTATCTCACGACGCCCGTCCGGCGGTTCGATCTGTTGGCTGCCATTCGCACCCTTGCAGCGCGGCCTCAGCAGCCCGAGCACAAACGAACACTGGTGACCCGTCACTCTCTACGCGAGAGCGGCCAGCTCACGGTTCTGCTGACCGAGGACCATCCGGTGAATCGCAAACTGGCAAGTCGGCTTCTGGAGAAGCAAGGACATCGCACGGCTACGGCCAGGAACGGTCGCGAAGCGGTCGAAATGTTCGCTCAGAGCCGCTTCGACCTGGTGTTGATGGACCTCCAGATGCCCGAGATGTGCGGCCTGGAGGCGACAGCGGCCATTCGGGCCCTCGAGAGGAGCGCAGGCGGCGGGCAGCACGTGCCGATCATCGCCACCACGGCCCATGCCAGCAACACTGATCGCGAACGGTGTCTCGCGGCCGGGATGGACGGCTACCTTCCGAAACCGCTGAACTCCCAGAGGCTTTTCGGGCTCATGCAGTCCCTGCACGTCCGGGACGGCGGCCTGACTGCGGCAGGAGCGACTCGATGAGAGAGCGGCGGCGACACGAACGGGTACCGTTCATCACCGAAGCCAGAATCGAGCTGCCGGCGGGCCCACGGCTGAAGGCCAGCACGACCGATCTCAGCGAAGGCGGGGTTGGTCTCTTCAGTCCCCTGATGATCGCTATCTCACGACAGGTGCGCGTCTCGTTCGAGCTCTGTGCTGAGGGCGGACCCTACTGGACTCGGCCCCTGGGCGCCACCGTAGTGCGATGCCAGATCGACTGCGACGGCAACCGGATCGCGCTCGAGTTCGACCAGCTGGTGAGCGACTCCGGCGACCAGCAGCTGGCCGCAGCACTGGCCCACGCGCTGGCGCGTCAGACGCGAGTCGCCTGAAGACCGGCCGCCGGGCCGCAGGTCAGCGCTGGCCAGCGGCGAGTGCCTCGCGGCAAGCGTCTCGCAGGAACCGGCTCCTGCCGCCGGCCAGTTTCTCGAGGTAGGCCCTGGAGGCCGAGGAGCCTACGGCGCGCACTCCGTGCACCACGGCCTGTAGTACCTCTTTCTCCTCACGTCTCGGAAAGCGCACGTCGCCGTGTGCCTCGACCAGACGTTCGAGAGCCGGGAGAATCGAATCGCGACCCAACCGGCCTACCGCCACGACAGTGCGCTTCCTCTCCTCGGGGTCCATCGCCCGGTGCTCGACCGTCAGCGCCCGCTGGAGGAGCCGCGGCGCGAGCTCGGCATTACCGGTGTGAACGAGACCACCCAGAGCCAGCGAACTGATTTCGGAGTCGTCACTGTCGAGCAGGTCGAAGAGAAGCCGCTCGACCCACTCTCCGCGATAGCGACCCAGCATCAGGACGCCCCGCCGTGTGAGCTCGAGCCAACCCGAGCGCAGCAACCGCTCGACCAGAGGGCGAGCGGCGTCCGGGGGCAGTTGTCGCACCATGTAGAGCAGCTCTTCGACGACCGGGCTCTCTCCAGCGGCGAGGAGCGCCGGCAGCCTATCCATCAGCATCTTGGGACCGCTGTCGCCATGGACCAGGAGAGCGTCGGATACCGCGCGACGCCAGCGCGACTGCCGCGCTCGACCGAGCCGACCTACGAGTGTAGAAACGGCGACTTCGGGAAGTCGTTTCAGAAAGTGCTCGGCTCGCTCGGCGAGCATGGGCTGCTGTTCGACAACTCCAAGAAAGCGGCTCAGCGGCTCCTCTCGCGCCAGCGCATGGCAGACACCCGCGAACAGCTCTCCGACGCCCTTCTCGGCAGCAAAGGCCTCGCCCGTCAACCGCTCCAGATACTCGAACGTGTCCAGGAAATCGTCGGCCCGGCTCTGCACGACAAGCTCGGCTAGAACGCCGGCGAGTGCGCATTCAAGATCCTGCCGATGGCGCAGCTCAGGCTCGAGCATGACGAGCTCGACAGCCAACTCGACCGCCAGCCGGAATGGGTCGGCGGCGCTCTCGTCCGCCAGCTCGCGGCGCAGAGCCGCGGTCTCCGATTGGGAAAGGCACGCATCTGCAACCGGCAGGTGGGCCGAAGGTCGCAGATCCTCCAGCTGGACGGTGTCGTCGGCCCGTCCCGCTCCGCGCGCCTGCGCTGAACCGCCCAGCCAGCCGGCACCAATCAGGCCCTCGCCCAGGTGCTCGCCCGCCGGCTCATCCGCGAGCTCGTCGATCACGAGGTAGTCGATCGACTGGAAGTCCTCCTCCCAGAACAACGTCGTCAGGTCGTCTTCTCCTCCGACCAACACCCGTTCCCGGTTCAGACAAGATACGAACCCCCCTAGCTCCTCGCGCTCCAGGCCCGGTCGAAAAACGAGATTCCGGATTCCGTCACGCGAGAGAAGAAACGCCAGGCTCTCCTGGGGCTCGCGGCTCTCGTATACGACCTCGTCCTCGAACAGAATCCGATGCTGAAGAACGTTGAACTCGAGCGCGCCCTCCTCGTCGAGAATGCTCGTCAGACGAGCATGGAGCTCGGTCTCCAGCTTCTCGCTCACCGGGTTGGCGGCCTCATAGAGACTCTGAGTCTTCATCGTCCTCAGGAGGAGCTCGAAGATCTCGCGGAGGCGCTTGGTGGTGCTCTTTTCCGATCCCATCGCGATTCTCGCTTTGGGGCTTCGTCTTGCCGGTTTAGCGTAGCACCGGCCGAGACAGCGGCAGCCGCACGACGAAGGTGCGGCCCAATGGTCGGCCGGCTCGGCCTAGGAGCTCACGGGCGCGGGTTCCTGAAGGGCGCCGGCGACTGCCCGTTCCAGACCAGCGGGAGTAAAGGGCTTCTGGAGGAACGAAGTGCCCTCGATCAGCGCATCCGGGTTGAATCGTGCCTCCTTGGAGTGGCCGCTCATCAGCAGAGCCCTGGTACCCGGCCGGCTCTCGAGGATCTGCCGAGTCATGCTCAGGCCGTCGAGCCCCGTCAGCACGAGATCCGTCACCAGAAGGTCGATTTGCTCCTGATTGTCATTGCAAATACTGAGGGCCTCTTCGGCCGTCTCGACGGCCCACACCCGGTAGCCTTTTTCCTCCAGAATCTTTTTCGAAAGCTCACGGACGATCCGGTTGTCCTCGGTCAACAGGATGGTCTTGTCCCCGGCGCAGAGCTCCTCGACCGGTGGCAGCACCGGCGCTTGTTGAATCCTCTCCTCGGTAGCAGGTAGCAGGATTTCGACGTGAGTGCCTCGATCGATCTCGCTCTCGACCCAGATGTAGCCGCCGCTCTGCTTGATGATTCCGTATACCGTCGACAAGCCGAGCCCAGTCCCCTTGTCGGGCTCCTTGGTGGTGAAGAACGGGTCGAAGGCCCGGCTCTTCACCTCGGGACTCATGCCGCACCCTGAATCGCTGACGGTGAGCGAAACATAGTGGCCCGGCGAGACTGCGACGTGCTCCCGCAACGATTCGTCCTCCAAAAAGACGTTTTCGGTGGCGATCGAGATCTCGCCGCCCTCGGGCATTGCATCGCGAGAATTGAGGTTTAGATTCAGGATGACCTGCTCGAGCTGACCTTCGTCCACGCGGACCTTCTTGAGGGCAGGGCTCAATCTGGTCACGAGCTTGACGTCTTCCCCGATCGTCCGGACGCAGAGTCGCTCCATGTTCTCAACGACCTCATTGAGGTCGAGGACCCTTGGCGCGAGCACCTGCTGCCGGCTGTAGGCCAGAAGCTGCCGGGTGAGTTTCGCGGCTTGCTCGCCCGCGTTCTGCACCTCGATCATGTCCTTGTAGACCTCGTGATCCGCTCCCAGCACACTCGCGCACAGGTCGCTGTAGCCGAGAATCGCGGTCAGGAGGTTGTTGAAATCGTGAGCGATGCCTCCCGCCAGGCGGCCGATGGCTTCCATCTTCTGCGACTGACGCAGCTGCTCCTGGAGGACACGCTGTTCGGTGAGATCGCTGACATGAAACAGCAAGGCGTGCTTCCCGCGGTAGCGCAAATGGCTGGCTCTGACGCTGACCGGAATCGCTTCGCCGTCGGCGGTGTAGCTGAATCCTTCCACCTGATGGATCTTGCCGGCCACCAGGGCCTTGAACTTCTCGATAGAGGCCGCACGCTCAGCAGGCGGCACCAGATCCTCGACATTGAGACCGATCAGTTTCTCGCGGGCCATGCGATGCAGCCGGCAACCCGCAGGATTGACGTCCAGCACCGTTCCCTCGAGATCCTCGACGAAGATGGCGTCCGGAGCGCTCTCGAACAAAGCTCGAAAGCTGGCCTCTCCCGCTGCGCGCTCGTCACCCAGGAGCTCGAGCTGACCAGCAGCTTCAGAAACCGATCGCCTCCGACGTACCAATTCGCTCACGATGACGCTCGCTCTATCGCGAAGTGGCCAGCGGCGGCGCGAGCACTACCTGGTTGCGGCCACGGTGCTTAGCCATGTAAAGGGCTTCGTCGGCTCGTGAAATGAGCTCGGTCGACATTCCTGAAGTGGGTTCGGTACTCGAGGCGACTCCAATGCTGACAGTGATCTCGAGCTCGTGACCTTCGTAGGCCACGGGCTGCTGGGCGACCCGGAGGCGGCAACGCTCGGCGACTCCCAAGGCCGCCTCCGGGGACGTGTCAATGAACGCTGCGCAGAACTCTTCCCCACCGTACCGGGCCAGGATGTCGTAGTCGCGCAGTCCCTGCTCGAGCATCTCGGCTACCCGCCTGAGAGTCTGGTCTCCGCATAGATGTCCGTGGTCGTCGTTGACCCGCTTGAAGTGGTCGATGTCGATCATCGCCAGGCTCAGAGGCAACCCCTGCCGGCTGCAGCGGCTGAGCTCGGCTTCAAGCCTCTCGAGAAAGTGGTAACGATTGGGAACGCCGGTCAGCGAGTCCAGGCATGCAAGTCGTCGGAGCTGCTCGTTCTTGATTCGCAACTCATCCTGGAGCGCCTTGATCTGAAGGTGAATTCGGGTCCTGGCGACGAGCTCCTCGTCGGCGAACGGTTTGACCAGGTAGTCCGAAGCGCCGGACTCCAGGCACCGGACCTTCGATTCCAGGCTCTCTTCGCCGGTCAACATGATCACGGGCGTTTCCTCGGCGCCCTGCTCCTTGCCGAGCAGCTCGAGAAAAGCCAAACCGTCGAGCTCCGGCATGTTGAGGTCACACACCACCAGGTCGACGCCGGATTCCTGCACCAGCTGCATGCCGCTACGCACGCTGGAGGCGAGCTCTACCGTCTCACAGACGCCGCTGCGAAGCAGAATCGCTTCGAGGTACCGACGGGTGACCCGTGAGTCGTCGATTACGAGAATCCTTCCGTATCGGCGCGGGGGTCCGATCTCGGCCGGCGGCGATTCGACGGCGCCGACGCTGTGGCGTGCGAGATCGTACCCGGGGCCGGACGACGGACATGTGGTCTCGGGAGCATTCATTGGTTCGCTTCCCATCGAATGCTGACCCGCATTGACGCAGAGTCCTATCGGCAGCCTACGCGACCGCCTGTAGGACGGACTCCGATCGCGTCGAGGTCGAATGACCTACAGCCTCTGCCGCCGTCGACGCAGGCGCGAGACGTGGAGTCAGCCGTCTCGACTCGGCGGCGCAACCGGCTCCTCGGACTCTGCCGGGTTCTGAGGCTCCGCCTCGCCAGGAGTCCATTCAACCGGCGCACCGCAGCCGTGAAGCTCCGCGGTCAATTCGACGGCGCGCTCGCTGGCCACGCTAATCAGGTGAAGATCCCCCTGAACCGGGTTATCGGCTCCCACAGCCCTGATGCTCTGGTTTGCGAACAGTGCGATGCCGGTAAGCAGATTGGACAACTCGTGGATCGTCTTGGTCTCGAACCGAGGCTCGTCCCCGTTTCGACCCGTTGCGAGAGCCACCGGAGCACCTAAAACGATAGGGGCCGGCTGGAACGAGGCTGCAAGCTCTCGCCCTGACAGAGGTACCGAAAAGAAGTATCCCTGGGCGTAGGTCACGCCCAGCTCTCGCACTTTCTCGAGCTCCTGTTCGGTTTCGACTCGTTCCATGATCGTCGAGATACCCAGGTCGCCGGCCATTTCGACCGTCGAGTGGACAATGGCCTGCTTGCGCCGGCTCCTGTCAACCTCGCTGGCAAACACGCCGTCGATCTTGAGGTAGTCCAGCGGCAACTGTTGGACGAGATGGAGATTTGCGAAGCCGCTACCGTAGTCGTCCAGCGCGAGGCCAAAGCCGCAGTCTCTCAGCTCCCTGAGGGCCCGATCGAATGCTGGCAGATTCAGAATCGATTGCTGCTCGGTCAACTCGAGAACGATATCGGTCTCGTCATAGCCGTGCAGCCGCACGAGCTCGCGCAGCGCCAAGGCGAATCTCGGCTGCGACACCGTCCGCGGCCGGGTATTGATGAACAGCTTGCCGACCCTCGGAAGGTGGCAGCCCTCCTTCAGAACCGCTTCGATGCACAGCATCTCGGCCTCGAACAGCCTCTCTTTTCTCGAAGCGTAGCCGAGCAGAATCTCGGGATTCCCGAGCGGCGAGCCCTCGGGTCCTCGGGAAAGTCCCTCCACTCCAAAGGCACTTGGCGCCGACTCTCCCGAGTTGAGCGCCATGATCGGTTGCAGCACGGCCGTCACCGACCGCTCGCGGAGGACCTCCTCCAGGGTCTCGACTCGGGTGACGTCGCCGACCCTGTCGGCGGGTCGGTTGTTGCGAGTTGGCAGCCCCACGTCGACCAGGCTGCGCAGACGATTCAGTCCCGCCGGTTTTTCCAGCAGCTCCACGACGCCCAGGGCTTCCCCAAGCGAGCGCACCTCGGGGCTGAGGTTGCCACTGAAGACTATGACGCGGGTTCTCGGAAAGTGGCAAGTGACGTGGCGAACCAGCCGGATGCCTTCGAGCCCGCCGAGAGCCGAGACCTCGAGATCAGTGACCAGGACATCGAAGTGCTCTCGGTCCATCAGGCACTCGGCGGCTTCGATCTCACGGCAGGCGACGAGCTCGACGTGCGGCGACCTCAGATAGTCCACCAGGAGCTTCAACGTCTGCGGCTCATCTTCGAGGATCAGAACTCGACGCTGCTCGGCTCTCATGGCGTTCCCACGCTCAGTGAGCCCAGCGCCAACCTGGCCGCCAGCGCAAAGGCCAATCCGGCTCGAACCGACAGCCGTTGGAGGAGGTGAGTCACAACGACGACTAGCCCGAGTTAGTGACCGTTCCAGAGATTCCGACTCTGACCGGGGCCTCCCCGGCCGCCGCACCGAGGCGCAGCGCGACGTCGCGGGCAACGAGTCCGCTGTGCCCGGCGGTCGACGCCGCCCGTGCTTTGCTCAAAACCGCTCGAACCTCGTTGACGAGTTCGGTGGGCCTGAAGGGTTTCTCCATGAACGCCATCCGCGCCGAGCCGGACTCCTGGACCAGACAGGCGTCCTCGGGATAGCCCGACACCAGGAGGACCTTCAAGTCCGGCTGTTCTGCGATCAGGGTTATCGCGAGATCTCGGCCGCTCATTCCGGGCATGACCAGATCCGCCAGCAGGAGGTCGAAGGAGGCGCCGTCTCTGGCCACGATCTCGAGCGCCTCGGCGGGCTCAGAGGCCGCCTTGACCTCGAAGCCTTCGCGCTTCAGGACCCTTGCGCCCATCATGCGCAGCGCTTCGTCGTCCTCCACCAGGAGGATTCGAGCGTGGTCTGCGGCTGCGTCGCCGGACTCCCGGCATCGAGCGCCAGGGCTGGCCGCCGCCTCATCGCATACCGGCAAGAAGACCCTGAATGTGACCCCTTCGCCAGGCTCGCGTTCCACAGCGAGCCAACCCCTGCTCCGCCTGACGATGCCGTGGGTGCCCGTGAGGCGTGCACACTCTTCGGCCTCGCTCCTGGCAAGGCGCGGGCCGACGAAGCATCGGATCGCTCCTTTCTTTCCACCCGTGCGACTGGCTCGGAGCGACAGCCTGACGTGGGGGCCGGTCGATGCACCAGGATGCGCTTTCACAAAGTCCGAATCTAGTGTCACCTTCGACGTCTCGATGATGAGTGCACCGCCGCCGGGCATCGCTTCACCCGCGTACATGACCAGGTCCACCAGCGCGATCTCGATCTGACCGCGGTCCGCTCGAATCCGACCCACCCCGGACTCGAGCGAGAGCTCGGTCGCAATGTGCTCGCCGACCGAAGTCGCAATCAGTTTCTCGAAGCTGGCGACCAGCTGATTGATGTCCAGCAACTCCGCCTTGACGGCCGGCCGACGGCCAAACGCCTGGAGCTGTCGGGTCAGTAGGGCCGCGCGCCGGGACGCCTCGCGGATCTCCCGAAGATTGTCGTGAACCGGGTTGTCCGGGTCGGTGTCCAGAAGACTCAGCTCGGTGTAGCCCGTGATCGAGGTGAGGATGTTGTTGAAGTCGTGAGCCACACCGCCGGCCAGCCGGCCGATGGCTTCCATCTTCCTGGACCGGTACAGCCGGTCCTCCAGCTCACGATGCTCCGTAACGTCGAAGACGGTGCCCTGCACGAACATTCCATAGCCGTTGGCGTCAACCCGAGTGAGGTTCGCCTGGACCCGGACAGGTTGCCCGTCCACTCGTCTGAAGTCGATCACGCAGTTTCTGATCTCGCCTTGCCGGCTCAGCGCCTCGGTGAGGCCCTCGGCTTGATCCGGGTCGAGGTAAAGGTCCCACGCCGGCTGCTCCAAGATCTCGCGCCGAGACCGTGCTCCCAGGATCTTCACGAAGGCATCGTTGCAGTCCAAGATGTGGCCCTCGGCGTCGGTCTGGTACACGCCCGCAAGATTCCGCTCGAACAGGCGACGGTATCGAGCTTCGCTCTCTCGAAGAGCCTCGTCCGCTTGGTTTCTCTTGATCGCAAAGCGCACGGTGCGAACCAGGATCTCGGGACCGTGCTCGCCCTTGACGACGTAGTCCTGAGCTCCGGCCCGAACGCAGTCGAGCGCCGTATTCTCGTCGGTGAGACCGGTCAAGACCACGAGCGCAAGTCCGGGTGCGTCCGTGAGAATCGAATCGACGGTAGCCACGCCGGTACTGTCGGGTAGCGCCAGATCGACCAGGGCGACGTCGTAGTCGAACCTTCGAAGATGATCGAGGGCCTGACCGAGGGTCTTGGTACGGTCGAGCAGAAAACCTTCCGACAGCCCTTCGCTGAGACACTCCCTGACAACGCGGGCGTCACACGGATTGTCCTCGACGAGAAGGATACTGATCTCTTGCGGACTGTCCGCACAAACCTCGATGGGCTCACTCATAGCGGCTCTTGCCCCAGGCCATGCCGGCTCCGGCCGAGAGACAGACAGCGGTCAAAGCCATGACGAATCCACGCAATTTGCTCACCCGATCGGCCCTCAGTTACCTGAAGACCCGCTCATTGGGCAGCCGCGGTTTCTCATCCTTCTGTGCGAGACACCCGCTCCCCGGTCCGAGACGCCAGCCTCTGGCGGCTCTTCCCTGTCCAGGGTGCCAGCCGTCGGTTGACGAGACCAGCAGGGATTCCATCCGCTGCGTTAAGCCCAGCCCCGGCCAGGGCAAGACCTCCACAAGCCATTCGGAGAATCTGTTCTTGTTCATCACGCTCCTTTCGCTGACCCTGCTCCCCGCCAATTCTGCTCAAACTCACTTCTCGAGTCTGTCGCCCGGGAACCGAAACAGCCGTAGGACCGCGACCGACGCTAGCTCGCCCCCCAAGCGTGGGCCGTGCAGCGGCAGCCGTCGGGTCGGGTGGCGCTGCCCCCGGGCGAGCTCCGGCCCCTGCCGCGGCTCAAGCACTCGCGGCATCGTCTGCCTCGGCGCCGGACTCCGCTGCGGCGACCTCGTCCTGGATTATCTCTTCGAGCTGTCGTCGCTGGCTTGCGGACATGCTCGAGAAGCTCATGCCGACCATGTAAATCGACCGAACGTCGAGGGAGTTGACCACTACCGTCCGGATCAATCGGCTCCAGACCACCGTAGCATCCAAGCGCGCCCGCCCCGAAGGACCCTTGAGCCTCACGGGATACGCCTTTCCGATCCGAAGGTATTTCTCGGTCTCGACCGCCAAGCCCCCGCCGCTGATGTTGATGACCCGGCCCGCTTCGAGGGCACCAAGGCGCACTTCGAGCTTCGACACCGGGAAGCGCGTGGCGCGTTCGATCACGGATCGGAGCTCGTGGCGCTGGTTCTCCCGAGACTGGCTCATGGAGCCATGCTAGATGCCGGGTCAGGTCCGATGAACCAGACGAAGCCCCAGCTAAAGATAGGAGTAGGCCGATACAGAGTGTAGGAGAGCCACCGAGGCGGCCGGCGCGCCGCCGCCGCTCGGGGGCAAGCGCACGGTCATCGAAACGGTACCCAAGAACGGCTACAGGCTGGTGGCGCTCGCCAACAAGAGCTTCGTTCGCGACACGGTGCGCCAGCCTGCTCTCTTCGGTCCGCGCGAGTTCGAGTACGTCCTCGACGCGATCTTCGCCGGAGGAGAGACCGTCGCGGTGATCGCCGCGGTTCGAGACCTCACCGAGTCTGGTTCAAAGACCAGAACAGCTGGACGGAACCGGCACCTACCAAAATGCGCGAGCCGCTGCGGTAGGATGCCGCGGTCCTTCGACGATCGCTTGCCTCCGAGACCTCGGACGGGAGCCGAGTCCAGGTAATCCACGGAACACAGGAGTGGCATGGCACTAGCAGTCGTTACTCCGAGGATCCGTCGCCTGATCTGCGCAAATGCGCATCCGACCGGATGCGCGCTGAACGTCCAGGAGCTGATCGGAAAGGTCGGGCAGGCCGGTCCGCGAGAAGGACTCGGCAACGTGCTGGTGATCGGCTCGAGCACCGGCTACGGCCTGGCGTCGCTGGCAACCGCAGTCTGGGGCTGGGGCGCGAGCGCGCTCGGCGTCTGCTACGAGCGCCCGGCTCAGCAAAGTCGAACCGCTAGCGCCGGTTGGTACAACGTCGCAGAGATACACTGCCTCGCCCGCGAGCAGCGCCGCCACGTCGAGACCCTGAACGGCGACGCGTTCTCGCACGCGATCCGGGAGCAGGCCGTCGAGGCCCTGCGCAGCCGCTACGGCCCGGTCGAGATCGTCATCTACAGCCTCGCCAGCCCGCGCCGTAAGGATCCTGACTCAGACACCGTCTGGTCGAGCGTCATCAAGCCGATCGGAACTCCCCACGGCGGCAAGCACATCGAGCTACGCACCGAGACCGTGACCGGCCACGACCTCGAGCCGGCAACCGAGGACGAGATCGAAGCCACGGTCAAGGTCATGGGCGGCGAGGACTGGGAGCTGTGGGTGAGGCTACTCGCGGCCGAGGGCCTGCTGGCCGAAGGTGCCCGTGCGCTGGCGTACTCCTACATCGGTCCCCGTGTCACCCACCCGATCTACCGTACGGGTACGATCGGCAGAGCCAAGGAGCACCTCGAAGCCACGGCTGAGCGCCTGAACTCGCTGCTCGGGGACCTGGTCGGCGGCAACTGCTGGGTCAGCGTCAACAAGGCGGCGGTGACGCAAGCATCGGCCGTGATCCCGGCAGTGCCGCTCTACAAGAGCCTCCTGTACAGGGTCATGAAGGATACCGGCACGCACGAGCTGCCAAGCGATCAGATGATCCGGCTGTTCGAGGATCACATCGGGCCCGGGCGCACCCCTACCCTCGATTCGTTTCGAAGGATCCGCCTGGATGATCTCGAGATGTCCCCGGACACCCAGCGCCGCGTCCAGGAGCTCTGGGAACGCGTCGACACCGACAATCTGAACGAAATCAGCGACTGGAGCGGGTTCAAGCGCGAATTCCTCCAGCTCTTCGGCTTCGAGGTGGAGGGCGTCGATTATGAGGCCCCGGTCGAGACTGAAGTCTCTTGGGACTAGCCGGCAGGCCCGCTCTCGCCGGTCATCCTGGGCGAATCTCGCCGTCATCCTGGGCGAATCTCGCCGTCATCCTG
>JBHHWO010000121.1:0-13273 GCA_046756565.1 Thermoanaerobaculia bacterium | reverse complement strand
GAGTCGGCGGCTCGGGCGCGGGCTCGGGTGCCGCCTCGGGCTCCGGCGCGGTTTCCTGGGGCTCGGGCATCGGGGCGGGCTCCGGCTCCTGCGGCGTCGGCGGAGCGGCTCCGCCGGTCTCGGGATCGGGCTCGGGCGGCTCGGGAACGGGTGCAGGCTCGGGCTCGGATACCGGGGGTGCCGCCTCGAGGGGTTTTGGCGTCTCCGCTGCCCGGATCTCCGGCTCGGGCTTCGGCGGGCCCGGGGGCGGCTCGGCCGGTGGCGGCTCGATCACGATACTGGGCACCGCTCGGCCCTGGGTGCTTGGCGGTGCCGCCTCGGCCTCGGGCTGGTCCGGCTGGGGCGCCGGTCTGGAGACCGGCCGCTGACGCTCCGAGACCGGTCTCTCTTCTTGGGCCGGCGGCGCCGGCGTCGGCTGGGAAGCGGGCGCGGGCTCGGGCCGAAGCCGACGCGCGACGCCAGTTCCTGCGACGACCTGGCCGAACGGCTTGTCAGAGCGCAGGAACTTGACCTTGAGCGTTCCACGACCGGAGCCGGTGGCCTCGAGGAACTGCGACACGATTTCCGGCTTCTTGCCGCTTTGGATCTCCACCGACGCGACGAAAGACAGGAAATCGGGGTGGCGGATCTCGAGGCTCCACAGACCGGGCGCCAGGCGGACGAAATTGGCCTGCCCGCGGCTGTCGGTGAGCTTCGCATCGGGTCCGACGTTGCCTCCCGGCCGGCGGTACCGGATCTCGACGCTCGCTCCCGACACCGCGCCGCCCTTGGTGCTCTTGACCTGTACGCCGAGGTTGGCCCCACCCTCCCATACTTGCGCTTGCGCGGCCGAGGCCGCCAGAGCGGCGATCGCCAGAACGATCACAGGCGCCCACCTGCCACTTCGTGAGTCCCGATTGCCCGACCGCGAACAGACCTGCATTGCCCGATTCCTCCCCAAACAGTAAGGACGAGAGCTTATCAACCGCTTCAACCGGTCGGCTGAGATCGAAGCGCCCGGAAGAGCTTTCCGCGCTCCTTGGCGCCTCTGAAGAGGCGTTCCGAGCGCGGTTTTCATCTGATAGAGTGGCCGAAAGGAATGGAGTCAAGATGAGCAATAGTCACTCAGGATTACAGCTTTGGTTCGACGGTGAATTCCTGCCCTCGGATGCCGGAATGGTGCATCTGAGGACTCACAGCCTGCACTATGGACTGGGAGTCTTCGAGGGAATTCGGGCCTACGAGCTGACCGGCGGCGGCACTGCCGTGTTTCGGCTGGATGACCACCTGAAGCGGCTCGACGGTTCCGCACGCATCCTCGAGATCAACCTGCCGTACGACTTGCAGACACTGAAGGAAGTGACCCTCGAGTTGATCCGGCGCAACCAGCATCCGGCCTGCTACATCCGTCCGATAGCTTTTCTGGGCGCCGGCGCGATGGGTGTCTATCCCAAGGACAATCCGGTGCAGGTCGCGGTGATGACCTGGCCCTGGGGCGCCTACCTCGGCGAGGAGGCGCTCAGCAAAGGGATCCGCTGCAAGATCTCGAGCTACGTGCGGCACCACCCGAACGCCGCGCTGCTCAAGGCCAAGGCCACCGGCAACTACATCAACTCGGTGCTGGCAAAGCGCGAAGCCGTCCGCCTCGGCTACGAAGAATCAATCATGCTCGACGTCCACGGCAACGTCGCCGAGGGTACCGGCGAGAACCTGTTCATCGTCAGGGACGGCAAGCTGATCACGCCGCCCCTCAACAGCGTGCTCCAGGGCCTCACCAGGGAAACGATCATGAAGCTGGCGGTCTCGGAGGGGCTCGAGGTCTACGACCGCTTCTTCACGCGCGACGAGCTCTACCTCGCTGAAGAGGCGTTCCTGACCGGGACCGCTGCCGAGGTCACGCCGATCCGCGAGATCGATGACCGCGTGGTGGGTGAGGGCCGGCCCGGGCCGATCACGCTACGTCTGCAGAAGCGCTACTTCCAGGTCATCCGGGGCGAGCGTCCGGAGTGGGAGAACTGGCTCGAGCCGGTGACCGCTTCTTCCGAGACCGAGGCCACGAAGCGGGAAGCCGAGTCTCTGCAGACCAACTGACCGGAGGCGCGATTCGGGCTCCATGTCCGGCGCCGGCGGCGCGTGTTGGCCGCGCCTAGACGACCGCGAAGGTGACGCTGACCTTCGCGACCGTCTTGTCTCCCTGAGACACGACTCCGTCGGCAAAAACCAAGGTGCGTCCCGACTTGAGGACCGTGCCCCTGGCGGTGAGGCTTCCCGTTCGGGCTCGGCTCATGAGTTGCAGAGAGACGTGGACCGGCACTACCGGCCGCCCGACGGCTTGCGCCGCCGAAACCTCGCCGAGAGTGGCCAGAACCGCGAAGTGTACGGTGTCAGGCGCGACCAGATGCTCGTAGCCGGCTTCCAGCTCGATCGACCGGCCGTCCGCGCCGGTGGTCAAACCAAGACGGTCATTGAAGCTCACGATCGCTCCGCGGCTGTGACTGCAGAGGTAGACTGTCGGCCGTCATGAAGCAACTCCTGGTCAGTAATTCCACCAACTTCGGCGAGGGCTATCTGGATCATTGTATCGACGAGATGGTGTCGGTTCTCGAGGGGATCGAAAGGCTTGTGTTCGTGCCGTTTGCCGTCTTTGACCGCAGCGGCTACGGCGAGACCGCGGCCGCGCGGTTAGGGAGGGCTGGGATCCGAGTGGAGGTTGCGACCCCCGACTCTTCGGGTCACGAACTGATCGCCGGGGCCCCTGCGATCTTCGTCGGAGGCGGCAACACGTTCCGGCTGCTCAAGACACTGCGCGACTCGGGTCTTCTCGAGTTGATCCGGCGCAGGGCCGCCGAGGGCATGGTCTACATGGGGGCGAGCGCGGGCTCGAACATCGCGGCGCCCACGATTCGGACGACCAATGACATGCCGATCGTCGAGCCGGATTCGTTCGACGCCCTCGGCTTGGTGCCGTTCCAAATCAACCCGCACTACATCGACGCCGATCCGGCGTCGAGTCATATGGGAGAGACCCGCGAGCAGCGGCTCCAGGAGTTTCTCGAAGAGAACGCTGGGCCGGTCGTGGCGATCCGGGAGGGCGCCTGGATCCGGACCGAGGGAGAAGCCGCCACTCTCGGCGGCAAGAACGGAGCGCGGATCTTCCACCCCGATCGCGAGCCGGAGGAGCGAGCTCCGGGCGCGTCACTGGCGGATCTGTTCGACTAGAGCGGCGAGATCGGTCAGGCCCCGACCGGCAGAGCGTCGATGACATCGGCGAGCCGTTCGAACTCCTCGAACTCGTTGTAGACCTGCGCGCTCAGCCGGAGCCACAGCCGGTCGTGCCAGGCGAACACCGGGACCTCGATCCGATGCTGTTCGAGCAGGGCCGTGCGTAGAGTCTCGGCAGAGGCACTGTCGGCGGTCAAGCTGGAGGGAAGCTGCACCGAAGTCATGAAAGCGCTCATTTCCGGCCCGGCTGCGGCGAATCCACGCCAGCGCTCGGTCATCAGCTCGGTTGCCCGCCACACCAGGTCGTGGTTGTAGCCGGCCACTGAATCGAAGCCCAGAGCCTCCAGGTACCGGATCCCCGCCGGCGCTGCCAGCCACGGCGACGTGTCCCGGGTTCCGATCCAGTCGAACTCGTGCGTGAAGCCCTCATCGAGGCCCCACGAGATGACCGTCGGGTGGACGCTCTTCTGATGTTCGGGTGCGACCCATAAGAAGCCGCAGCTACGCGGTGCGCACGCCCACTTGTGAAGGTTGGCGGTGTAGTAGTCGACACCCAAGCCGGGCACGTTGAGCTCGATCTGGCCCGGTGCGTGAGCGCCGTCGACCAGGACCCGAACGCCGCGCGCGTGACATATCTCGGCGAGCTCTCGCACCGGCAGCAGCACACCGGTCTCCGAGATGATGTGGTCGAGGACCGCCAGCCGCGTTTGGGGTGAGAGGGAGTGCTCGACTTCGGCGATGAACTGACCCGGCTCTTCGATCGGGCAGGGCACCGTCGCCACGACTACCTCGGCGCCGGTTTCCCGGCACGTGTAGCGGACCGCTCGATCTACGCCGCCGTAGGTTTTCTCGGTAGTGAGCACCGCGTCGTCGGATGTCAGCCCGAACGAGCGGAGGACCGCGTTGGCGCCTTCGGTCGCATTGCCGACGAAGACCAGATCGTCCGGCTCCGACCCGACGAAGCGTGCCACCTCCGCCGCGGCCTGCCTCAACCGCCCGGGCCCGTCGGCTCCGATCATCCCCGAGATGTCGCGCAGCAGATGGGCCGACGGGTTGCGCTCGATCTCTCGGCGTATGGCCTCCTGAGTGTCCAGCACAGCGACCGGCGTGACGCCGACGGTCCCGTGGTTCAGGTACGCGATCTCGGGATCGAGCGGCCAGTCACCACGGATGGCGTGGCCGAATCCGAGCGGCAAGGCCGAAGAGATCACCGTGTCGGTTCCCTCAGTCCAGGAAGAAGTCGATGAACAGATCCTCAGCCGGATCGACCGCGTATCGATCCATGTCCTCGACGCCCTCGTCACGCAGGACCTCGTCGTCGATGAAGAAGTTGCCGGTGCACTCGCGGCTGGCTCGGGTGAGAATCGCGCGGGCGGCGTCGGCCACGATCTCGGGCTTGCGGCAGTTCTTCGGCTCGACCACACCTTTGAGCATGGCCAGAGCGGCGGTGTCGATGGCAGTCCGAGGCCAGAGCGCGTTCACCGCCACGCCGGCATCCGCGAACTCGGCAGCCATCCCGAGCACGCACATACTCATGCCGTACTTGGCCATCGTGTAGGCGCAGTTGTCCTTGAACCACCGCGCCTTCATCGAGAGCGGGGGCGAGATGTTCAGAATGTGCGGGTTGGCGGCTTCGAGCAGGTGGGGAAGCGCTTTCTGCGAGCACAGAAAGGCGCCGCGCCCGTTGACCCCGGCCATCAGGTCGTAGCGTTTCATCGGCGTCTCGAGCGTTCCGGCCAGGTAGATCGCGCTGGCGTTGTTGACCAGGATGTCGATCCCGCCGAAGTGGGCCATCGCCTGATCGACCGCCGCTTCGACCTGATCCTCGTATCGGATGTCGGTCTTGATCGCCAGGGCCTGGCCGCCAGCCGCTTCGATCTCTTCGGCCGCCGAGTGGATGGTGCCCGGCAGTTTGGGATGTTTGACCGAGCTCTTCGAGGCGATTACCACGTTGGCGCCGTCGGCGGCCGCTCTGAGCGCGATCGCCTTGCCGATACCGCGGCTGGCCCCGGTGATGAACAAGGTTTGTCCCGAGAGTGAGCGCATGGAGTCTCCTAGAGACTGTCGAAATCGAAGGCTTTTTCGACGACTGCTTCCTTGTCGACCGTCACCGTGCCTTCGGTTCTGGGGCCGCGGATCTCCTGAACTACGATTCGATAGCTGCCCGGCTCGACCACGAAGGTCTTCGGATTGGAGGTCTCCTGAGTGTAGGTGCGACCGCCGCCGACCGATTTCCCGTCCTCGCCGTACACCTGGACCGTGGCGTCGACGAGCGAACCGCTGCGGTGGGCCTTGATCTTGAGCGTGCCGCTGGAGTACTCGTGCGAGAGCTCGACCCGTTCGCCGGGCTTGACGATGACCCGGCCGAGTTGGACTCGCGGCCTCCCTCTGATCTCGACCGAGCCCACCTCGACCTCGTACTCGCCCGCGGTGATCGTAGTCACGGCCGGATTGCTTGTGGGACCCGTGTAGGTGCGGCCGCCGCCGACCTCCTCTCTAGTGCCGGCGATCAGGATGTTGTAGACGGCATCCGAAAGCTCGCCGTTGCGCGTGACGCTGACCGAGATCTCTCCGGTGCTGAAGTCCTCGGTGCGCTCGACAGTAGAGCCTTCGTTGATCTCGATCCGGAACCCCCGCTCGATGTTCCCATTGATCCCGATCGCCTGGACCTTGACGTCGAAGACCCCGTCGGGCAGAGGAATCGAGCTGGGGTTGGTTTGCGGGCTGGTGTAGGTGCGGGCGCCGGCGACCATCTCGCCCTCAAGATCGGTAACCACGACGCCGACATCGAAGAGCTCGCCGTTCATGATCCCTGTGACCGCCAGGCGTCCAGCCGGAACGTCTGCCGACATAGCGACCGCCCGCTCGAGCGCGTCGCCGAGCTCGGCGGCGTTCTCGGCGCTCAGGAACAGGCCCTCTCCGGCCTGGGCCGCGCACTGAAGCGAGGAGGTGTCCTCTCCGGCGACGTCGAAGCCGACGACGTGCATGACGAAATCGAGTCCCTGATCCCTGGCGAGCTTGACAGCGGCGCAGGGATCCGCGCCGCAAGTCTCGAGTCCGTCGCTGACCAGGATTACCGTAGTCGCGGCGCCGCTCTCTTCGACCATGGCCAGCGCCTGCTTGACCGACTTGGTGATCGGCGTCTTGCCCTTGGGGTTGAGGCCGTTGACGGTCGACTTGAATCCATCGCGGTCCAGTGCCGCTGTCGGCAGAACCGTCTCGATGTCGTTGCAGTCGCCCTCTCGACGGTGGCCGTAGGCAATGAGTCCGATCTCCTGGTCGTCGGTCAGGTCGTCGACGAGAGAGCCAACCACCCGGCGCGCGATCACGATTTTGTTCTCGCCCTGGATCTGTCCCCACATCGAGCCCGAGGCGTCGAGGATCAGAAGAAGTGGAGCCGGCGGCTCGGTCTCCTGGCTGTTCGCGGGGAGGGCGAGTCCGGCGGCGATCAAGCAAACGGCTAGCAACACAGAGGTCTTCATCCCTTCTCTCCCATGGACTCAGGGCCTGGTTTTGGTCGCGTGCGGGATGCTAGCAGCGCGAGTCAGGGATAGGAACCCGTCGCCTGCGGTATGCTCGCCAGCTCTGATTTCGCAATCATCATGGAGGGCGTGCAATGAAGAAGCTGTCTATTCTGCTGAGTCTCACGGCGCTGATGGCCGTGCCGGTTTCCGCAGGCGTGGTCTATGAAATCGAGGTGACCGACCACGAACAGTCGCCTCCGAAGTCGGAATCCATCGAAGCGGCGGTCGACGGCCGGAACCTGAAGATGGGAATCGCCTCGGGCGGTCGCGGAGCACAGGGCGAAATGATCTTCCACGGTGACCGACGCGAGATGGTGGTCGTCGATCACGAGGACAGGTCGTACCACGTGATGGACGAGGAGGCCATTGGGAAGATTGCGGGTCAGGTGAGCGGCGCTATGGCTCAGATGCAGGAAGCGCTCAAGAACGTGCCCGAGGACAGGCGGGCGATGGTCGAGCAGATGATGAAACAGAGGATGCCTCAGCGGCAGGCTGAGCGTCCTAAGAGCGAGCTCAAGAAAACCGGCGAGAAGGGCACGAAGAACGGGTATCCGTGCGTCAAGTACGAGGTATATCGCGACGGCCGCAAGATCCGAGAGATGTGGGTTACAGACTGGGGCAACGTCGAAGGTGGCGAGGATGTCGTCGACGTCTTCGAGGACATGGCGGAATTCTTCCGTGAAATGCTCGACTCGATTCCGGATTTCGGCCAGGGTGGCGCCAGTGGTGATCCGGTCTTCGAACACATGAAAGAGATCGCCGGTTTTCCCGTGGTCACGGAGGAGTTCGACGAGAACGGTGACCTCACTGGCACGAGCGGACTGCGGTCCGCGAGGCGGCGCACCCTCGATCCGGCCGCGTTCGAGCCGCCCTCGGGCTACAAGCGCCGGACGATGTTCCCGGGAAACTAGGGAGGCCGCGTCTCAGGAAGCCTCGAACTCGTGCATCATCGGGTCCCTGACGACCCGGAAATAGTGGTTGGTGCCGTAGAGGCCCAGGTTCGAGACCCGCGAGGTGTAAAGGCAGGAGAAGGACTCCATCTGCTGCGCGAACAGAGTTTTCGAGCCGCCCTGTTTGAAGAACGAACCCCAGCACGGGTTGAAGTGCTCCGATACCCGTTCGTTGAGCTTGCTGAACTTGCGCAGGAGACGGTGGTGGCGATCCTTGGTTTGGGCGAAGGCCGCTTCGATGTTGGCCAGCGCGTCGGGCGCGAAGCCGGCGCCGGCCTCGATAGCCTGGCCGTACAGCGTCAGAACGTCGTGGAGCTGGTCCATCTGGTGCCCCGCGGTCGTGAGTTGGCTCTTCAGCTCGCCCAGCTCGTCCATCTCGTGGGCCATCTGAGCGCGCTGGTGAAACTCCTCTTCGAGCTCGCGGGCGATCAGAGCGGTGCGCCAGTTCGACCGCCGTTTGGTGGTGACGATGTCGCCGTAGATGTGGTCGCCGACATAGAGAACCTGGTCTCCGCGGCAGTCGAGTAGCTGCATGAGCCCTTCCAGACAGCCGCCGCGGTAGACACCTCCCCATTCCGGAGTCTCGACCGTGCCGATCTGTTTGCCCTCGTTGTCGAGCTTGACGAATGATCGCGTGTTTCTGAAGAAGGACGGTTTGGCGGAGCGTACGATGATCAGGTCGAAGAGCTCCCTCCAATTGTCTAGGCCGGCGAGAGCGCCGTCGAAGAGATACGCGCAAATGTCGCGGGCGTAGGTCCAACCGGAGTTGGTCAGCAGAATGAGTTTGCGTTTGCCGAGCTTCAGTCGCAGGAGCGCGAGCGCGATCTCGGGATCCGGCACCAGGTAGGCCGACGGCTCGGCCAGGATCTTGGCCTGGAGCGACTCCGAGGCGTGAACCCAGTCGATCGCGCGCCGTGTGTCCTCGAACAGCCCGAGGGCGTCGGGCAGCTCGAGCTCGGGCCTCTGTTGGGACAGCTCGACCAGTTCGGCGTACAGGTTGGCCTCGGGAAGCTCGAACAGCGAATCGACATGATAGAAGCGCTCGTCCGCCGGCTTGATCGGCTCGCTTCGGAAGAGCTCGATCATCTCGGTCCGGCTCAAGCGGCGACGTCCCAAGAAGGCCTGGCCGACGTAGCGGTGGCGATTCATCCGCAGGACGATGCCGGTCTTCCTGTCGATCAACAGGCCCCGGCGCGGAAAGTCTGGCCTGAGCTCGACGTCGCGGATTCCCTCGGGATACCCGTGCTCTCCGAGCAGACGTTCGACGGCGAGATCGAATGTGCTGCGCTCGACCGGCTCGCGCTCGTAGTCGGCGAGGGTGAAATCCAGGTCGAAACCGATGTGCTGAATAGTCTCGAGCCGTAGCGTCCGGTTGACGAAAACGCGTCGCTCGGGAGGTGGCGTGCCGTATCGGAGTGCGTGGTCGAGCAAGTCGGTCATCCAGGAGGACCTGGATCTCGTATCGAGTAGCTCCTTGAGGCTGGCGCTGTCCTGGGTCATGACCGGTTGGTTTCGAAAGACACGCTGGCTGCGACTTCCGGAAGCAGCTCCTCTGCGGCCTCGGCAAGGTGGATTACGGGAAAGAACGGCGGCGGTGTGCCCAAAGGGTCGATCGAGAAGGAGGGCGCGTTACGCTCCGCGGCGATCCTCAGGATGAGGTCGGTGATGCCGACCGAAAACGAGGTCCCGACGAACAGAAACAGCCCGGCGGTGCCGGCGAT
This sequence comes from Thermoanaerobaculia bacterium, assembly GCA_046756565.1. Taxonomy (GTDB): domain Bacteria; phylum Acidobacteriota; class Thermoanaerobaculia; order Multivoradales; family JAHEKO01; genus CALZIK01. The sequence continues at coordinate 3,877 of JBHHWO010000121.1, read as the reverse complement.
ATCCATCGCCTCGTCGAAGCCGTAGTCGACGTGATCCTGGTAGTACTCGTCGAAAAACAGAACGTGTGCCCGCAGTGGGGCGCCGCAGGCGCAGCAGCGAGGCAGGGTCTCCAGCGACGGGTTGGCGCGAAACGAATCGACCGCAACGCCGTCCCTGTCGATCGAGCCCTGCGGCGCCCCGTTGGCGCAGCCGAGGCGGGAACAGCGCAGCCGTGCTGACGTGCCGTGGATCTTGATGAGGCGGTTGCTCCCGGCCGCTTCGTGAAGGGTGTCGATATTCTGAGTGACGACTTGAAAGCCACCGCCGCGCCGGGTCTGCCATTGCTCGAGCGTGACAAGCGCGTCGTGCGCTGGATTCGGCCGGGCCGCCTCGACCGACTCGAACCGCTTCAGGTACCACAGCCATTGGTTCACCGGCTCCCTCTGGAAATAGTCGTGAGTCGCCATCTCGACGTCGCTCACCTTCCAGACGGCGTCGGGCTCCGGGCCCCGAAAGGTCGGAATGCCGCTGGCCGCGCTGATTCCGGCTCCGGTGACGACATAGAGCAGGCCGTCTCCGAGAGCGGCGAGAGCCTCGCCGAGGCGCTGAACGGACCCGGACACCGCGGCAGAATAGCATCGGCGGAAAAAGGGCCGGTGAGCGCTGAGAAGAATCCTGGGCCCAAGGCGGGCCCTGCCGTGTCGCCCTGGTGGTGCCCATTGCCCGGCGAATAGTCCTTGGCCCCGAAGCGGGCAGCCTGCTCAGAGGAAGTACAGCTCCTTGTCCACCCGCGGCCGCTTCGCGCGCAGGTCGGCGAGCTTTTTCTTGAGCCGGAAGTAGTCCTCGAAGTCGTCCTCGCTCTCGCCGCCGGCTGCTGAGTCCATCTCCGCTTCGAGGTCGTCGAGGTCGGCCCCGGACTCCAGCCTGCCGAGAAGCTCTTCCATTCTCGGTCCCATCTCGAGGCCGGTGGATTGGCCCATCTTGCGCAGGACCTGTGCGAACCGGCGTGGATCTTCGCTGTCGCCGAGGGATTCGAGCTCCCCGGCCATGCTCTCCATCGCGCGCCCCAGGGCGTCGTCGTCCAGCTCGTCGAAGGGGTCACCGGCGTCTTCGGAGGCCGCATGGCGCATGGTGGCGAAAGTGGCCGGGCGACGCTCGAGTCTCTCCCGGCCGCATTTCGGACAGTCGGGCCGTTTCTCGGTGTCGATGCGGGCCGACAAGAAGTTGTAGAGCGCGTTGCAGTCCGCGCAGTAGAACTCGTAGATCGGCATCGGCACACGATATGGAATTTGCGCAGGGTTTTCGAGCGCCGTTGTTGTGCGCCCGGTGGGATTCACGTATCTTGCGCGGGGGTGACAGCGGATCGAGCCGAGAGAAGAAAGAGGCTGGGCGGCGCGACGCGAATCGCCGCCGGCATCCTGAGCAGCCGGGTCCTGGGCCTGGTGCGCGAAGCGGTGGTCGCCTTCTTTTTTGGCGTCGGTGCGCACGCCGACGTCTTTCGGAGTGCGTTCCGGGCGCCGAATCTGATCCAGAACCTGCTCGGAGAGCAGACGCTCTCGGCGGCGTTCATTCCGGTCTACTCGCGGCTTCTGGGCGAAGGTAGGGCGCGGGACGCCGGTCGGTTCGCAGGCGCGGTCTTCGGGCTGTTGCTGGCGTCGGCGTCAGCGGTGGCGCTCCTCGGCGTGTTCCTGGCGCGGCCCCTGGTCGCCGTGTTCACACCCGGCTATCTGGGCGATGGCGAGTTGCTGGCCGCCGGCGCCGCCGCCGTGGATCGGTTCGAGCTCGCGGTGGTCGGAGTTCGGATTCTGTTTCCGATGACCGCCTTCCTGGCCCTGGCTGCCTGGACCCTGGGTGTGCTCAACAGCCACCGACGGTTCTTCCTTCCGTACTTCGCGCCAGTGCTGTGGAACGCGGCGATCATCGGCGGTTTGTTGCTTGCCGGATGGGAGTTTCTGACTGCGCAATCCGACTCTCCGGTGGTTCCGGAACAGAACCGGATCCTCGTGGCCGCGTTCGTCGGCGGCCTGGTCGGGGGCATTCTTCAGTTTGCGGTCCAGCTTCCCTCGGCCGTTCAATCGCTCACCGGCTTCCGGCCCTCACTCTCGCTGGCGGTCGAAGGCGTGCGCGAGGCGCTCACCAACGTGGTGCCGGTGCTGGCGGCGCGCGGCGCGGCGCAGGTGTCGAGTTACCTGGACGTCCTGCTGGCCTCGCTGCTCGCGGCGGGCGCCGTCGGCGCCATGGGAAACGCCATGGTGTTGTATTTGCTGCCGATCTCGCTGTTTGCGCTGTCGGTCGCCGCCGCCGAGCTCCCGGAGCTGTCTCGCCGGAGCGAGCTTGCGGAATGCGGCGCCGAGGCACGGGTCGTCCACGCTCTGCGCCGGATCAGCTTCTTCGTCGTGCCGACTCAGGTCGGCTATCTGGCCTTCGGCTTTCTGATCGTCGGAGCCCTCTACCGGCGCGGCCAGTTCGGTGCGGCCGACAACTGGCTCGTCTATTTGGTTCTGGCCGCCTACTCGCTCGGGCTGGTCGCGACCTCGTGGTCGAGACTGCTGATCAATGTCTTCTACGCCCGCGGCGAGACTCGGAAGCCGGCCAGGATCTCCATCGGCCGGATGCTGGTCTCCATGACCATCGGCGTGGCGCTGATGTTCTGGCTCGACCGCTTCGGCGTCGGGGATCTCGTGGCCGGCATCGGCGGCGATCACGAGAATCTGATGCTCGGCGCGGTGGGCCTGGCGATCGGCTCGGCCGCCGGAGCGTGGTTCGAGTGGCTGCGTCTCCGATTCGAGGTGCGACGCCTCGGCGTCGAGCTGGCCTGGCCGACCTCGCCGACGTCGGCAGCCTACGGCCGCGCGCTGGCCGCCCTGGCGCTCGGAGCCGCGCTCTGGTTCTGGACGCGGAAGGCCCCGCACCTGATCGCGGGGGGAGTTGTCGTCTTCGGCTATGCTGGAGCGTATCTGGCGTTGTCGAAGCTCCAAGGTGTACCTGAGGTCGAGGATGTGCTGCGCGTTCTCCGGCGCGGCGACAGGGGAGGCTGAGTCATGAAGATCGCACTGGCGTCGGATCACGCGGGCTTCGAGTACAAGCGGAATCTGGCCGTCCTCCTCGTCGAGAGGGGGCACGAAGTGATCGACTTCGGCACGGACTCGAGCGAGTCGGTGGATTACCCTCGGTTCATCGTGCCTGCGGCCAAAGCGGTTGCCTCCGGAGAGGCCGACAGGGGGATCCTCCTGGGAGGCTCGGGCAACGGCGAAGCGATGGCCGCCAATCGGGTCAAGGGCGTGCGTTGCGCGCTGGTCTGGAGCGAGGAGTCCGCTCGCCTGTCACGTGAGCACAACGACGCCAACATGATCTCGCTCGGTGAACGCCTGTTGCCTTGGGGCCTGGTCATGGGCATGGTCGACATCTGGCTGGCAACGCCCTTCGAGGGCGGCCGGCACGTCGAGCGGATCCGCATGCTGGACGAGTAACCGAGGGCTACTCTTCGGTTACCATCCGAGCGAAGGAAGAACCTCGGGCACACGCTAGTGGAGTCGCGCCGTGGACCTGCGGAAGGTCCTAGAACGGCGACTTCGCGGACGTAATGGGTCGGCGCCTCCTAGTGGTTGCCCGAGCTTGGCCGCCGCGGCGCGAACGCAAGCTCGCGGCCACCGATTGCGTCTTCTCCCTTCAGGGTGGAGTCGGTCGCTGCAGCTGCGAGCCCTCGTGTCTATCGCACCCGCCGCCCCGAGCGCACGGTCCTCTACCGGGCCCTGGCTCACCATTTCCAGCGTTTCCTCCACGTCTACGAAGAGCGCTTCCGCCACACCCACGGCTACCTGCGCGGCTGCGTCGAGCCGTCCGTCCACCGCTACCTCGACTGCGGCATCTTCGACCAGGGCGTCGCCCGGGTGCGCT
>JBHHWO010000120.1:0-13300 GCA_046756565.1 Thermoanaerobaculia bacterium | reverse complement strand
CGATGTCGCAGGGTGTTCGGTTCGCGATTCGCGAGGGCGGACGCACGGTCGGCGCCGGAACCGTCACCGAGATCATCGACTGACGAGGCCAAGCCGAGTCATCCCGAGGAGCTCGAGCGACGTGGAATGCCGACATCAGTGGAATTGAAGAGAAGCAGGCAATTCAAGCGATCTAGGCCAGTAGCTCCAATTGGTAGAGCGTCGGTCTCCAAAACCGAATGTTGGGGGTTCGAATCCCTCCTGGCCTGCCAAGAACTGAAACTAGCCGAAACGAAACCAAGGGATAAGGAACAGGATCGAAATCGTGGCTTCGATAGCTGAAAACTGGAAGAGATTGGGAGTTTTCCTCACGGAGACCCGAGCGGAGATGAAGAAGGTGACCTTCCCGGCTCGCCCGGAGGTGATCACCACCACCACCGTAGTCGTGGTCGCGAGCGTGATCTTCGCGCTGTTTCTGTGGCTTTCGGACATCGTGATCCTCGAGGTCTACGAGGGGATCCTGAGACTTTTCGGTAGAGCATGACGATCACGAGCGAACAAGCGCAGGACGCGACGCAAAACGCCAAGCGTTGGTACATCGTCCACACGTACTCCGGTTTCGAAGACCGGGTCAAGGAGACGCTGCGCCAGCGGGCCGAGGCGCTCGGTATGGGCGAATCGATCGGTGAGATCAGGATTCCGACCGAAACCATAGTCGAGTATCGCGGCGGCAAGAAGCGCGAGACCGAGCGCAAGTTCTTTCCCGGCTACATCCTGGTCGAGATGCACATGTCAGACGACGCCTGGCATGTGGTCAAGAACACTCCCAAGGTCACGGGCTTTGTCGGCAGCGGTAAGAAGCCCACTCCGCTCACCCAGGACGAGGTCGACCAGATCCTCCATCAGGCGGTCAGTACCAAAGAAAAGCCGCGGCCGAAGTACATCTTCGACAAGGCCGAGCCGGTCAAGATCATCGATGGTCCCTTCAACAACTTCACCGGCGTGGTGGAAGAGGTCAATCTCGACAGAAACACGCTCAAGGTGATGGTCACGATCTTCGGCCGCCAGACACCGGTCGAGCTCGATTTCAGTCAGGTTCAGAAGCTATAGGGCGGGGAACCGGGGGATAGTCCTGAGCACAGCGAAGGATCTCAAGAGAGCCTCACGGCCACCCAAGCGGTACAGATAGAGAAAACAGGTATTTCAAATGGCAAAGAAAATCACCGGCATGATCAAGCTGCAGATTCCGGCCGGCCAGGCCTCTCCGGCGCCCCCTGTCGGCCCGGCGCTCGGCCAGGCGGGCGTCAACATCATGGATTTCTGCAAGGCATTCAACGCCCGGACCCAGAAAGATCAGGGCACGATCATTCCGGTCGTGATCACCGTATACGCCGATCGCAGCTACACGTTCATCACCAAGACGCCGCCGGCCGCGGTTCTACTGCGCCAGGCAGCCGGTGTCGAGAAGGGTTCCGGCGAGCCCAACAAGGAAAAGGTCGGCAAGGTCACATCGGCGCAGATCGAGGAGATCGCCAAGACCAAGGCGCCGGACTTGAACGCGGCTTCGACCGAAGCGGCGATGCGGATCATCGAAGGAACCGCCCGGTCGATGGGCTTGGTGGTGGAGGGCTGAGATGTCGAAGTCAGGCAAGAATTTTTCGGGCGCCAAAGACAAGGTCGAGGCGCGTCCGTATGAGCTCGCGGAGGCCGTGAAGCTGGCCAAGGAGCTTTCGTTCGCGAAGTTCGACGAGTCGATGGACATCGTCGTCCGCCTCGGCGTCGATCCCCGCCACGCGGATCAGAACGTGCGCGGGACGGTGGCGCTTCCGCACGGCACCGGCAAGACCGTCCGGGTGCTGGTTTTCGCCGGCGGCGAGAAGGTCAAGGAAGCCGAAGACGCGGGTGCGGATTTGGTCGGCGGCGAGGACATGGCCGAGAAGGTGCAGAGCGGGTGGACCGATTTCGATGCGGTCGTCTCGACTCCGGACATGATGAAGGTGGTGGGCAAGCTCGGCCGTGTCCTGGGTCCGAGGGGTCTGATGCCGAATCCCAAAACCGGAACCGTCACTTTCGACGTCGGGCCGGCGGTCCAGGCGATCAAAGCGGGAAAGATCGAGTTTCGTGTCGACAAGGCGGGCATCGTACACGCTCCGTTCGGCAAGGTGTCCTTCGAGGAAGAACAACTGCGCGACAACGCGACCGCGGTGATCGCGGCTCTGCTCAAGGCAAAGCCGGCGGCGGCAAAGGGCAAATACGTCAAATCGATGAGCGTTTCGTCGAGCATGGGTCCGGGGATCCGGCTGGACGAGAGCGTGTTGACTTCGTTGGAGGCCTGAGGGGGCGCTATGGCAATCAGCCGAGAGAGAAAACAAGAGCTCGTCGAGCTTTACGAAAACGGCCTGGCGAAGGCGCCGCACGTTTTCTTGATTGGATTCGAGGGGATCTCGGTTCCCGATGTGACCGAGTTGCGCAATCAGGTGCGAGAGACCGGCGCCACCTACGTCGTGGTCAAGAACCGGCTCGCGATGCGCGCGATCGAGGGCGCCGGGCTGGAGAGCTTGAGGGAGCAGTTCCAAGGGACGACCGCAGCCGCGTTCGGCCTCGAGAATCCGGTCGCCATCGCCAAGGCGGTGAGCGAGTTCGCGAAGAAGGTACCGGCGATCGAGCTCAAGGGTGGGATCGTCGATGGCCAGCAAGTGGCGGCGGAGGAGATCGAGGCAATCGCATCGCTCCCGAGCCGCGAAGAGTTGATCGCGAAGCTGCTGTTTCTCATGCAGTCACCGATCACGAGCTTCGTCCGGACACTCAACGAGCTGCAGCGCCAGTTCGTAGTCGTCATGGATCAAGTCAGGCAGGAGAAAGAGAAGGGCGCCGACGGCTAGACCGTCGGGGCCTGGAATTCGGAATAGGAAGAAGAGAACCACCGGTTCGGCAGCACAGATCGGACCTCAAGGAGAGACAAGATGGCGATAGCAACCGAAGACTTCATCAAACAGATTGATGACATGACCGTGTTGGAGCTCAACAACCTGGTCAAGGCGATGGAAGAGCACTACGGCGTGTCAGCGGCGGCCGCGGCCGTTCCGATGGCCGCTGCCGGCCCGGCTGCAGGCGGTGGCGAGGCCGCCGAGGAGAAGACCGAGTTCGACGTGGTTCTGACGTCGATCGGCGATAAGAAGATCAACGTCATCAAGGCCGTCCGCGAGGTGACCCAGCTGGGCCTCAAGGACGCCAAGGACATGGTCGAGTCCGCGCCCGCCACGGTCAAGGAGGCGGTGTCGAAGGAAGAGGCCGAAGAGATCAAGAAGAAGTTCGAAGAGGCTGGGGCGCAAGTCGATCTCAAATAACAGGCGTCTTGAACGTGTCAGGCCGCACCGACCCTGGGCCTGTTTCTCGATTCAGTCGAGAACGAAGCGGTGCGCGCGCCGGCCGGGAGCTCCCCGGCAGCGCTTCGGCAGCGGAACTTCGAAAACCTTCTGTCCACGGCTAAGGATCTGAAACATATGGCAACCACACACGAGACCCAGAGCGTCGAGAGGGTGAACTTCCAGCGGATCGGCAGCACCCTGCCGATTCCGAATCTCATCGACGTTCAGCGGCGTTCCTACGAGCGCTTCCTGCAGATGAATCTGCTGCCGGAAGAGCGCCAGATGCGCGGCCTGCACTCGGTATTTCACAGCATCTTCCCGTTCTCGGATTTTCGCGAGACCTGCTCGCTCGAGTTCGTGAAGTACACGATCGGCGACTGGCAGTGCCGGTGCGGCACGCTGAAGGGACTCGAATTCCTTCGCATGACCTGCAACAACTGCGCTGCCAAGATCATGACCGACCACCCCCATGAGGAAACGGTCACCTGCGGCGAGTGCGGGGTCGTCAACCAGAACCGGGTTACGCGCTGCGACAAGTGCGGCGAGCCGGTCGACCTCCAGCACAAGTACTCGCTGCCGGAGTGCCAGGAGCGCGGGATGACTCACGGCGTGCCGCTGCGCGCGACCTTCCGGCTGTTCGTCTATGACAAGGACCCCGAGACCGGCGCGCGCATGATGCGCGATGCCAAGGAGGAAGAGGTCTACTTCGGTGACATTCCTCTGATGACCGACAACGGCACGTTCGTGATCAACGGCACCGAGCGCGTGGTCGTCAGCCAGCTTCACCGGAGCCCGGGCGTCTTCTTCACTCAGGAAGGGCCTCGCGCCTACCTCGCCAAGATCATTCCCTACCGGGGATCGTGGGTGGAGTTCGAGTACGACCGCAAGGAGGTCTTGAACATCCGCATCGACCGCAAGCGAAAGTTCCACGGCACCGTGTTTCTGCGTGCCCTGGGCCTGGAGACCAACGAGTCGATCCTGCGCCGGTTCTATGTGCCGATTTCGCTCAAGACCAAGGGGCGCGGCTCGGTCGAGCTGACGATTCCGCCCGAGGTTCTGGAGCGCGAGGAAACGCGCGAGCGGCACAGCCGCGGCCAGCGCGACACCTTCCGGGTCTTCGCCGGCCTGGAACTCGACGACGCGGCGCGCAAGAAGCTCTCCAAGGGAAAGTCCATCACCGAGACAGTTCGCATCGCCAAGCTCGAGCGCTCACTGTTCGTCGCGGACGTTGTCGATCTCGAGACCGGCGAGGTCCTCTTCGAGGCCAACGACCTGGTGCCCGAAGACCTAGAGTCTCGACTCAAGGGCCGCAAGACCACCGCGATCGAGATCTTCTTTCCGGACTGGGATCTGCCCGGCAACGTGCTGACCCAGACGCTGGCCAAGGACACCACCACCGACGCCAAGGAAGCGTTGATCGAGATTTACCGGCGCATGCGTCCGGGAGACCCTCCCACCATCGAGAGCGCGCGTTCGCTGTTTTACGGAATGTTCTTCGACGCCAAGCGTTACGACTTCTCGCGCGTGGGTCGTTTCAAGTTCAACATCAAGCTGAATTCGGACGTGTCGGTTGACCAGAAGACGTTGTCCGCGGACGACTTCTTCCTTGTGGTCGACTACCTGCTGCGGCTACATCGCGACGTCGGCCGAGTCGACGATATCGACAATCTCGGCAACCGGCGTGTGCGTACCTGCGGTGAGCTGCTCGAGAATCAGTTCCGGGTCGGTCTGGTCCGCATGGAGCGCGCGATCAAGGAAAAGATGTCCGTTCATCAGGACATCGATTCCGCCATGCCGCATGACTTGATCAATTCCAAGCCGGTGATCGCGGCGATCAAGGAGTTCTTTGGTTCCTCGCAGCTCTCGCAGTTCATGGATCAGACCAACCCGCTTTCCGAGGTGACCCACAAGCGGCGTCTCTCGGCGTTGGGTCCAGGCGGTCTCTCCAGGGAGCGCGCGGGTTTCGAAGTTCGCGACGTACACGCCTCTCACTACGGTCGGATTTGCCCGATCGAGACCCCTGAAGGTCCCAATATCGGCCTGATCTCGTCGCTGGCGACCTTTGCCCGGATCAACGACTACGGCTTCATCGAGAGCCCCTACAAGAAGGTCGAGAAAGGCCGCGTCATCGACCACCATCGCGTGGTTCGAGTCGGCGGCGGCCCGTTCAAGCTGGGCCAGATCATCACCGGCGACGAGTTGGCGGCGGCCAACAAGTCGCTTGCGGCCTCGAAGAAGGCTCAGGTCGAGACCGAGCCCCACGCCTGGTACCTCACCGCCTGGGAGGAAGAGCGCTACATCATCGCGCAAGCCAACGCGCCGATCGACAAGCGGGGCCGCTATGTCGAGGAGCGGGTGATCGCGCGTTCCGGCGGCGACTTCATCACCGTCGAGCGCGAGCGCATCGACTACATGGACATCAGCCCGAAACAGCTGGTGTCGGTGGCCGCCTCGTTGATTCCCTTCCTCGAGCACGACGATGCCAACCGAGCGCTCATGGGCTCCAACATGCAGCGCCAGGCGGTGCCGTTGCTTCGCTCCGAGTCGCCGATCGTCGGCACCGGACTCGAGGCGACGGTGGCTCGTGACTCGGGTTCGGTCGTGCTCTGCAAGCGTGGCGGCATCGTCGACTCGGTGGATTCCGAGCGCGTGATCGTCCGCGTCGAGGGCCAGGACATCGAGACCGGTGAGTCCAAGGACTTCGGCGCCGACATCTACCAGCTGACCAAGTTCCGGCGCTCCAACCAGAACACCTGCGTCAACCAGAAACCGATCGTCGACGAGGGCGACCGGGTGCGGAAGGGTGACGTTCTCGCCGACGGCCCCTCGACCGAGGACGGCGAGCTGGCTCTGGGCCGAAACGTGCTGGTGGCCTTCATGCCCTGGCGCGGCTACAACTTCGAAGACGCGATTCTGGTGTCCGAGAAGCTGGTCAAGGAGGACTACTTCACCTCCATCCACATCGAGGAGTTCGAGATCGAGGCCCGCGATACCAAGCTGGGCCCCGAGGAGATCACCCGGGACATTCCCAACGTCTCCGAAGCCGCACTCAAGGACCTCGACGAGAGCGGAGTGGTCCGCATCGGAGCCAAGGTCAAGCCCGGCGACATTCTGGTCGGTAAGGTCACTCCCAAGGGCGAGACCCAGCTGACCCCCGAGGAGAAGCTCCTGCGAGCGATCTTCGGCGAGAAGGCAGGGGATGTGCGTGACGCCAGCCTGAAGGTGCCCTCCGGCATCGAGGGCACGGTCGTCGACGTGAAGATCTTCTCGCGCAAGGGAGTCGAAAAGGACGACCGAGCCAAGCAGATCGAGGCCGAAGAGGTCGCCCGGATGGAGAAGAACTCCAAGGACGAGGTCAGGATTCTCACCGAGGAGCGCAACAAGAAGATCACCGATCTGCTAGCGGGTCAGAAGGCTTCTGCGGCGGTCAAGGGCCGCGACGGTGAGACCCTGGTCAAGCGCGGCGAGTCGATCGCCCGCCCGGCCCTCGAGATCCTGACCCGCCAGGAGATCCTCAAGCTGCCGGTCAAGAAAGAGCTCATCAAGGAGGTGCGTGAGATCTACAAGCGCACCGATTCGTATATCGACGTTCTCTACAGCGTCAACGAAGATCGCGTTCAGCTCTTTCAAAAGGGCGACGAGCTGCCCCCCGGCGTGATCAAGCTGGTCAAGGTTTTCGTCGCCATGAAGCGCAAGCTCCAGGTCGGCGACAAGATGGCCGGCCGGCATGGCAACAAGGGCGTCATCTCGCGAATCCTCGCCGAAGAGGACATGCCCTACCTGCCCGAGGGCAGTCCGGTCGACATCGTTCTCAACCCCCTCGGCGTGCCGAGCCGCATGAACGTCGGCCAGATTCTGGAGACCCATCTGGGCTGGGCCGGCAAGGTGCTCGGAGTCAAGTTCGCGACGCCGGTCTTCGACGGCGCCAGCGAGATCGATCTCAAGTCCTTCATGGACAAGGCCGAGCTGCCCTCTTCGGGCAAGACTGCACTCTACGACGGCCTGCTGGGCGACGAGTTCGAGCAGCAGGTCACCGTGGGCCAGATCTATATGCTCAAGCTCTCGCATCTGGTCGATGACAAGATCCATGCTCGCTCGATCGGTCCATACTCGCTCATCACGCAGCAGCCCCTGGGCGGTAAAGCCCAGTTCGGCGGCCAACGATTCGGTGAGATGGAGGTCTGGGCTCTGGAAGCGTACGGCGCGGCCTATACGCTCCAGGAGCTTCTGACCGCCAAGAGCGACGACGTCGAAGGCCGCAGCAAAGTCTACGAGGCGATCGTCAAAGGCGATGTGCCCGAAGCTCCGGGTCTGCCCGAGTCCTTCAATGTGCTCGTTCGCGAGTTGCAGAGCCTGTGTCTGGATGTGGAACTACTCAAGGTCTAAGGGAAGGAGATAGCCCTTGCAGCCCTTTCGCACGTTTGAAAAACAGCAGCCCCTGAAAGAGTTCAACGCGATCCAGATCTCGGTCGCGTCGCCCGAGAAGATCCACTCGTGGAGCTTCGGTGAGGTGACCAAGGCGGAGACCATCAACTACCGGACCTTCAAACCGGAACGAGATGGTCTGTTCTGCGCCAAGATCTTCGGCCCGATCACCGACTGGGAGTGCCTGTGCGGCAAGTACAAGCGCATGAAGCACCGCGGCGTGATCTGCGACAAGTGCGGCGTCGAGGTGACCCGGTCGCGGGTTCGTCGTGAGCGTATGGGGCACATCGAGCTGGCCGCGCCGGTGTCGCACGTTTGGTTCTTCAAGGGCCTGCCTTCGCGTATCGGCCAGCTGGTCGACCTCAGCCTTCGGGATCTCGAGCGGATTCTCTACTTCGAGAGCTACGTCATCATCGACCCCGGCGAGACCGAGCTGAAGTCGGGCGAGCTGCTGACCGAGGAGGCATATCGCGAGGTCAAGCGCGAGTACCCGGACGATGAGACCTTCGATGCCCGCATGGGCGCCGAGGCGATCAAAGAGCTACTGATCCGGATCGATCCGGACGAGTTGGCCGAAGAGCTCCGCATCACCATGCGGACCGAGACCAGTCAGATCCGCAGGCTCAAGGCCGCCAAGCGGCTCAAGGTCGTGGACGCCTTCCGCAAGAGCGGTCATCGTCCCGAATGGATGATCCTGGACGTCATTCCGGTCATCCCACCCGAGCTGCGGCCCCTTGTGCCGCTCGACGGCGGCCGGTTCGCCACCAGTGATCTGAACGATCTCTACCGGCGCGTCATCAATCGCAACAACCGTCTGCGCAAGCTTCTCGAGCTCCACGCTCCCGAGGTCATCGTGCGCAACGAGAAGCGCATGCTGCAGGAGGCGGTCGACGCTCTCTTCGACAACGGTCGTCGCGGCCGCGTCCTCAAGGGTTCGAACAACCGGCCTCTCAAGTCGCTGTCGGACACCCTCAAGGGCAAGCAGGGCCGTTTCCGCCAGAACTTGTTGGGCAAGCGCGTCGACTACTCCGGCCGTTCGGTCATCGTGGTCGGCCCCGAGCTCAAGCTCAACCAGTGCGGTCTGCCCAAGAAGATGGCTCTCGAGCTGTTCAAGCCCTTCATCTACAACCGCCTCGAGGAGCAGGAGCTGGTCGGCACGATCAAGGCCGCCAAAGAGATGGTGGAGCGCGAGGAGGACGCCGTCTGGGACGCCCTGGAAGACGTGATTCGCGACCATCCGGTGCTCCTGAACCGCGCGCCGACCCTGCATCGACTGGGCATCCAGGCGTTCGAGCCGACCCTGATCGAGGGCAAGGCGATCAAGATCCACCCGCTCGTCTGCGCGGCGTTCAACGCCGACTTCGACGGCGACCAGATGGCGGTCCACGTGCCGCTGTCGCCCAAGGCCCAGATCGAGAGCCACGTGCTGATGCTCTCGGCCAACAACATCCTGTCGCCCGCAAATGGCCGTCCACTGGCGGTGCCCAGCCAGGACATGGTCCTGGGCGGCTACTACCTGACCATGGCCAAAGAAGGCGCCAAGGGCGAAGGCCGGCTGTTCTCCAACTTCGACGAGATCACCTTGGCCCTGCACGAGGGGCTGGTCGAGACCCAGACTCCGATCCGGGTTCGCTACTCGGGCGCCTACATCAACCTACAGACGCAGTACAACGACCAGGACGTCATGCACGGAGAGCTCGAGGAGCTTGACAACGAGATCATCGAAACCAGCGTAGGTCGCGTGATTTTCAACTCGCATCTGCCGGCCGAGGTCCCGTTCATCAACGGGCTGCTCAAGAAGCGCGGTTTGCAGGAGCTGGTCGGCTACACCTACGTCAACCACGGCCATGAGCTGACGGTTGCGATGCTCGACGAGATCAAGGAGATCTGCTTCTACTACGCGACCAAGGCAGGCGTGTCTTTCGGTATCGACGACATGCTGATCCCGAGCACCAAGACCGGGATCATCGACGTGGCTCGCTCCGAAGTCCTGCAGATCGAAAAGCAGCGCACCAGCGGCGTCATCACGGCCGGCGAGCGGCACAATAAGATCATCGACATCTGGCATCGGGTGACCGAAAAGGTCTCCGAGGAGATGTTCAGCGAGATGGGCGACGCCGAGGGCAGGACCCGCGAATTCAACCCGATCCGGCTGATGGCCGACTCCGGAGCGCGAGGCTCCCGCGAGCAGGTCCGTCAGCTGGCCGGCATGCGCGGCCTGATGTCCAAGCCCTCCGGCGAGATCATCGAGACTCCGATTACCGCGAACTTCCGCGAGGGGCTCTCGGTCATCCAGTACTTCATCTCGACTCACGGCGCCCGCAAGGGTCTGGCCGACACCGCGCTCAAGACCGCGGACTCCGGATATCTCACTCGGCGACTCGTGGACGTGGCGCAGGACGTCATCGTCACAGAGGAAGACTGCGGCACGATCGACGGCATCGTGGTCGGAGCGATCATGGAAGGTGGCGACATTCTGGAGCCGCTGCGCGACCGCATCGTTGGCCGGTTCAGCCAGGACGAGATCTACGATCCGACCCTGGGCGAGAAGCTGGTCTCGGTGGCTGAGTTCATCACCAGCGAGATCGCCGGCCGGGTGCAGGCGGCGGGCATCGAGCGAGTTCGGATTCGCTCGGTGCTGACCTGCGAGACCCGCCGCGGCGTCTGTCAGGCGTGCTACGGGCGGAATCTCGCCACCGGCAAGGTGGTGGATCTCGGCGAGGCCGTCGGCGTCATCGCGGCCCAGTCGATCGGCGAGCCCGGCACGCAGCTCACCATGCGTACCTTCCACTACGGTGGTACCGCGAGCCGTGTGTCCGAGCAGTCGAAGCACCACGTCAAGAAGCCGGGCCGGATCAAGTTCCTCAACGTCAACACCGTCGAGAGCAAGAACAAGGAGCTGGTCGTCGTCAATCGCAACGGCAAGCTTCTGGTGGTCGACGACAAGGGCCGGGAGTCGGAGCGCTACGCCCTGACCTACGGCTCGCATCTGCTGGCTCGCGAGGGCGATCAGGTCGAGCCCGGCCAGGCGGTGGTGGAGTGGGATCCGTTCACTTCGGCGGTTCTCACCGAGATCGCCGGTACGGTTCGGTTTCACGACATCCTCGAGGGCGAGAACGTTCGGGAAGAGACCGATCGCGTTACCGGCCTTTCGCAGCGGATCATCGTCGATTCGCCCCAGGCCGAGAAACGTGCTCCGGCGATCGAGATCCACGGAAAGGGCAAGGAGGAGCGGCGTTACTTGCTCCCGACCGGCTCTCATCTCGTGGTTCAGGACGGACAGCGGGTCAATCCCGGCGACGTCCTGGTGAAGATCCCCCGTGAGACCACCAAGACCAAGGACATCACCGGCGGTCTGCCGCGCGTGGTCGAGCTGTTCGAGGCCCGCAACCCCAAGGAGCCGGCAATCATCAGTGAGATCGACGGTGAGGTCCACCTCGGCGACATCAAGAAGGGCATGCGCAAGGTCGAGGTTCGGAGCGACTCCGGGGAGGCCCGCGAGTATCTGGTGCCGCGTACGATTCACGTCAACGTTCAGGAGGGCGAACGGATCGCTGCCGGCGACCCGCTCATCGACGGCGCCATCAACCCTCACGACATCCTGCAGGTTCTCGGCGAGACCGAGCTCCAGCGCTACCTGGTCGACAAGATCCAGGAGGTCTACCGGTCACAGAGCGTGGCAATCAACGACAAGCACATCGAGGTCATCGTCCGGCAGATGATGCGCTCGGTGAAGATCGTCGAGGTCGGCGACACCGAGTTCCTGATCGACGAGCAGGTCGGGCGGTGGCGGTTCCGCGAGGAGAACGAGCGGGTCCTGACGGCAGGAGGCACGCCGGCGATCGGTAAGCCGATGCTGCAAGGTATTACCAAGTCTTCGCTCTCGACCGACAGCTTCATTTCCGCAGCGAGCTTCCAGGAGACGACGCGAGTCCTTACCGAGGCCGCGATCTCCGGCAAGGTCGACCATCTGCTGGGTCTTAAGGAGAACGTAATTGTGGGTCGCTTGATTCCGGCCGGAACGGGCATGCAGAGGTACCACGATTTCCACATCGACGAGGTGCTCGAGGAACCCGAGGAGGAGGACGATTCCATGCTCTTCGAGTTCGGCGAGGACGAGATCCGGGCTCTTCCGAAGGAGGTGGTCGAGGGTTAGGAAAGCCTTGACTCAGCAGCCTTTTGGTTGCTACCCTTCGCTTTCCGCTCTGTGGTCCCTCGCCCTGGCGCGTTGGACCCGCCAGGGTTAGTTGTCTTCCTTTAGACCCCCTGACAATTCACTCGAGAGTGCGAGAGCGGTTTCGCCTGCCGAAAGGCATGCAAACGGTTTAGGAGCGAATAGAGGAATGCCAACGATTTACCAACTCGTGCGCAAGGGCCGCGAGAAGCAGATTTCCAAAACCAAGAGTCCGGCGCTCCAGCGCTCGCCTCAGAAACGGGGTGTCTGCGTTCGCGTGTACACCCAGACTCCGAAGAAGCCGAACTCGGCTCTACGCAAGGTCGCGCGCGTACGGCTCACCAACGGCATCGAGGTCACGACCTACATCCCGGGCGTCGGCCACAATCTCCAGGAGCACTCCATCGTGTTGATCCGGGGTGGTCGTGTGAAGGACCTGCCTGGAGTTCGCTATCACGTGGTGCGCGGCACGCTCGACGCCGTCGGCGTCGACGATCGCCGTCAGAGCCGTTCCAAGTACGGCGCCAAGCGGCCGAAGGCGTAAGAGGCCAAGAGAGTAGAGGTAGGAGCAGAGCAGAGATGACCAGACGCGGTGGCATTCCCAAGCGAGAGATCCTCCCGGATCCTCTGTACAACTCTCAGTTGGTCACGAAATTCGTGAACGTTCTGATGCGCGAGGGCAAGAAGAGTACGGCCGAGCGGCTGCTTTACAAGGCTCTCGAGACCATCCGTGAGCGCACCGAGGACGATCCGATGAAGGTCTTCAAGCGGGCAATCGAAAACGTCAAGCCAGCGGTCGAGGTGAAGTCTCGGCGGGTGGGCGGATCCACCTACCAGGTACCGATCGAGGTCCGGCCCAACCGGCGCTTGGCTCTTTCGCTGCGCTGGCTTTTGCAGAGCGCCGCGAATCGCGGGGAAAAGACCATGGACATGCGTCTGGCGGGCGAGCTGATGGACGCCGCCGAGAACCGCGGAGCAGCGATGAAGAAGAAGGAGGACACGCACAGGATGGCGGAGGCGAACAAGGCGTTCGCCCACTATCGTTGGTAACGCGTCTCTTCTTACGAATCAGACTCTTCGACGTCGGCGACAGCGATTCTCGCTGTCGCTGTTCGTGCCTAAGAAGGCAGCCGAGAGCAGCAAGAAATCCAGATCATCATGCCCAGAAAGACAGCCCTCGAGCAGATCCGAAACATCGGCATCATGGCCCACATCGATGCCGGTAAGACGACGACCACGGAACGCATCCTCTACTACACGGGGGTGAACTACAAGATCGGCGAGGTTCACGAAGGCACGGCGACGATGGACTGGATGGTGCAGGAGCAGGAGCGCGGCATCACCATCACCGCCG
>JBHHWO010000119.1:0-13593 GCA_046756565.1 Thermoanaerobaculia bacterium | reverse complement strand
TACCGTAAGACCTTGTCGCGCGACCATCTGGATTTCTACCACGGGCTGCTAGGGCCGGTGGGCTCCGGCGGTCTCTCGCCGGCCTGAAACCTGCCGCCGCTGGAACCAGTCGGGCGCTCTCGTCAATCAGAAACGCACTCCGCCCGGTCCTCATGTTCAGAGAATCGATTTCAGCCACGACTTCAACACCCAGGCACTCGGTCTCTACCGTGTCGAGCATGACGGGCTCGGCTACCTCTTCACTCAGTTCGAGGCGGTCGAGGCCCGGAAGGCCTTTCCGTGCTGGGAGGTCTACCCATGCCGATGATCACGGTCGAAACGACTTCGGGCTCGCTGTCGCCCGAAAAGGCCTCCAGCACACCGGGATACTCCCCACCTGAAAGCACGCCGGCATCGCGCGATCGGGAAGGCCCTTCAGTGTTGCGCTATCTGAGAGCGGAGCCCGAGGTGGCTGGCCCAGAGGACAAGCGCGGCTGACCGGAACCGCCGTCCAGATACACGTGCTCTTCACCTCGCCGCCTTTCGCTCCGCGAGCGCGGACGCGTGCGATCTTGGTTCGGTGCCCGTCGAACCGGGCTCAGCCCACCCCGACTAATCGTACAGGCAACAGATGAGACGGATCAGCCACACCGCGCCGATCGCCCCGACCGCTAGCTGCACCAGAACCGCGCCCGCCGGCATCGGATTGCCGTTGACGACCGGCCACAGCACGCCGATCAGGAACAGCGCGACCATCAAGGTCAGAAGCGCGGTCCGACAACGGCGTAGGCATTCGAAGTAGTGGTTCCAGTTCCATTTACTCGGTGGATCGCCGTGGCCTCGGCAGCAGCACACGCAGAGCGCCAGGATGCTTCCGAGAATGACGATAATGCTGGCGTCCGTGTAGTTGTAGACCCAGATCCATACGATGCCGAATACAACGGTCAGAACTAGACGAATGGCGAATACCATCGCAACCTCCTCCCTTTAGGTTGGTAAGGCGTCATCGTATGCTGGATTCGCCGACAACGCCAGTTTGCTAATTCACAAGAAATGTAGAACGTTGAATAGAATAGCGACCCACGTCGCCCGTACGAGCGGGCGGCTCCCGATGACAGAATCACGACCGCGCGGCGGTCTCCACCGCCGCCGGCCCGAAGTCCCGAAAGGAAAGTTCCGCCATGCCTACGCCACACATAAGCGCCGCCTCCGGCGATTTCGCTGAAGCGGTTCTCCTGCCCGGCGATCCGCTTCGTGCCAAGCACATCGCGGAGCATCATCTCGACGATGCCAATGAGGTCACCGCTGTGCGAAACATGCTCGGGTTCACCGGCAGCTACCACGGCATGCCCGTCTCCGTGATGGGAACCGGCATGGGTGTTCCTTCGGCCTCGATCTATGCCACCGAACTGGTGACCGAGTACGGCGTGAAGCGGCTGGTGCGCGTGGGAAGCTGCGGCGGGATCGCCGAGGACGTCCAGATTCGCGACGTCATTCTCGCCGTGGGCGCCTGCACGGATTCGCTGGTCAATCGGCGCCGCTACGATGGCAAGGACTTCGCCGCGGTAGCCGACTTCGGCCTATTGCGCGCGGCAGCCGATGCAGCCGATGCCCTCGGTATCAAGACCAAAGCCGGTCTGGTGCATACCTCGGATCTCTTCTACGGCGCCGAGCCGAACCCTTTTGACGCCAAGTTGAAGATGGGAGTGCTGGCGGTCGAGATGGAAGCAGCCGGCTTGTATGGTCTGGCTGCCGAGCGAGGAGCGAGAGCTCTCGGCATCATGACGGTGAGCGACCACGTCATCACCGGCGCGAGCACGTCCTCGGACGAGCGCCAGTCGACGTTCGACGAGATGGTGCACCTCGCGCTCGAGACCTTGCGGCTCGACGCGGCGTAGCTCGGATAGCGATAGGCTGGCGGCAGGCAGCCTGGAGGTGGACCTGCCAGCGCACGAAACTTTTCTCCAAGGTATTCTGAGACATCGGCGATGGGTCCTCGTGGGCTGCTGGGCGGTGTTCTTGGGAGCCGTGCCCGGGCTGTTGAGGCTCCGGATCGACAACTCGGCCGAGGCGTTCTTTGTTCGCGATGCCGTCGCAGTCGAGCGGTATGAACGACTCGAGGCGACCTTCGCCGATCCCGAGATCGTTCGCTTGACGGTAACCGGCGAGGGGCTCTGGAGTCGCGAGGGACTCGAGTGGCTGCATGACCTGGAACTGAAGGCGAGCCGGGTGCCCGGCGTGGTCGCCGTGGCCGGCCTCTGGGGGAACCATGGGCACCGGTTCTCGGACTGGCCGCCCCAGGACCCGGCGATGTTTCGCAGCGAGGTTCTCACCGCTCCGGTCGACGTGGGTGCGGGCTGGGTCAACGCAGCTGGGACCACGGTGAGCGTGATGGTGGTTCTCGCCAGACTCGATCGGGCGGGTCGTGAGGAGCTCCTGATGAACATGGACCGTCTTCTGGCCGAGGCGCCGGCCGGAGCCGAGACCGCCGTGACCGGTCTGCCGGTGGTCAACACCGCCCTGGACGCGGCGTTCGTTCAGGGCGCAGTTTGGGTCTTGCCGCCGCTCACGCTGCTGGCCGTGGTGCTGATGGGCAGCTTGCTGCGCTCGGTAGCCGATGTCGTGCGGCCGCTGGCGATGATCGCTTTCTGCGAGGTCGTGCTGTTCGGAATGATCGGCTACACGCAAGATGCCTTTGGCTCCAGCCTCAACGTGGTGTCAATGGTCGTGGCGCCTTTGACATTGGTTCTGACTCTGGCGACCGTCCTTCACGTGTTGCTGAGATTCCGTGGCCATCGACGCCGTGGCCTCGACGGGTGCTCCGCGGTTCTTCGGACCTATAGTCAAAAGGGCCGACCCGTTCTGTGGGCGGGGCTCACCACGGGAGTCGGATTCGGCTCGCTGGTTCTGAGCACGCTGCCGCCGGTCCGTTGGACGGGGGCCTGGTTGGCCCTCGGGATCGGTATCTTGACCACGTCGATGTTCACTCTCTTTCCGGCTCTGTTGGCCGAGTTCGAGGCCGGCGGCAGCAGGAACGAGCTGGCTTCGTTCGAGGCGCGCGCCAGGAGCTGGGGCCGGCTTCTCGCGGGCGCCGCCGTGAAGAACCGCGGCTTCGTCCTGGCTTGTTTCGGAGTCGTGCTCGCTCTGGCAGTCCTGGGCTTCGGCCGCGTCGAGGTGGAAACCGATTTGCTCTCCTACTTTCGTTCCGAGCATCCGGTCCGCCGGGAGATCGAGAGATTGGAGCTCGAGCGCGTGGCGACGGTTTCGGCGCATCTCGTCATCGCGCTCGACGACGCGGCTGCCGGTGTACCGGGCGCGTTCGGCCGATCTCCCTTTCGGGATCGCCTGACGGCGCTGACCGGCGATCTGCGGTTCGACCCCGACATATACGGTGTCCTGAGCTCTGCTGACCTATCGCCAGAGGGTGCCACAAGTGAAGGAGGCATTCTCGAGACCGGCCGGTCGCTGCTCGAGTCGGCTGACAAGAGCGCTGTTCGAATCTGGCTGCAGACGCCGATGTGGGGCATGAACCGGATGGCGAAGCTCTATGAAGAGGTCGAGCGGTTGGGGAGAGCGAGCTTTCCGGAGGCAGATGTCTGGCTGACCGGGCGCTACCCGTTAGTGATCGAAGCGCAGCGCACCTTGGTGCGAACACTGATGACGTCGATCACCTTGACTCTCCTGTGCGTAGTGGCCGCCTTTGTCTGGCTGCTCGGAGATCTCCACTTGGCCTTGCTCGCGGTGCTACCGAATCTGTGGCCGGTGGCGGGCGTTGTTGGCGCGATGGGCTGGCTGGGGATCTCGCTCGAAGGTCCGACCGTGATGCTCGCGGCCGTGGCGCTCGGTCTGGCGGTCGACGACACGCTCCATTTCGTGGGGGAGTTCCGGCGGTTGCATGGGGACGGCCGGCCCGCTGCTGAAGCGGTGATCGCCACCGAGGAGCGGCTGGCCGGGGCGCAGGTCTTGACCTCGCTGGTGCTCGCGGCCGGCTTCGGGGCCTGTGCTCTGTCGAGTTTCGTACCGGTGGCGCGATTCGCCGCGCTGATGGTCCTGGCGGTCGCAATGGCGCTCGCGGCCGATCTGCTCCTGATGCCGGCGCTCTTTGCCGGTATGCGATCGGCCGAGAGCTCGGTTCGCGGCTAGGCGCGCTGCCGGCGAAGCAGAAGGTAGCTGCCGCCCGCAAAGAGAATCAGCAGCAACGCGAAGAGCCCGATCTGGGGTATGTCGGGCATCACGGGCGCCACCAGGGCGCCGGTCCACGATCCGCCGATGCCCGCAAACGCGCCCTGAGTCGTGGAGAAGCTTCCCATGGCTGAGAGCGGCGCGCCGGCGAGGTTTCCGTCGATTGTCACGATGCCCCCAATCGTGTCCGTGATCGAACCGCCGAGCATTCCGCCAGTGTTGGTGCCGTTGAGTGTTCCCGTCAGAGGATCCGGGCAGGTGGGATCGTTGTTGCCGCCCGTGAGGCCGAGAGAGACGGCGCCGCTGATACCGCCACGGACGTCTTCGGTGAGCTGCCAGATCCCGGTCCAGGTGCAGGGCCCCAACGCCTGAGTGCTCGGGGCGACCTCGGCCCTGATGTCCCACGTTCCGGTGGTGCTTTGCGCGCGGGCGACCTGCGGTGCCAGGGATATGGCGATCAAGAAGATACCGGCAAACGTTGTGACCTTGACCTGTCTGGGCATTCGAGTACTCCCTCCGATTCTCTTCCTAGCAGAAAACCATCTCCTCGAAGCCACCCAACCAGGTAGTTGTCGAGAACATTGTGCCACACGCAGACGAAGTCGATCCGGGCGCTGTGCTCAAGCACGGAGTCAGGTCCTCTCAGGAGCCCGGAGCTTCGATCAGGATCGAGCGTGTCTCCTCGGTGATCGAGCGCGCTTCGTCCTCATCCATGTCGACGTCGAGTGTGACCGCATCCCACCAGAGCCTGCCGCGGAACAGCCGGACCTGCGCCGTGTATTCGGGTCCGATGGGTGGGTTGGTCACGAACGCGTGGACGCGCCGCACGCTGACGTCGGGTGTTCCGAGCTCGATATGACCGGTGTAGCTGACCGCAGTGGTCGCCATTCGCCACCGCTTCTGGGAGGTGGCGATTCGCATCAGCGGGGGACTCCAGATCGACGACAAGAAGCGTTCCTGCCGGCCTACGGATTCGAGAATTGTCCGGGTGCAGCGAGTGGCGAGGTCCCAGATGTCGTCGCCGCCACTGGCGGTTTCGGTCAAGCGCATGGCCACGAAATAGGCGCCCAGTTGAGCGGCGGGGACCGACGGCCGCAGAGAGGCTCGAAGCTGCGGAAAGACGAAGAAGTGATGGGGAAGGCGGGTTCCGGCGTAGCGCAGCCGGGTCACCGCGAGAAGCGCGGCGGCTTCGACCAGACCGGTCATCGTGACACGGTGGTGTCGAGCGGCTCGGGCAATGGACCGGCTCTCTTCCCGCGAGAGCGCCGTCGAGACGATGCGGTTACGGCTCCGGGACGGAGCCGGACGCGGGCGAAGCCCGACTCCACGACTCCGGACTGCGATCTCGCTCGAGAGCATGCGCGAGAAGAAACCGATGTCCTTCGGGAATCGCCTGAGGCCGCCGCCGAGCTTGGGCGGGAACCCGTCGTCGGCACAGGGCGGCAAACTGGTTACCGCGGAAGGAATCCGGGTGCCGTCCACGCCGGTCGCGAGCTCGAGAGTCTCCTGGAGGAGACGGCTGACGGAGTCGCCATCGCCGATCGCGTGATGAATCGTCAGGACGAAATCGGCTGATTGGCGTCCATCTGCCGGGGGAATGTAGGTACACCGCATGAGCGGGCAGGGGCTCTCATCGAAGCCGCGTACGAGCTCGTCTTCGACGATGTCCCGCCAGCACTCGCTGGCGTTACGCTTGGCGATCGCCACCGGAACAGGGTTGGCTTCGACCACTTCGAAGGCGGCCTCGGATCCCGAACCTACGAGCCGTGCTCTCAGCAGCGGATGTCGGCGCTGGATCTCGTCCAAAGCGCCTCTCAAGGCTCGGCGGATGTCCGGTCCTTTCAGCTCGAGCCGCACGACGAGGTTGAACGGGTATCGCTCACCGCTTGCCGCGGCCGCTCGCTCGAAGCTCCCGAGCGGTCTCCGGTTCGGCGCAGCGTACGCGGGCCCCCCGGCAACGTCGCTCACTTCAGTCGCCCGAGTTCGGGCTTGCATCGACGCGCCCTCGCTTCAAGTAGCGGTTCCACTGCTTGAGGGCCGGACGCTCGCGCAGGCCGTCGTCGTAGAAGCCACTGTCGCGCCAGGCCCTGAATATCTCACTCGCCCCCATCTCGAGTGCGATCTCCCAGAGCGCGTCGTAGTCGACGACGAAGAGCCAGACCACGAACTCCATGTCGAGATCGTCAGCATCCCGCAACAGGCGCTTGGCATAGGCCTTCTGCCAGGTCTTGCGGCCCGGGATGAACACGTCCAGGGTTTCGAATTCGACGTCCTCCGCAGCGTAGGAGGTCTCGGCGACGGCAATCGGCTTGTCGGGATGGATCTCGCGAATCCGGGAGAACCAATCGTCCGGAATGCGGCTCGGCTTACCGTCGAAGCCAACTGCGAGGAAGGGGTAGGTGCTGATCGCAAGGACGTCGGTGAAGGGCAGAAGCGGTCTCATCACCCGTTTCTTGTCTTCCCACTCGCCCGGCTGGCCCAGGGTGAAGGTCAAGATCAGCGGCAGATCGGGATGGCGCTTCTTGATCCTCCGGTAGACCTTGCGGGCCAGCCGTTTGAAGTCCTCGAATGCCGCGGGATCGTTCTTCGCCAGGAGATCGACCTCGATTCCGTAGGCCATGTAGGCCGGATCGAGCTCCTCGATCACGCGCAGGCAGTAGGCGGTGTAGGCCTTGACCACCCTTGGATGGTCGAAGGCCCGTCTGGCCCACGCTCCCGGCGGCTGGACGGGCCCTTCATTGCTCCAGTAGGCTGCCAGCCCGTCGCGGAACTGGTTCAACGGCGTCAGCGCCAGGTAGATCTTGTGGGACGCCGGAGTTCGGATCGCCCGGCTGGCGAGCTCGTTGGCGACGAGCGGCGGGAACGACGAGCCGGCAGAGGCTTCGGGCCAGGGGACGCCGGTGTCGAGGTGGTGGGCGAAGAGATCGCCATGCTCGGACACACGGTCGTAGGTCCACTCGACGGCCTCGGTAGTAACGTCGTACGGGAAGGGCGAGAAGCCCATATAGAACGGACGCGTCTTCGGAGCGGCGTCGGCTGCTGCGGCGCCGAAGGCGACGAGCACAGTGGCGCAGAGCAAGCTGCGAGGACACTTAGCGGCTCCGATCATTCCGATCCGATTGTAGACGAGGGCTCGTCGGCCGCCCCTT
The DNA here is from genome assembly GCA_046756565.1 of Thermoanaerobaculia bacterium. GTDB lineage: Bacteria > Acidobacteriota > Thermoanaerobaculia > Multivoradales > JAHEKO01 > CALZIK01. Next base: position 6,283 of record JBHHWO010000119.1, on the reverse strand, counting down.
CGAGGATCCGGATCCGGTCGAGCTCGTCGATCAGCGTCTCGGTGACCAGCCGCTGGCCGTAGCTCGTGAGGTGGACGAGATCCCACCACAGGAAGCCGGTGTCCTGAAGTGCCGTGAGATGTCCGTGCATGTCGATCACTGGCAGGCCGAGCTCGGAGCCGACCCGATCCAGCTCGGCGAATCGGGCGAGCTGTCCCCGGTCCATCGAGCCCGGGTCGTTGGCTTCCTTGATCAGGATCACGTCGACCTCGGCTCGAATGGCGGTCTCGGCGAGGTTGCGTACGGCCGGCGCAAAACCGCCCCGGGTGGCGCGATCGTTGGTGGCGAGGTTCACCACCATGAGCTCAGGCTCGAGCGGCAGGAGGTGCTCTTCTAGGATCGGAACGAGCTCCGCTGCACGCAGCGAGCTGAAGCCGGCGTTGATGCACTCGAATCGGTCGACTGCGTCGCGTGCGTTCAGCATTCCTTCGACCCGGGCGACGAAGGTCTCGGCCTGTGTGCGCGCGCCGGCGCCCCAGGTCTGGGAGGTCCCCAGGAAGAGGATTCGGCGCGGCTCACCTGCCGGAGCCGCGGAGCCCCTTGAGGGCCGCCGCGGGTGGCGGGCTCGGATCTCGGCCAGGACCTCCTCGGCGGTTCCTTGCCGGAACGCCTCTTCGGCCTTGGCTGGCGCCTCTTTGACTCCAGGATAGGCGCCGGCCCGCAGGAGTACCAGCGCAAACACGAGCCCTCCGATCACGAGGAGGTTCAGGTTGGCGGTCAGAAACGCGAAGCCGAGCTTCCTGGAATCCCCACGGGTCAGTCGAGACAACAGCAAGAAGAGGATCAGGTTGAGAGCCAGGAGCGCTGTCGAGACCAGCGTGGCGAGCCGAAGATCGCCGCCGGGTCCGTCGAAGTCCTCGGACATGACCCGACCGTTCGGGGTCGCGACCTCAATGTCGTCGAGCAGCACCGGCTTGTGGCCGCCGCCTCGGAATCCGATCAGGCGATCCGCTCGCGGCGAATGGTCGAAGGATCCGATCTCCACTCCGTCGAGACGGATTCGGAGTCGCCCGTCCTCGAACTCCAGGCGCGCGCGATGCCAGCTCTCGGGCTCGACGGTTGTCGGATTCAGGGGCCGTTTGGCGAGGAACTCGCCGTCCGAACCGATGGACAGAAACGCGCTGGGGTGCCTGGGAGCGGTGCCAAAGCGCCGGTTGCGGTCCCAGCGGGGTCTCGATCGAAGAGAGCGACGATGTCGCTTCCCTCGGCAACGCGGAAGTCGAACGCCAGCGACGCGAGATGTTCAATCTGCTCGGAGTAGACGACTTCCTGGAAGCCATGCCAGGCACCCAGGTTGAGAGTGCCGCCAGCGAGGCTCTGGCGCTCGGTAACGAAGGCAAAGGAGCCCATGAGCGCCCGTTCGAGCCGGGTCTTGGAGGAGATCCAGCGGCCGTTCGCATGGAGCGAGTTGTGCTGGCTCAGGTAGGTCTTCGTGGCGAGGCTGCCGAGAAGAATCTGGGCCAGCACGCAGAGCAGGAAGATTCGCCGCACCCGGCGATTCTAGAGCGCCTGAGACGCGACCGCACCCGGCGATGCAAGGTGCGAATCGAGCTCGAGTCCGGGATTGTAGAACGGGTGCTGGCAGCGATCTTGTACGATATGCGGGCCATGAGGCGTCTGGCCACGATCTTGACGGCAGTGGCGGCTCTGTTGGTCCCGATCGTATCCGGGTTCGGGCACAGCGATGCCGAGCTCTCCACGGCGCTGTACGACCAGGAAGTCGTGGTCACCGGCCACGACGAGTTGGATCCGGCTCCTCACGTCGAGCGTCCGTCCGGGGTTTTCGAACGGCACTGTCCCGAGTGTGTCCTGGACAAGAGACAGTCGACCGAGGTGCCGTCCGCGAGTCCGATCGCCGGTCCCCGGCCGATCGCGACCCTCGGGGCCGTCGAGCGCTCTGAGCGACCCATTCTGGAACCGTCGAGTCGCCGGTCGCCTCGCGCCCCTCCGCGCGCGTAGTTACGACAGCAAAGGACCCTGGCCCACTGTCCCGCCACTCGTTCGAGTCGCGGGCGGAGGCGGTGCTGCCGCGCAGCGCCGTAATCCCGAGACCATGAAACTGCGTAACAGGAGAGGACTTCTCGTGACGAGACTCTCATTCAGATCCCCAAACTGGTGCCGAGCCGCGGCAGCGTTCTTGCTCTTGCCGATCGTGATGACCCATCCGGCTACAGCCCAGGGTGATTCCGCGGACACGGCTGTAAACCAGATCGAGGCACTTCGAGCCGAGATGAACGCCCTCCGATCGGACTACGAAAAGCGAATCGGCGAGCTGGAGGCGAGGCTGGCCGAGTTGGAAACGGCAGCGAGCGAAGACCCGCGGCTGGCCGAAAGCGACGAGCTGGCTTCGCTGCGCGAGGCGGCGCGCGAGTTGGCGGCGGAGACCTCGACCACCACGCCGCCGGCCGAGCCATCGTCAGCGACCGCGCCGGCTGCCGGGAGAGCGGGTGACCTCAACCGGCTGAACCCCGAGGTCTCCTTTACCGGCATCCTGGTCGGCGCCACCCTCGGTGAACGACGGGACGAGTTCACGTTCGAGGAGTTCGAGCTGGATCTCCAGTCGGCGCTGGATCCCTTCTCGCGCACCCGGGTGACTCTGGCGGTGGGCGAAGAGGGACTCGAGGTGGAGGAGGCCTACGTCAACTACAGCTCGCTCCCTGGAGGGCTCGATCTCCTGGCCGGCAAGTTCCGGCAGAGATTCGGACCGCTCAATCGCCAGCACCTCCACGCGCTGCCGCAGACCGAGTATCCGCTCGTGTACCAGATCCTATTCGGCGAGGAAGGGCTCGGGCAGACCGGTCTTTCCTTTACCTGGCTTCTGCCGAAGCCCTGGGCCGAGGCCAACGAGGTCACTTTAGAGATCACCGACGGCGAGAACGAGGAGGCGTTCGCCGGCGAGGAGTTCGAGGACTTCGCGGTGCTCGGGAGACTCAAGAACTTCTGGGAGCTGTCGGACGGGTATTTCGAGTGGGGTCTGTCCGGCATCGCCGGCAGGACGGCCGATGGTGGTGACAGTCGGATCTACGGCACCGATTTCACCTACAACTGGCAGCCTCCCGGCAAGTCCAAGTACCGGGGTCTGACCTGGCGCACCGAGCTGTTGGTCTCCGAGCGTGACGACGACCTCGGTGTTCAGCAGGACGCCGTGGGTGGCTACACGTACCTCGAAGGACTCTTCAAACGAAATCTGTACGCGGGCGTTCGGTTCGATCGAGTAGAAGACCCTCTTGATCCGTCGAGCTACACCACCGGAATCGTGCCGTATCTCACCTGGTGGCAGAGCGAGTACGTGCGGCTGCGCGCCGAGTACGGCCTGTTCGAGCTCGAGCCGTCGGGCGAGAGCGACGACCGGTTCAGTTTCCAGTTGACCTGGGCCGCCGGGCCTCACAAGCACGAGAGTTACTGATGAGGACGCGAGTCTCTGTTCTGATGTGCTGCCTCGCGCTCACCGTGGGGTGGCCGGCGATCGGTGCCGCGGAGGTCCGGGTTGTCACGACGCTTCCGGTGTACGGTTCGATTGCCCAGTTCGTGGGCGGAGATCGAGTTACGGTGGAGGCGATCTCGCGCGGTGACGAGGACGCCCATTTCGTGAAACCGAAGCCCTCGTTCGCGCTCATGCTCAAGCGGGCCGATCTGTTCGTCACGACCGGACTGGATCTGGAGCTCTGGGCGCCGACGCTGGTCAACAAGTCGGGAAACAGGAGCATTCGTAGCGGCGAGCCCGGTTACGTCAGCGCCAGCAGCGGCGTGGTCATGCTCGACATTCCCGAGTCGGCCAGCCGCGAAGGTGGGGACGTCCACATCTTCGGCAACCCACACATCCACAGCAGCCCGATCAATGCCAAGACCATCGCCGCGAACATCGCCGCGGGTCTCGAGCGGGTCGATCCCGAGGGGGCTGGGGACTTCCGAGCCAACCTGCAGGAGTTCACCCGACGGATCGATGCCGGGCTCTACGGAGAGACCCTCGTCGAGCTGCTCGGTTCGGAGACGCTCGATCAGCTGGCTCGGCAGGGCAAGTTGATCGAGTTTCTGGAATCCCGCGATTACGAGGGCGAGAAGCTCATAGAGCGGCTCGGGGGATGGCTGGCGAAGGCTGCTTCATTTCGCGACGAGAAGCTCGTCGCCTACCATAAGAATTGGATCTATCTCACGGATCTTCTGGGGCTCGATGTGGTCGGGTATGTCGAGAGAAAGCCGGGGATCCCGCCGTCGGCAAAGCACGTCTTCGAGCTGCTCGGCAAGATCGAGGAGCAGGAGGTCAAGGTGCTGCTCGGCGCCAACTACTTCAGCCGGTCGCAGATCGAGAACATCGCCGAGCGCGCCGGCTGCCGAGCCGTGATCGTTGCCCTGAGTCCCATGGAAGTCACTTCTGAAGGATACTTCGAGCTGATCGATCGATGGATCGACGACTTGAAGGCCGCCTTCGGGTCCTGAGGACGCAGATCTGATGGAAGCCCTCGAATTCATGGCGGCGCCGTTTGCAGCCTGCCTCGTTCTGGTCGGAATCCACGCCTACCTGGGTCTGCACGTTCTCCTGCGGGAAGTGATCTTCGTCGACCTCGCCCTGGCTCAGATTGCGGCGCTCGGGTCGGTGGTGGCCCTTGCGGTGACCGGGCAGCCGCCGGGGACCCCGGCTTCGTATACCTTTTCACTGGGTTTTGCGCTGATCGGTGCGGCCATCTTCAGCGTCACGCGGATGCGCGACGGACGGGTTCCGCAGGAGGCGATCATCGGGATTACCTTCGTGATCGCGTCTGCGGCGGCGATTCTGGTCGCGGATCGCGCGCCGGAAGGCGCTGAGCAGATCAAGGAGCTCATGGCCGGAGCGATCCTGTGGGTCAGTTGGCCGAAGGTTGTCACGACCCTCGTGGTCTATGCTCTCGTGGCGCTGTTTCACTACAGCTTCCGGCGTCAGTTCATTCTCATCTCGGAGAGCTCCGACGAGGCTTTCTCCGGCGGTCTCAGCGTGCGCCTTTGGGACTTTCTGTTCTACGCCTCGTTCGCTCTCGTGATCACGATCGCGGTGCAGATGGCGGGTGTCCTGATGGTCTTCTCCTATCTGGTGGCGCCGGCGATCGTCGCCCTGGCGGTGGCAGAGAGCTGGAGGGCGCGCATCCTGGTGGCCTCGACGATCAGCGTCGTGGCCAGCGCACTCGGACTCGCGGCGTCCTACCAATGGGACCTGCCTAGCGGCCCGGCCATCGTGTGCGTGCTGGCGTTGATGCTGATCGTTTTCGGCGGTTGGAGAATGGCGATGAGAGAACGAGCCGGCTAGGTGGCAGCCAACCAGAGCTTTCTCTCCCGCGTAGGTCCTATGGAAACGAATGCCGACCGTGCCAAACAGGGTTGCTAGTTTCGGGTCGTGATGAGAGGGCTTAACAAGATCGCCTGGCTGCTGCTGACGGTGATCTCTACCGGCTCGGTCTTGGCTCAGCCCGGCATCGAGCTCGTAGAGGTCGCGGCCGGGTTCGATCGTCCCCTGGGTCTCGTGCCGCCCGGGGATGGATCGGGACGGCTCTTCGTGGTCGAGCAGGGTGGTCGGATCAAGATCCTGGATCGAGGCACCGAGCTCGCGGAGCCGTTTCTGGATCTTTCCGGATCCGTGAGTTGTTGCGATGAGCGCGGGCTTCTGGGCCTGGCGTTTCACCCCGACTACGCGAGCGACGGGTTGTTCTTCGTCAACTACACCGACCTCGCCGGCGACACGGTGGTGTCGCGTTTTTCGGTCTCGAGCGCCGATGCCAACCGGGCGGACACCGGTTCCGAGACGGGGATCCTGTCGTTCGACCAGCCGTTCGGGAACCACAACGGCGGCCATCTTGCCTTCGGCCCCGACGGCTATCTCTACGTTTCTTCGGGAGACGGAGGGTCGGGAGGCGATCCGCAGAACAACGGCCAGAGCCTGGACACGTTGCTCGGGAAGATTCTCCGAGTCGACGTCGATGGCAGCCCCGTAGCGATTCCGCCCGACAACCCGTTCGTGAACGACCCGAACGCGAGGCCCGAGATCTGGGCCTACGGCTTGAGGAATCCATGGCGCTTCAGCTTCGATCGCGACACCGGGGACCTCTTCATCGGCGACGTCGGACAGAACGCGCGTGAGGAGATCGATTTACAGCCCGGCTCGAGCCCCGGCGGTGAGAACTACGGCTGGCGGAGGATGGAAGGCTCGCGTTGCTTCAACCCATCGAGCGGCTGCGACAACGGCGAGCTGGTTTTGCCGATTGCCGAGTACGGGCGG
>JBHHWO010000118.1:0-13840 GCA_046756565.1 Thermoanaerobaculia bacterium | reverse complement strand
GACCTCGACACCGGTGTCTTCACGGTGACCTGGGAAGACGTGACCGCGGTCCTAGGCAACCCAGTCGATATCAAGGCCCGCCGCTTCACCGCCGCGGGCGTGCCTCTCGGACCCGAGTTCACGGTCAACACGACGACCGACGACGCCCAGGGCCAGCCCGACGTAGCCTACGGCCCGAACGGGGAATCGGCGATCGTGTGGGCGGGAGATCCGCTGCCCGGCGGCGACCTGCTCGACATCTTCATGCAGGTCTTCGATCCGCTGGGCACCGCGATCGGGGGCGAGATCCAGGTCAACACGAGCGTCACGGGCGAGCAGGATCGACCGACGATCCAGTTCCTGCCGGATCCGGATCCCCAGGGAAGGGTTCAGCTCGTCGTCGCCTGGCGGGACGTCGTGAGCGACTCGGACAACTCGCCCAACGGCACCGGCCACAGCTACAAGTGCTTCTCGATCGACGACGGGCCGACCCAGATCTTCGCCGACGGCTTCGAGTCCGGCGACACGAGCTCATGGAGCAGCGAGACCCAGAACTAGTGTCCTGTCCCAGTGGTTCGGTGCATAAGGCTCGAGGTCATGGTGTGCGCTGCCAAGGCGCCCACGACGCAAGCATAGCTGGGCCTATGTTGAGGAGTGGCAACGCCGGCAGCGTGCAGAAAGGCCCGAGATTTGTGTAGCGAATCACTGGGACAGGACACTAGAGGCTATGACGAGCACGACCTTACTCGGTTCCGCATCGATCGTCGCCGCCTGCTTGCTGGCAACGGTCCCGCCGGCCTTCTCCGGCACTCTGAACGCGACCAATCACGCCAAGTTTTCCGGCAACTTCGGCCTCGAGGCGGCCCCGGGCTCGGCGTGTGGGGCCAACGAGACCGTGGAGCTCGATAACGAGCCCGTCATCGCCGACGTCACCGCCTGCAACTTCATCCGAGCAACCAACACGACCGTCACCGGCACCGTCGACTTCACAGCCGGGGTCCGGGTCTCGCTCGGTGACGGATTCGAGACCGCGGCCGGCGCGGACTTCTCGGTGGGAATCGACGACACGCTCACGACCCTCGCCTTCGTCACCGACGGTTCACCGGCCGGCCTGGCCACCTACAAGGCGGCCTTCCGTCTGAGCATGGACGACATCAGCATCCCGGCTATCGGCAGCTCGTTCGTAGTCCATCTGGCCGGCTTCGGGAACGGCGGTAGGCGGCACTTCGAGGTCCGGCTCAAGCGCAACGTCCTCCCGCCAGAAGACCGCCTGGTCCTGGCGGCGCGCGAGGACGACGGCACGGTGGTGGTGATGCCGTTCGGCCAGGAGGTGATGCTCCCGGCCGGATTCAACCTGATCGAAGTCGACTGGCGAGCGGGCGGCGGGACCGGACGGTTTCTGATCTCGCTCAACGGAGTGCCGTTCGGCGGGCTCGTAGGGTTGGACAACTTCCAGGCCCAGATCGATCGGGTCGAGTGGGGTATCACCGACGGAGACGTCGCGGCCATCACCGGTCATCTCGACATGGACGACTTCTCGTCCACCGACTAGGAGCCTTCGGCGGGCGGTATCATCCCGGGGTGTCCAACGGACCCGAGCGACCCTCCGTCTGGCACCTGTTCACTCTCTACCAGTTCGCCATCGCCCAACCGATCTTTCACCTGCTGGGACGCCACGCCGACTTCTTCGTCGCCCATCGAGCGGGAGCCTGGGATCCGTTCGCCCTGGCCGCGTTTGTCTATCTGGTGCCGGCCGGGCTCTTGCTCGGAGCCGGAAACCTCGTCGGCCGTTTGCCGCAGAGGTTTCACAGGAGCCTCCACGAGGCTCTGATCGTTCTGCTGGGCGCCGTCTTCCTGCTGCCTGCCGCCCGTAAGCTGCCGCTTCCCGCATTCGCGATTCTCCTCGTAGCGCTCGCCGGCGGGACCGGCATCGCGTGGGCGACCCGACGTGCCTTCGTCTCCCGGATTCTCGAATGGGGCGCCCCGGTGAGTCTCGTCTTCCCGGTCGTGTTTCTCTTCTTCTCGCCGGTTCGCGGCCTCGCACGCGAAGGCACCGACGTCGAGCCGGACCGGCTCACGGACTCGGAGCGACCGCCGGTGATTCTCCTGGTGCTCGACGAGCTGCCGTTGTCTTCGATCCTGACTGCCGATGATGAGATCGACGCTTCCCGATTCCCCGCACTCGCCGAGCTTGCCAGCGGATCCGTCTGGTTCCGCAACGCCACGACCGTCTCCGACGTCACCAACGAGGCTGTCCCGGCGATCCTGACCGGCGAATACCCTGAGCGAAACCGGATCGCAACCGCTGCCGAGTATCCGAGAAACCTGTTCACGCTCCTCGGGACGGCCGAGCGCACCCATGCCATCGAGCTCCTGACGCGCTTGTGTCCCGGCTCGATCTGCGGAGCCGAAGAAACCCGCCGGACCGGCCCGCGAAGACTCCGCGCCGAGCTGCGCGACACGGGTATCGCCTGGCTCCACGTGACTCTTCCACGAGCCCTTACCGGAAGGCTTCCCTCGATTGCCGGCACCTGGCGAGACTTTGGCCGCGGCCCGGAAGCGATGAGCCAGAGCCAACCTCCCGATCCGGAAGATCCCCGGTTCGTGACCAAGCGCCGGGACCGCTCGGTCTCGGACTTCGAGACCTTTCTCGCGGACCTGGTCCGCGATCCCGCGCCCGGATCGCTTCACTTCCTGCATCTCGAGCTGCCTCACATTCCCTGGCGGTTCCTGCCATCGGGTCTCGAATACGGCCCGATATCGAAGTCGGCTTTCGCGCACGGCGTGGACGCCCAGGGAGTGTGGACGGGAAGTCCCTGGCAGGTCGTGCAGGGACTCCAGAGACACCTTCTCCAGGCGATCTTCACCGACACGCTGATCGCGCGCCTCACCCGGACCCTGAAGGCAAACGGATTGTGGGAGAGCGCGCTCGTCATCGTCACCGCCGATCACGGCCTCGCGTTCCAGAGAGGCGAGCCCGGCCGCACTCCCACGCGCGCCAACGCTCTCGAGATCATGGCCGTTCCGCTCTTCGTCCGCGCGCCCGGTCTCGAGACCGGCACAGTCGACGACCGCAACGCCGAGTTGGTGGATCTTCTGCCGACCGTCATCGACTTCGTGGGTGGCAGGCCCGCCGGCCCCGTCGACGGCCGGTCCTTGCTCGGCACCGAGACCGGGCGGCCGACCAAGCGACTCATCGTCGGCGACGAAACCTGGTCGCTCGCTTCCGATACCCGCCCGGCACGGCTCGCGGCGGCGGCCAGAATCGAGGCGGCCTTCGGCCGGGGGACCGGAATCGAGGGAATCTACCGCGTCGAATCGATTGCGCCCGCCCGGGAGCTTGTCGGCGAACCACTGCCGAGGGCCACGACAGCGGCTAGCTGTCGTGTGTTGTTCGAAGAGCCGTGGAGCTTCGACCGTGTCGGTTGGACCCGCGGCTTCCTGCCGGCGCAGGTCACCGGACGAATTCTCGGGTGCGAGACCGGCGCGTCCGAGCCCCTGGCAATCGCAATCAACGGTGTGATCGCGGCAACCACCTGGACCTACGTCGAAGGCGATGCGACCCGGTTCACCGCCATGGTTCCACCGGCGGCATTCCAAGACGGAGCCAATACCGTCGATGCCTTCCGGATCCGGGAGCCCGAGTCGGCCGAGCCGCGTCTCGAGCTCTTCGAGAACGGCTCACGCATCCGCTACCGAATCGAACAAGGGGAAGAAGAGCTCCGGCTGGTCGCTTCGAACGGCACCACTGCAGCAATCGAAACCGGCGCAGTGACCGGCGAGATCACACGTGAGGGCCAGCTCTTCTCCGGCTGGGCCGAGGATCCCTCCGGGACGCGACCCTTCGTTGCGATCCTGGTCTTTGTCGACGGCGAGCTCGTGCACTCGATGCCGAGCGGCGGCTTTCCGGTGGTGGGTCGGAACGCCGCCAGTGTTCTCAATCCGGAGGGCGCCGGCGTTCGTTTCATGATCCCGAGCGCCCTGATGCCGAACCAGGAGAGCGAGGTCCGGGTCTTCGCCGTCAAGGGACCGGTGGGCTCCGAGCTCGCCATCGTGCGACCCGCCGAGGGACGCTGATCAGGCCGGCTCGGTCGGTAACTCGCTCTCGAAGTCCCCCGGCGGCCGCTCTTCTCCCGTGCCGATGCCCCCGGCCATGAGCCGGGCGAAAACCATCAAAACGGCGGCCAACCAGAACGGCCAGCGGATACCGATGTGCTGGAACACGGCGCCGGCCCAGATCGGACCCAGCATGCGCGCGACACCGCCGAACGCCTGTTGCACGCCCAGGATCATCCCTGTCTGGCCTTCGGGTGCGCGCTGCGAGACCAGCGAGGTGGTGGTCGGGAAGAGAAGTGCCGTACCGACCGGAATGAAGGTGATGCCGGCGCAGAGCACCCAGATCGAGTTTGCGAACGGCGCCACCGCCATGCCGATGGCGACGCCCAGCGCCCCCAGGCGCATCGAGCGACGTTCGCCCAGGCGCGCCACCGCCGGCCCGAGCAACAAAGAACGCATCACGAGCGACACGCCGCCCACGTACATGAAGAACCAACCGATGGTCTTCTCATTGATCCCGAACACGCGCTCGAGGTAGAGAGCGAAGATGCCGTTCATCGCCATGAACGACATCATTCCGAAGGTGTAGATCCACACCAGCCTGGGCAGGGGCTTGGTCGGATGGCGGAGGAAAGCAACGATGGCTCGCCGCATGCCGCCCCTGCGCTCCGAGTCCGCGGCCGCTGCTGAGCTTTTCGACTCGGGAAGCCAGCGCAAGCCGAACGCAAAGTTGAGCAGACACAAAGCGGCGGCGAGGTAGCCCGGACCGATCCAGCCGAGAGCCGCCGAAAGCGAGCCGACCGCGGGTCCGGTCATGACGCCCGCGCTGGTCGCCGCGGTGAGCCAGCCGAGGGCCTTGGCCCGTTCGCCGCGTTCGACCGAGTCGCTCACGTAGGCCTGCACCACTCCGATCGTGCCGCTGCCAGCGCCCTGAACGAATCTGGAGAGAAACAACAGCCAGACCGTGCCCGCCGATTCGAAGATGGTGTACGCGCCGGCCGAGACCAGGAGCCCCATGAGGATCATCGGCTTGCGACCGTAGTGATCGGAGAGGCGGCCCCAGAGCGGTGCCGTCACCAGTTGCGCGAGCGCGAACATCGAGACCAGCGCGCCCACCCGGATCGGATCCGCGCCCAGCTTTTCGGCGTAGAACGGCAGAAGCGGTAGGACGATGAAGAACCCCAGCATGTCGACGAAGACCGTCGCCATGAGAACCCAGATTCTCCGAAGCGCGTGGCCGTCGGCGGTACCGCTCAAGCGGACGCCTCTTTCCTGCTCCAGACCACGAACGCCATCGCGCTCGCGACCATCAACAGAACCCCGTAGGCGGCGGCGATTCCGGTCTCCTGTAAGCGCAGGTTCGAGAGGATCTCGATCGAGATCGGCCGCGTGTCGTAGGTATAGAGAACGATCGAGGTCACGAAGTCGCCGAGCGCGGTGATGAACGCGAGGCCCGCTCCCGCCGCCAGAGCCGGCCGCAGCATCGGCAGAACGACCCTCCACAGCGTCCTCCATCCTCCGGCACCCAAGGATGCCGCGGCCTCTTCCAGCGAGCCGTCGAACTGGCGCAGCCCGGCAAACGCACTCCGTCCGGTCACGGGAAGACTTCGAACTAGATAGGCGAGCGGCAGGATCACCGGCGTTCCGATCAGAACGAACCTCCCGGCCAGAGGCGCCGAAACGCTGAACGCGGTCGCCAGCGCCACGGCGAATACGGTTCCCGGAATCGCCCACGGCAGGGCCACCAGACTTTCGAGCAGAGTCCCGAGCTTGCCTCCGACACGAATCGAGCTGCGCGCCGCCGCCAGCCCGAGAGCCACCGAGCCCACCGTCGCGACCAACGCCATCCAGCCAGAGTTCAGTACCGGGCGCAAGCGCTCGGTTCCGGAGAAGAGCTTCCCGAAGTTCGACAGATCCAGAACCGGCGGAATCGCCTCGACCGTCCAGGTGGCCGGAGGCACGAAGGAGACCAGGATCAAGGTCAGGTGCGGCAACAGCAGAAAGACCGCCAACGCCCAGCCCAGGACCGCTGCGGCCAGCCGGGAACGGCGGCTCTTCAAGGCCCGGCGGTGGGGAGCGAGCCCTCGCACGCCTCCAACGACCGCCACCCGGCGCCGGTCGAACGCCAACAGCGCGCCGAGGCCGGCGACCGCCGCCAGCGCCAAGACGATGGTCTCGACCTGCGCCGCGGCGGTCTCGCCGTTGAGCTTCGAAGCGACGATCTGTGTGGTCATCACACGGAAGCTGCCGCCGAAGATGTACGGCGCCGAGAACGACGACAGCGAGGTCATGAAGGTGAGGAGCGCCGCGCCGGCCAGAGCCGGGCGCAGCAGCGGCAGCACCACCCGGCGCAGCCTCGCGACCACGCCGGCGCCCAGGCTCGCAGCGGCTTCCTCCATCGAGGGATCGAGGCGCGTCAGGGCCGCGCGCGTAAACAGGTAGAAGTAGACGTACATCGAGTAGGCGTGGACGAGGAGGATGGCGCCCGCGCCGCGCAGGCGCCACGGCGCGCTCTCGAGACCCAGCGCGAACTGCACCGTACGCGTCAAGAAACCGGTCTCGCCGTAGAGGAACAGAAACGCCAGGACTCCGACCAGCGGCGGCAAGGCCACCGGCAAGGCCACCAGGCCGCCGAGCACCGAGCGCCCGGGGAAATCCAAGCGCTCGAAGACAAAGGCCAGTGGCACACCCACGGCGGCCGCCAGGACCACCGAGGCCCCCGAGATCCAGAGACTCCGCCAAAGCGCCAGCCATTCGTCCGGCCGTTGTGCGAAAGCGGAGAAGTTCGCGAGAGTCGGCGCGGAGGGAATCCCCAGAGCTTCGAAGAGGGTCAGCGCGAGCGGATACCCGACGGCCCACACGAGGACCGCCGCCAGGATCCATGCGGCCGGGCGAAAGCTCGGGCGGTCCCGACCGTAGCTTTCGGTCACGCCGGATCCCGCCCGAGTGCGAATGCGGTCGGCCGAACCGAGTCGGAGCGAATGTGAGCGCGGGCCTTGTCGCCCACCGCCAGATCCCGCTCGGTCGTTACCTCGATCTCGGCTCCCGACTCGAGCCCCAGACGGACGATGTTGTCGCGGCCGGCGAAGCGCCGGCCGACGACGGTGCCCGAGAAGCCGTCGCTCGAAGCGCCCTCGCTCAATTGCCAGGCTTCCGGCCGAATGTAGATGTCCACCTCGGCCGCCGGCTCCGCGCCGTTGTCGAACACCTCGAATCGAACCGGCTCGCCGCCCGGCACCGCGACCTCGACCAGGCCTTCTTCGAGAAGCCGGCCGCGAAGCACCGAGGCCCTGCCGACGAACGAAGCGACGAACGGCGTCGCCGGGCGTCGATACAGATCCTCGGAGTGGCCGATCTGTTCGAGCCGGCCCTGATTCAAAACGGCCACTCTGGTTCCTACGTCGAACGCCTCCTCTTGTTCATGGGTCACCCATACCGCGGTGATGCCGATGCGCGAGAGGGTCGCCGCGAGATCTTGACGGGTACGCTCGCGCAGCTCGGGGTCGAGATTCGAGAGCGGCTCATCCAAAAGCAGGAGCTCGGGCTCGGGAGCGAGCGCTCGGGCCAGCGCAACGCGCTGCTGCTGGCCGCCGGAGATCGCATCGATTCGCCGGCCTGTATATCCGGCGAGGTCCACCTGGGCCAGGGCGCGCTCGACGGTCGAAGCGATCTCTTCCTTCGGCCGGCGTCGCGACTCGAGCCCGAAGGCGACGTTCTCGCCGACCGACAGATGCGGAAAGAGCGCATAGTGCTGGAAGACCATGCCGAGATTGCGCTCCGCCGGAGGCAAGCCGCCAACCGATCGTCCACCGACTTTCACCTCGCCGGCGTCGGCCGTCTCGAAGCCGGCGATCAGCCGCAGGAGAGTCGTCTTGCCGCTTCCGCTCGGTCCCAGAAGAACCAGGGTCTCACCCTCGTCGATCGAGAGCGTGATGTCACGCAAGACCCGCACATCGCCGAAGCTCTTGGCGAGGCTGGCTAGCTCAAGAAACGCCATCGGCCACCTTAGACGCGACTGAGGGCTCCGGAGGCGTACATGAGAGCACGTCGAGGAACGCCCGAAGAAGCGCCACGACGTAGATTCGGGTCTATTCGCAAGCTGTCATCCTTTCGAGCGGACCTCTCGGTCCCACCTTCTCATCCACTCCTGTCCCCGTTCCCCCAGGAGCTCCCAATCGATCTCCGCCGGGCGGATCTCCTCGAGCGCCCGCTCGGCCCACTCCGGAAGCGTCCCTTCGGGCAGGTCTTCACGAGCCGGCAACCGGAAGACTTCTCGGGCGGCGAGAGCCAGCGCCTCTTCGCTGCCCACCCAGTCAATGAACGCCCGGGCGGCCTCACCGTGCGGGGCGCCGGCGACGAGGCCGATCGCGTCGTCGATCACGGGCGTGCCACTGGTCGGGAATCTGTAGCTCACCGGGGCGCCGCGCTCGGTGAGCAGGAGTGCGTCGGTGAGCTCCCAGATCGTGACCAGCCCCTCCTGGCGAATGATCTTCTCGAACAACAGTGCTGGATTCTGGACGTAGTCCGAGGTCTGGGCGTCGAGCCGGCGAAGCCATTCGAGACCCGCCTCCTCGGATCCGGTCTCGGCCACCGATCGAGCCAGGACCAGCCCAAACGCCGTACGCATGGTGCCGCTGGCCAGGGGATCACGAATCACTACCTTGCCCCGCCACCGCTCGTCCAAGAGATCTTGCCAATCCGACGGCGCTTCGGCATCCGAGACCGCCTGTGAGTTGTAGAGAAGCAGGGGCACCGCGCGATAGAGACCGAAGTAGAAATCCCCGGCGTGGCGGCTGGCCGGCGGAACGTGCTCCGCCCAGCTTGGCCGGTTCGCGGCGAGGAGACCCTCGGCGGCGCCACGCGAGAGAATCGTATCGGGGCCTCCGAACCAGACGTCGGCCTGCGGATTCGCCCTTTCCGAGCGCACCCGGTCGTAGACCTCCTGTGAGCCCATGTCCAGCCAGCGCACGTCGATCTCCGGATGCCTCGCCTCGTAGGCTCGCTCGACGAGCTCCAGAAGGTCGCGCCCGTGAGGTGAATACAAGACCACCGGCATGCGGCCGTCCGAACAGGAGGTCAGAAGCGTCACTCCCAGCGTGAGCGACGGCAGCAGGACCTGCCATGGCAGGCCACGAGTACCCGAGATCGGCATGAGGCCGGATTCTACCGGCTGTACCGGCCTCAAACCGGGTATGCTCCGGCGGGAGGATCCTCATAGCCGAGCCGAGCCTCGATTCCTACCTGATTCGGAATGATGATTGCACCGCCGGCACGGAGACTCCGAGTTCCAGAAAGGCAACTCCCATGATTTCTTCCGAGGCACGTCTCAAAACTGCCAGCCTGGTGCTCGCGGCGTTCTCGCTCGCCCTCGCGGCCACTTCAGCCGACGCCGAAGATCGGACGCTGGCTAGGATGCTTCAGAGCGTTCCGCACGAGTTCGACCGCGACGGGCTCGAAGCCAGCGTTGCTTTCCAGGACGAAGACGGCGCTCTCCGAAGCGGCGTACGCTGCGCCACGCGGCCGATCGCGGATTTCGAGCGCCAGTTCATCGGCTCGGCGATCGACCAGCACATTCGCGCCGTGGGCGTCGGTCACCGCAAGCACGACTTCGAGGTTCCCGTCCACTTCACCATCCTGCGTAAGAAGGACGGCAGCTGGAACGTGAGCAACAGCCAGATCAGCGAGCAGCTCGACGTGCTCAACCGAGCTTTCGAGTCGACCGGGATCAGTTTCGTACTCGACGGAGTCACACGGAAGAAGAAGAAGAAGTTTGCCAAGAAGTGCCTCAAGGAAAGCGTCGAGAGAAAATTCAAGAAGAGATTCTCCGTCGAACCGGCGACCACACTCAACATCTACACATGCCGGCCGAAGGACGAGGTTCTGGGATACGCCTACTTTCCGTCGGACTATCCCGAAGACAGCTTCATGCACGGCATCGTGCTTCTCCATTCGGTTCTGCCCGGCGGCCGCGCGTTCCCCTACGACCTCGGCGACACCGCCGTGCACGAAGCGGGTCACTACTTCGGCCTCTACCACACCTTCCAGGGCGGTTGCTCCAAGAAGAACGATCGAATCTCCGACACTCCCCGCGAGAAGCGGCCCGCCTCGGGCTGCCCGGTCTCCCGCGACACCTGTCCGGAGCCCGGACTGGATCCGGTAACCAACTACATGGACTACAGCGACGACGCATGCGTCGAGGAGTTCACGCCGGAGCAGTCGATCTGGATGAAGGACCAGACCGAGACTTTCCGGCCGAAGCTGGCCGGCTCCTAGCCGACTCCTAGAACGAGCTCGGGACACAACAGGCATCGGCCGCCTCGCGGCCAGCCCACGTCCCGATGCCGATATGCTCACCGGCCATGGGTGACGATCGCCTTCTCGACGCCTACCGGCGGTGGGGCTACCTCGAAGCCGACCTCGACTGGCTGGAGCGGCTCGAGCCCGAAATCCACACCGAGCTTCACCCGGAGAATGCCGATCCGGCCGATCTGAGCCGCGCCCGAGAGGCTTACTGCGGAACGCTCGCGGTCGAGTTCGGGCACATCCCGGACGTCGCACGCCGCCAATGGCTCGCCTCCGCGATGGAGGGGGGCTCCTACGAGCCTCATCTGCCCGGTCGAGCCATCCTCGACGAGCTCCTCCGGGCCTCGACTCTCGAAGAGACTCTGCAGAGCCGTTACATCGGCAACAAGCGCTTTTCGATCGAGGGCGTAGAAGCGCTGGTGCCGCTCTTGAACGAGATGCTCGAAGAAGCCGCCGAGCGGGAGACGGTTCAGGCGGTCCTGGCGATGAGTCATCGGGGGCGGCTCAACGTAATGGCGCACGTGGTCGGCGTGCCTCTCGAAAAGCTCCTCGCGGGCTTCGAGGACGTCGCTCCGAGAAGCATCTTCGGCGCCGGCGACGTCAAGTATCACCTGGGGGCTACTGGTACCTATCCGAGCCAGTCCGGAAGGACAATCAGTATCCATTTGGTTTCTAATCCCAGCCATCTCGAGGCGGTCAATCCGGTCGCGATGGGCAGGGTGCGGGCCAAACAGACGCGGCTCGAGGACCCCACAGGCCGGCGCGTCGTCCTCATCGTGATGCATGGCGACGCCGCTTTCGCCGGCCAGGGCGTGGCCGCCGAGACTCTCAACCTGGCCGAGATCCCAGGCTTCGGCGTCGGCGGGACGGTGCACGTCGTGGTCAACAACCTGATCGGCTTTACCACCGATCCGATGGCGCTTCACTCTTCGCGGTTCTCCTCCGACGTCGCCAAACGCCTGCCGATGCCGATCTTCCACGTCAACGGAGAGGACGCGGACGCGGTGGCTCGAGCGGGTCGGCTGGCCATGGCCTACCGCAACGAGTTTACCAGCGATGTCGTCGTGGATTTGGTCGGCTACCGGCGTCACGGCCACAGCGAGATCGACGATCCGACCATGACCCAGCCCGGTCTGTATCAACGAATCAAGGACAGACCCGCCCTCTGGAGAACGTACGCGCAGCGGATCGAAGCTCCGGCCGGCGAAGTCGACGCTCTCGTCCGGAAGGTCAAGGAAGACTTCGATCGGGCCAAGAGTCGGGCCCAGGAGCTCGAAGAGATTCCCCTGCTGCGCACCTTGCCCGAGTACTGGAGTGACTTCACCGGCGGACCCCATGACGAGGTTCAAGAAGTCCCAACAGGGATCGAAGCCGCGCAGATCGAAGCCTACGCGCAGCGAATCGTGTCGCTCCCCGAAGGCTTCCAGGTTCATCCAAAGCTAGGCAAGCTCCTAGACCAACGTCTGGAGATGGGGGCAGGGGAGCGCGCCATCGACTTCGGGATGGCCGAGGCCCTGGCATTCGCCGCGCTGGTGGATGAGGGGCACGCTGTCCGCTTGAGTGGCCAGGACAGCCGGCGCGGCACTTTCAGCCACCGGCACGCGGTCCTGGTGGACTTCGAGAACGGGAGTGAGCACTGCCCTCTCGAGCATGTCTCCCGAGACCAGGCTTCCTTCGAGATCTACAACTCGGTTCTTTCCGAGGCCGCGGTGCTCGGTTACGAGTACGGCTTCAGCCGGGACTACCCGGAGGCCCTGGTGGCCTGGGAGGCGCAGTTCGGGGACTTCGCCAACGGCGCTCAGATCATCTTCGATCAGTTCGTCACCGCCGGTGAGGACAAATGGAATCTCCTCTCCGGCCTGGTCGTTCTGCTGCCCCACGGCTACGAAGGTCAGGGGCCGGAGCACTCGAGTGCTCGGATCGAGCGGTTCCTTCAGCTCGCCGCCGAGGACGCGATCCAGATCGCCCATCCGTCGACCGCCGGGCAGTACTTCCACCTGCTCCGGCGCCAGGCGCTCCGCTCCTGGCGCAAGCCTCTGATCGTGTTCACGCCCAAGAGCATGCTGCGCCACCCAGCGGCGGCCTCGAGCCGGGAGGAGCTCGGCCGGGATCGCTTCCTCAACGTCGTGCCGGACGACACCAGAGAGTCGGCGAAGCGGGTCCTTCTCGGCACCGGCAAGATCGTGCACGAGCTCCGGGCCGAGCGCGACCGCCGCGATACCGATGTGGCCGTCGTCTCGATCGAGCAGCTCTATCCGTTCCCCGATCGGGAGCTGGGTGCCGAGCTCGACCGATTCGCGGACGCCCGCGAGCTTCTTTGGGTCCAGGAAGAGCCCGCGAACATGGGGGCGCTGTTCTTCGTCGCGCCTCGCATAGAGCGCCTCGCTCGCGGGCGGCACCTGCGTTCCGTCAAGCGTTCGACCTCCGCCAGCCCGGCCACCGGATCGCTCAAAGCCCACCAGTTGGAGCAAAAGCGGCTGATCGAGCTCGCCTTCGGATAACGGCGGCCCGCCCGCTACGGCGTGGCTGCGGCGGCTTGCTTTTCTCCAAGAGAGGAGGAGAATCAAGGCATGCCCATCGTCACCCAGAAACAGCTTCGCGAGCTTCAACGGAACGCCGGTCCAATCAAGGGAGGAGCATCTATGATGCCGTTTCGAATCGTCCGACCGTACCAGCGAGGCCTGGTCGAACGCCTCGGCAAATATAAGCGGACCTGTGAGAGCGGGCTCAACGTCGTGCTTCCGCTCTTCGAGAGGCTGATCAAGGTCGATATGCGTGAGCAGGTCGTGGACGTACCGCCCCAGAGCGTGATCACCAAAGACAACGTGGTGGTGGAGGTCGACGCCGTCGTCTACTACGAGGTCACCGACCCGGTGAAGGTGACCTACAACGTCGCCAACTTCTACGCCGCCGCCACCAAGCTGGCCCAGACCAACCTGCGCAATCTGGTTGGCGATCTCGCGCTCGACGAATCGCTGACGTCGCGCGAGGTCATCAACTCGAAGCTGCGCGAGATTCTCGACCAGGCCACCGACAAGTGGGGGGTCAAGGTGGCCCGGGTGGAGCTCCAGCGCATCGAGCCGCCCCAGGACGTCACCGAGGCGATGCATCGGCAGATGAAGGCGGAACGCAACAAGCGGGCCGCGATTCTCGAAGCCGAGGGTCAGAAACAGGCTCAGATCCTGGAGGCGGAGGGTCACAAGGAAGCCGACATCCTGGCGGCAGAGGGGCAGGCCGAGGCAGTTCGTCGCAGAGCCGACGCCGAGAAGTACCGCCTCAACGCGGTAGCTGAAGGCGAGGCCGAAGCCATTACCCGGACGTTCCAGGCGATCAAGGCGTCTCAACCGACGCGTGAGCTCATCGCTCTCAAGTATCTCGAAGCCCTCGAGACCATGGCCGACGGCAAGGGCTCCAAGGTCTTCCTGCCCTACGAAGCCTCAGGCGTACTGTCGAGTCTCGCCACGATGCGAGAGATCTGGAAAGACGACGAGCCGGCGGTGGC
>JBHHWO010000117.1:0-13860 GCA_046756565.1 Thermoanaerobaculia bacterium | reverse complement strand
TGCGCCACTCGCGAGGCGCGTCCCGACACATCTCAACGACCCGATTGGAGACTTCCCGATGAACAAGCTCCCGCGTGCGATCTTGCTGCCCATCCTTGTCCTGCCGCTCGTGGTCAGCAGTCCGGCACCGGTGCTCGCAGACGACAGCAACGGAGCCACGGGACTCGACTATCCCGATACCCGGCGCATCGAGCATTACGACGACTACCACGGCACCAAGGTTCACGACCCCTATCGCTGGCTCGAAGACGACGTCCGCGAATCGGACACGGTGGCCGATTGGGTCGAGCGGCAGAATGAAGTGACGTTCGGGTACCTCGGCAGGATCCCTGAGCGCGAGCGCATCAAGAAGCGCCTGACCGAGCTCTGGGACTACGAGAAACTCTACACCCCCTGGCAACAGGGCGGACGCTACTTCGTCTACAAGAACGACGGACTCCAGAACCAGAACGTACTCTGGGTCAAGGACTCGCTCGATGGTGAAGACCGCGTCCTGATCGACCCGAACACCTGGTCGGACGACGGCACGGTCGCGATGCGGAGCACGTCGGCCGATCCGGCGGGCAAGTATTTCGCCTACGCCATTGGCGACGCCGGCTCGGACTGGCGCGTATGGCGGATCATGGACATCGACAGCGGCATGGTGCTCGACGACAAGCTCGAGTGGGTCAAGTTCTCGGGTGCCGAGTGGACCCGCGACGGCCAGGGCTTCTTCTACGGCCGCTTCGACCAGCCCGAGGAAGGCCAGGAGTTTCAGTCTCTGAACCTGGCCATGAAGATCTACTACCACCGGGTCGGCACCCCTCAGTCCGATGACGTCCTGGTGTATTCGCGACCGGACCATCCGGACTGGAGCTTCTGGCCCGAGGTCACCGAGGACGGCAAGTACCTGGTCATTCATAGCTCGGTCGGGACCGACGCGCGTTACCGGATCTTCTATCGAGACCTCTCCGAACCCATGGCCGGCATGGTCGAGCTGATCGACAACTTCGACCACGAGTACTCGTTCGTCGCTTCCGACGGGCCGGTCTTCTACTTTCAGACCAACAACGGTGCACCCAGGCGGCGAGTGATCGCGATCGATACCCGCGAGCCCGAAGCCGAGAACTGGCGGGAGATCGTCCCGGAGTCGGAGGCCACACTCACCTCGACCAGCCTCATCAACGGTCAGTTCGTGGTTCAGTATTTGGAGGACGCCAAAAGCGCGGTCCGGATCTACTCCGACACCGGTGAGCTCGTCCGTGCCGTCGATCTCCCCGGCATCGGCAGGGCCAGCGGATTCTCCGGCGAGGGCGACGACACCGAGACCTTCTATACCTTCTCGAGCTTCGCGACTCCGCCCTCGGTGTTTCGCTACGACCTGGTGGCGGGTACGAGCGAGCTCATGACTACAGCGGAAGTCGACTTCGATCAGGACGACTTCACCGTCGAGCAGATCTTCTACTCGTCCAAAGACGGAACGCGCGTGCCGATGTTCCTGGCCCACAGGAAGGGGATCGAGCGCGACGGAACCAACCCGACGCTCCTCTATGGCTATGGTGGCTTCGATATCCCGATGCGGCCGAGCTTCTCGATCACCCGGCTCGCCTGGATGGAGATGGGCGGCGTCTTCGCGATGGCCAACTTGCGCGGCGGCGGCGAGTACGGCGAGGAATGGCACAAGGCGGGGACCAAGCTTCAGAAGCAGAACGTTTTCGACGATTTCATCGCCGCGGCCGAGTGGCTTATCGACAACCAGGTCACGGCCGAGGAGAAGCTCGCGATTCAGGGCGGGTCGAACGGCGGTCTCCTTGTCGGCGCGGCGATGACCCAGCGGCCGGATCTGTTTCAGGCGGCACTACCCGCGGTCGGCGTCATGGACATGCTCCGCTTCCACAAGTTCACCGCGGGGCGGTACTGGACCGACGACTACGGCTCCTCGGACGATCCCGAGGAATTCGAGGCGCTGTACGCGTATTCCCCGTACCACAACCTGGAGCCGGCCGACTATCCGGCCACCCTGGTCACGACCGCCGATACCGACGATCGCGTGGTGCCTGGACACAGCTTCAAGTTCGCGGCACAGCTTCAGAACGCCCACACCGGCGAGTCCCCTGTCCTGATTCGGATCGAGACCCGGGCGGGCCACGGCGGCGGCACGCCGACCTCGAAGCGAATCGAGCAGTACTCGGACCTCTGGGGCTTTCTGGTCAAGAACCTGGACATGGAGCTTGCGCCCCAGATCGAGTCAGACCAGACCCCGCTCGGAGCGAGGTAAGAGGTAGCGACACCACACACCCTCGAACGGTCATTCTGAGCGCAGCGAAGAATCCCGAGCCATCAAACGGTGCCGCACCTACTCGCAGGGATCCTTCCCTTCGCTTCGCTCGAGGGCAGGCTGCTTCGCTCAGGATGACGGCGACAACCAACTGTAGACTCTCCCGCATGAACCGAGCCGACGCACTCGCCCTGATGCACTCGAACGTCCAGGCGCCGGGCCTGAGGCGCCACATGGTCGCCGTCGAGGCCGCGATGGGCCTCTACGCCGAAAAACTCGGCGAGAGTCCCGACACCTGGCGCCTCGCCGGCCTGTTGCACGACTTCGACTGGGAGATTCATCCGACTCTCGAAGCACATCCGGCCGAAGGGGCGCCTATCCTGCGCGACGCCGGCTGCCCGGAAGAAGTCGTCCAGACGATCCTCTCGCACAACACCGCAGGCACCGGGGTCGAGCGCAAGCACCCGATGGACTTCGCGCTTCTGGCTTGCGACGAGGTCACGGGCCTCGCCATAGCGGCGACCCTGGTTCGGCCTTCGAAGGACATCCGCGACGTCAAGCTCAAATCACTGCGCAAGCGGTGGAAGGAGAAGGCGTTCGCGCGCGGGGTCGACCGGGAAGAGGTCGAGGAAGCGACCGAGGATTTCAGCCGCGAATGCTTCGATGGCGGCCTAGAACTCTGGGATCACGTGCAGAACGTGCTGACCGCGATGCAAGGCGCGGCCGAGGAGCTCGAGCTCGACGGGCGCCTAGGGAGCGGGTAGCGGAGAGGACTTCCAGCGGAGGGCTGTCGAGTCAGTCGACGGCCGAGACCCGGATCTCTCGTAGCTCGACCGTCGACACGTAGCGCATCGCGTCGCGAACGTACGCCGGCGACACCAGATCGACCGAAAGGCCCGGCCCCTCGACACCCAGGTTCTCCTGGTCGAAGAACAGAATCCCGCCCTCTCGGCGATAGTTCGTGAGCCGGCGGAAACGAAGGCCGCCGTCGTTTCGGGTATAGCTGTAGGCGAAGAGCTCGAGTCGGGCGCTCTCGGGATCGAACCAGTACAGGAACTCGTCGTCGGCGTCGGTGCTCGAGCCGGGCTCGAAGGATACTTTCACCCGGCGGAGCTCCCGGCCGTCCCAGGTCTCGGAGCCCTGATCTTCGAGACCGACGCTCGGGTCCTCGAGACGGTACGGCAGGAAGGCGAAGTAGACGCGCTGCATCACCCAATCGCGCCGTGAGGAGTCGAGAGCGTCAGCGGCCTCAGAGCCCGGCATGGCGCCCGTCGCCAAGCCGACACCGTCCAGCCACTCGGCGGTCGAATCATTGTCTATGCAGACCCGCTTCTCGCCGCGCTTGCCGCTTGCCGTCGCGCAGTACTCGAAGAGCCCGCCGTCCTGAGTGACCTCGAGCGCCGAGCAGCCCGACTTCGAGCAGAGATCGAGCTCGATCCGGGTCGCGGCGTAGAGCTCGCCGCCGTGAAAGGCGATCGAGCGGGCGACCAGCTCCGCCGGGGACTCGGCCGAGGCCGGCGGCGCGAGCCAAGTGGTCATCAGCAGAGCGACTGCGGTACGGGACATGGCGCGATGATAGTCGAACAGGTCGAGCCCCGGCGTCGATTCACTGATGTCACCGGTCTGGTTGACGTCAGTGTCCGTCGACAGGTCAGTGTCCGTCGACTGTCATTCCGAGCGAAGCGAGGAATCCCGGCGGCGTGGCCTCATCCGCCCCTTTCGGTCCATCTCGGGGGATTCCTCGGCTACGCCTCGGAATGACGATCGGGCCAACATAGAATGCCGCGACCGCGGAGCACCGCATGAGCGCAGACACCACGACCAGATTCTTCCGCTCCACGGGTGCCGCGACCTTTTCCCAGGCCTGGAGGGTGGGCGTCACCTTCCTGACCACGTATCTGCTGATGCGCCAGGTCAGCGAGGGAGCCTGGGGAATCTACGACTGGACCGTGACGATCTTCCTGGTCCTGGGCGCGCTGCGAGACCTCGGCCTCCTCTACCACGTCATCCGGCTGAAGCCGCGGCCTTACGGCAATGTGTTGGCGGTCGAGGTCGGCTGGGGAGCGCTGCTGGCAATCGGAACGTTCTTGGGCGCCGACCAGATCGCCCACCTGTTCAAGGGCGCGGGCGGCGACGTCGCGCCGGTGATCCGGGCGTTCAGTCTGTATCTCTTCCTCGAGGGCTTGTCGTCGGTTCCGCGCATCTACTTCGACGCCGAGCTCCAGGTCGGCCGCACCGTCCTCCCGGAAATCGTCCGCAACCTCCTGTACGCGACCACGTCGCTCGTCCTCGCATATCAGGGCTACGGCGTGTGGAGCATGGTTGTCGGCCTGCTCGTCGGCATGGCCTACTACACGGCTCATCTGTGGATCCGAGCCTGGCCCACGATTCCGCTGCTCTATGAGCGGGGCAAGAACTGGGCGCTGATCCGGCCGAGCCTGCCGCTGGCGACCATCTGGCTCCTCGCGATCCTTGCCCGCCACATCGATCCTCTGCTGCTGGCCGGCTTCGACCTGGACAAGGAGACGGTGGGCTTGTACACCCGCTCGTACTTCTTCGCCTTCCTGGTCACCGTGACGCTGGTGCCGGCGATTACTCGCGTGCTCTACCCGGCCCTGGTCGAATACTCCGAGGACCCCGACAAGCTCAGCGAGGCCTACCACCTCGCCACGGTTCTGGTCCTGACGCTCGAAGCGCCCGTGGCGGCATTCCTGTTCGTGAATCCGGACACGTTCTTCCGGATCTTCGGCGCGCAATGGGTGGCCGGCGCCGGCTTCTTGCGCGTCTTGAGCATCGCTCCCCTGATCGATCCGTTCAGCCGCCTCGGCGGAGAGATTCTCAAGGTCTATCATCGCGATCGCGTCTGGATCGTCTCACTGGTCTTGACGCTCCTGACCTTCGCCTTCGCGGGTCTGTTCCTGATCGGCCGCCTCGGCCCCATCGGCATGGCCTGGGCGAACTACCTGCCCATCGGCGGCATGGTCATGGCCTGGGGCGTCTGGAAGATCGCTCCGGCTCCGTTCTGGCGGCTGGTGCGGGATATCGGCGTGATCTACGTGGCTCCGGTGCTGCCCTTCCTGGCCGCCTACCTGGCCGCCGGCGACCGGCCCTGGCTGCGGTTCGGGCTATCGATCGCCGCGGCCATTCTGACGACCGCCTTCTACTGGTGGAAGTTCGGGCACTCCTTCGTAGCGTTCTTCAGAGGCCGCTCGCCGGGCGACTCGATGCCGGTCGCACCGGCTCTGGATCGCATAGACTGAGCTTCCCGAAGCCGGGCCCGTTATGAGCGAATTCGTTTGGCATCCACCGGATCAACTCGTCGAATCGGCGAACGTGACCCGGTTCATGCGCACTCACGGCATCGACGATGTCGACACTCTGCTGCGCCGTTCGGTTGAAGAGCCGGCCTGGTACTGGCCGGCGATCATCGAAGACCTTGGGATCCGGTTCGACCGCAAGTTCCACACCGTCTTCGACGTGCGCCGCGGGTTTCCCTGGACCGGATGGTTCCTCGGCGGCAAGCTCAATATCACCACGAACTGCATCGACCGGCACCGCTCGGGCGTCAACGCCGATCGGTTGGCCCTGATTGCCGAGCACGAGGACGGCTCGATGAAGAGCTACACCTACTTCGAGCTCGCCGAAGCCGTCGACCGCTGCGCCACGGCGATGCAGGTTGCCAAGATCAAGGCCGGCGACCGGGTCGGCGCGGTGATGCCGATGTGCGCCGAAGTGGTGATCCAGATGTTCGCCACCATGAAGCTGGGCGCGATTTTCATTCCCATCTTCAGCGGCTTTGCGGCGCCCGCGATCAGCGAGCGGCTGAAGGACGCCGGCGCCAAGATGCTGTTCACGGCCGAAGGCTCCGGGCGCCGAGGCTCACCACTGCGGCTGCGCCCGACTTTCCAGGAGGTTGCCGAGACGGTCAAGAGCCTCGACACGGTCGTGGTCCTCGGCCGCGGCGAGCCGCCGCCGATGGCGCGGCTCAAGAACGAGATCCCGTGGCAGAGCTTCCTCGCGACCGCGGCCGACGCCGAGCCGGCGAAGACCGCTTCGATGAACTCCATGGATCCGGCTCTTATCCTCTACACGTCCGGAACCACCGGCGCCGCCAAGGGGACGATCCACAGCCACGCCGGCAGCCTGGTCAACATCGCCAAGGAAGTCGCCTATGCCTTCGACGTCAAGAAGGAGGACCGGTTCTTCTGGCTCTCGGACATCGGCTGGATGATGGGTCCGTGGGAGCTCATCGGCGGGATGTTCCTGGGATCGACGCTCTACATCTACGAAGGCGCCTTCGACTGGCCGCACCCGGACCGCCTGGGCGAGATGGTCGCGAAATCCCACATCTCGGTGCTCGGCATCTCGCCCACGGTTGCGCGCCTTCTTCGCCGAGCGGGTGACGACGTTCTCGACCAGCACGATCTCTCGAGCTTGCGTATCCTGGGCTCGACCGGTGAGCCCTGGGACGAAGAATCGTGGACCTGGTTCTTTGAGAAGGTCGGCGGCAAGCGCTGTCCGGTAATCAACATCTCGGGCGGAACCGATCTCATCGGCTGCTTCCTCTCGCCGCTGCCGCTGCATCCGCTCAAGCCCTGCTCGCTGGCCGCGCCCGGGCTCGGAATGGCGGTGGACGTTTGGGACGAGGACGGCAACTCAATTCAAGGCGAGGTCGGATATCTCGTGTGCAAGCAACCCTCCCCTTCGATGACCCGCGGGCTCTGGAACGACGCCAAGCGCTACCTCGACACGTACTGGAAGCGCTGGCGCGATACCTGGAACCACGGTGACTGGGCGCTGATCGACGAGGACGGCCAGTGGTTCCTCCAGGGCCGGGCAGACGACACGCTGAACATCGCCGGCAAGCGGGTCGGGCCGGCCGAAGTCGAGGGCGCGTTGATCGAATCGGGGCACGTCAGCGAAGCGGCGGCGGTTGGCGTACCCGACGAGCTCAAGGGCGAGGCGATCGTTGCTTTCGCCGTGCTCAACCCCGACGTCCAACCTTCGGACGGTCTCCGGGAGGAGCTGATTGCCGGCGTTGGCGAGAAAATGGGCAAGCACGGCCGGCCCAAGAAGATCCTGTTCGTCGACGACCTGCCCAAGACCCGGAGCGCCAAGATCCTGCGCCGGGTGGTGCGCGCGAAGTACCTGGGCGAAGAGGATCTGGGCGATCTTTCCTCGCTCCAGAATCCGGACGCCGTAGAAGCGATCGCCAGCGCGGTCTAGGGTGAGAGTGATCTAGCCGCCGCCCGGCTCCGCCTTGGGGATCGTGTTCTCGAGGACGAACGCGCCGAGGCGCTGGAACAGCTCGATTCGCTTGGACTCGTCGCGAAAGGAATGCGCTTCGTCCTCGATCACAATGAGTTCGACCGGTTTGCCCGCCTTCTGAAGGGCCTTGGCCAGCTTCTGCGAGTGCGCGACGTGAACCCTGTCGTCGTCCTCGCCATGCGCCAAAAACACGGGCACCCGGATCTTGTCGATATTCTTGAGCGGCGAGGTCGCGACCAGACGCGCCTTGTCCTTTGAGGTGCTGCCGAGCAGCGGGCGGTTCGAATCGGCAAACACATAGCCTCGCTGATGATTCAAGAGCATCACCAGGTCGGTGGGAGCGGCGTAGGCGGCAGCGCACCGGAAGAGCTCCGGAGTCTTCACCAGGCCCATAAGGGCCGCGTAACCACCGTAGCTCGCGCCGTAGATGCAGACGCGAGCCGGATCGGCAACGCCGGTTTTCACCAACCACTTGACTCCGTCGGTGATGTCGTCCTGCATCGATAGGCCCCACTGACGATAGCCCGACCGGCGGTGTTCATCGCCATAACCCGAGGACCCTCGGAAGTTCGGTTGAAAAACGGCAAAGCCCAGCGCTGCAAAAAACTGAACCGCCCGCTCGAATCCGAGTACATCACGTGAGGTCGGACCACCGTGCGGATACACGATCAACGGCAGCTTCTCGGAAGACCGCACACGCGGGAGCGTCAGGTACCCGGGGATGCTCATCCCGTCGCGCGCCGTGTAGGCCACCGGCTTCTCATCGGCGAATTGGACATGCGCAAGATCCGGGAAGCGCCAGAAGAGAAACGACAGCTTCTTGTTCGGGACGTCGAACAGGTAGTAGCGTGGGGGCCTGCTGTCACTGCTGGCCAGGACGATTGCCGCCGACTCATCCGCCGTCTTACTGACGATGCGGTTGAACGTCTTGGGAAGCACGGCGTCGAGGGCCTTTTGCTGCTTCTCGGCGATCTCGTCCACGAAGTGTCGCTCCGGCCCTTGGGCACGGTAGCCGATCGCGGTCAACACTCTCCGTTCCTTCGAGAACTCCAACCAGGAGGGAACGTCGAAGCCCGGTCGAGCAAAGATCTCCCTGCCCGCGCTCATGGCACTCAGGTCGTACTCGTAGAGCGCCGAGACACCATCGTCGTTCGCTTTGGAAACGTAGATGATCTCGGAGTCGAAGCTGAAGCCCTCAAAGCCGAGCCAGTCTCCTCCCGACTCGTATTCACCCAGCTCCTCGAAATCGCCGGTGACGTCTGGCCGTGCCACCAATCGATACTTCTCGTGGTGGTAGCCAAATCCCGCTCGGACCCGGCCTTCGTGGTCCGCGTACCAGGTGGAGATGCCATCTTCCATCGGTAGAACGCGCTCTACACCACCGTTAGACACGCTCAGGCGATAGACATCCGGGTACGACTCGGTGGGATTGCGAATCGAGATCAACACATGGTTCGGATCGTCTTCCAGAAAATCGATGATGTCGTCCTCATGTTGAAAACTGCTCCGGCGACGACCCAGAATGAAGGTTCCCCAGTTCTGCCCTAAATGGACATGGTTGGAGCCGTTGGCGTCAATCGCGTAGAGACGAGTCCTGCGGGGGCGAGGGGGAGGCGCGCCCAGATCGTACGGCTCCTCGACCCCGAACAGCAGCCGTTCGTCGCTGACCCATCGCAGCCACCGAAGGCGAGCTTCCGGATCCGGGAGCCCGACGATCGGGACAGCCTGCCCGCCCGCCAGAGACCGAACCACGATCATCTCCTTGCCAGCCTCGCTGTAGACGACCGCGATCCGCTTCCCGTCCGGCGAGATTTCGGGCTCGGAGAAACGGGCGTTCTTGAAGAAGCGCTCGGCCAGTTCGTCCACGGAGGTACCCGAGGCGCCGCCCGGAGCCACGCCCGCAACCGTCAGAACCGCAATTGCCAGAGCGAACCTCCACCTCCGGCGAGTCCAGAGTGCACCACCCAAGCTCATGTCTACCTCCCGAAGCCTCTCTATTAGACCATGGGGCCCGGCGCCTCAATCCTGGTAGAGCGCCGGCAACTCGTGAACTTCGTCCGACGCCGCCAGGAAGGGGTCGTGCGCGCGTACCGAGCCGTATCTCCGCCCGTGCTCGAAGTCCTCTGTGAAGATCTCGTCGAGCCCATTGACCTCGGCATA
Organism: Thermoanaerobaculia bacterium; assembly: GCA_046756565.1. Lineage (GTDB taxonomy): Bacteria > Acidobacteriota > Thermoanaerobaculia > Multivoradales > JAHEKO01 > CALZIK01. Next base: position 4,175 of record JBHHWO010000117.1, on the reverse strand, counting down.
GGCCCACAGGTGGGCGTCGTACCAGGACAGTTGATAGGCGGCGGCTCCGCGCATGGCCACCACGACGACGGCCGCGTTGGGATAGACGACGGGAAACTGCTCCATCACGTGCTCTACGGCTCTGTAGGCGGCCGCTCTGTCCAGAAGCGCGGAACCGTTCAAGCTCCTTCTCGGCCGAGTGGTCGCAGCTACGAACTCCACGAGCGCCTGGTGGGGAATCACCAACTGCTCAGTGCCGGCGGAATCACGAAGCAGCCGTGAGGCAATCTCCCGCTTCGCCGGATACCTCAGGTCGTACCGATAGACGAGGACGTTGGTGTCAATCAGGTTCGGCATCGCCTGGCTCACGATCGACGGGCTCGCCACGGTAGCGCCCGTCTCGCTCGTAGAGGTCTTCGCGCGTCCAGTCCCGCCCTCCGACGGGCTGGTTCACGACGAGGTCTTTCCACCGCTCCTGAATCCGCGCCTCCTCCGCGTCGAACAGACGAAGCAGTTCGGCTCGACTCAAGCGCTTTCGCCTCGATCGCGGAGGCACCACCCGGATCTGGGGCCCAGCGGGCTTGAACGCGATCTCGTCGCCCGGCTTGATCCCGTACTGGTCGGCGATCGCCTTGGGAATCGTGACCTGGAGCTTGCTCGTGACTTTGGCCATTCCTTACTCTAGCAAGGATATTATCCTTGTCAAAGCAAGGACCAGCCCTCTTTCCGGAGTGCCGTCTACGGATTCGGCGTCATCTCGACAACCACCGGACGGTGATCCGACGGCGCCTGATCGCGGTCGTTGAGACTGGAATCATCGATCACCTGAGCCTCGAACTCGGCCACCGCGACGCGGCCGGCCCACGTCCAGCCCTGGTCGATCGCCGGGCTGAGTCCGATGTGGTCGAGGACCAGGTCGCGCAGCTCGCCCGTGATGAAGTCGAAGAACTGAGCGGTGAAATCGGTCGAGCCGCCGTGAAAAAGCACATGGCGAAGCTGGGTCGCGGGCCGGAAGATCGAGCCGAAGACGCGATCCACCACCGAGTGCGTCAGGAAGTTTTCCTCGAAGAAGTCGGCTCCGGCGCCGTCATTCAGATCTCCGGTTACGACGACAAGCGCGTTCGGAGCCTGGCCGAACAGGGCATCGAGAAAACTTCTGATCCGAAACGCTTCGCCGCTGATTCGCCGCCTGGCCACCAGAGCGTCGGCGAAGAACCGAAGCCGGGTCTCGCCACCGGCGTTGAAACGCGACTCCCCGTCACGCACGAATTTCGATTTCAAGTGGTTGTTGATCAGGGTCATGGCCTCGCCATGGGCGGTCAGGTTGATCACCTGCGGCATCCGCGCGAAGTTCACGGGGTTGACCTCCAGATCAGCGTCGACATCGGCCACATAAGGCTCGCCGAGATCGATCTCGCCCACAACCTCGGGCCCCGGGCCCAGAGCGGTTACTGTGTTTCCCGCACCGACACGCGCGGCGACAACGAGAGCCTGACCGCCTCCAGATCCACGCTGAATCGACCAGTCGTCGCCGTCGACGAATCGATCGAAGAAGTCGACCATCTCGGGCATGCCGGCGCCCTCCTGGATGGTAACGACGTCCGGTCCGACGGCATTGATGACGTTGCCCACGCGGGTGGCGAGTCCCTGAACGTCCGTGATCGCCGGCGAGAAGCTGTTGCCTCCGAAGGTCGTCCGCATGGTGGGCGGATCCGCGCTGCCGCCCTCCCACCAGCTGTTCATGTGCTCGATGTTCCAGTTCATGACGATCATGGCGTCCTCCTTTGATCCGAGCAGGCGAGATCCTCACCCCACCCGTAGATAGGACGGACCCGGCCGGCGGAATCCCTCACCAAACGGAGGCGGGCCGGAGCCTATTGGCGTCAGCGACGGCTCGAACGATCCAGCTTGGTCGGAATCGGACGCCGACATGGCGGTCCGGTCCGATTCGGAGTCAGGCGGTGGGAACCGTGCCGCCGATCTTCGCCACTCCGGCCGCGGTGAGGAAGTAGAAGTCGCCCGATTCACTCGCCTTCACCAGGCCGTCCTCGACCAGCGTGTCGAGACCCGCCTCGAGGTTCACGCCCGGAAAGTCCTCGGCCACGTGGAGGATGGCTTGCTTGCGGAGCACGTAGCCCACTCGTGGCCCGCCGGCGAGCCGGCATTTTTCCGCATAGCGGTCCAGGATGATTTGAGTCGCGCTCGGATCGGCCATTCGAGTCCTCCTCGGGTTGGCGGGGATTGTATGCGATTCCTCGTCATCCTGAGCGAAGCGAAGGACCTCTCCATCCTGCCGGCGCGAGCCAACGGCAAGACCGGTCGAGATCCTTCGCTTCGCTCAGGATGACGGGAATGGGAATCACCCGCTCTATCTCGACAGCACCCACTAGAGCTCCGCCGTCTCCAGGAACCGGGGCGGCCTCCGGACCATCGTCGCCTGCTCGAAGGCATAGGCCAGGCCCAGCAGACGGGCCTCGGTCCAGGCCGGGCCGAAAAAAGACATCCCCACCGGCAGCCCGAAGATGAGTCCCGCCGGTACCGTGACATTCGGATAGCCCGACACCGCCGCCGCCCGCGAGCTGCCGCCGCCGAAGTGGTCGCCGTTGACGAGGTCGGTCATCCAGGCCGGGCCGCCCGTGGGTGCCACGATCGCGTCCAGCCGGTGCTCGGCGACGACGCGGTCGATCCCCTCTGTCCGCGTCAGTCGGATGCATTCGGCGCGCGCCTTCTTGTATTCGGCTTCCGACAGAGGACCCTTGGCCTCGGACTTCACGAAGATCTCCTGCTCGAAGTAGGGCATCTCCCGATCGCGGTTGGCCTCGTTGAAGGCAATCGCGTCCGCGAGCGCTCGGATCGACGTATCGTCGCCGCGGGTCGCCAGATACTTCGCGAGCCCATCTTTGAACTCGTAGAGCAGGACTTCCCACTCGTGCTTTCCGGCTTCCCGGACCGACGGCATCTCGACCGGATCGACGAGCTCGGCGCCCGCGTCCCGGAGAGCCGCGAGGCCCTCTTCGAGGACCGTGTCGACTTTCTCGTGAAAACCGAAGCGCTCCCGCCAGACGCCGATGCGAGCGCCCTGGAGGGCACCCTCGTCGAGACCATCCGAGGCATCGAACGGCCCCGGACTCGCCGCGGTCGCCGGGTCCCTGGAGTCGATCCCAGACATCGCGGTCAGAAGCAGCGCGGCGTCGCGAACCGTCCGCGCCATCGGTCCGGCGGTATCCTGGCTCTCCGAGATCGGAACGATGCCGGCACGGCTCACCCGTCCGACCGTGGGCTTGACGCCCACGACGCCGCTCGCGTTCGACGGGCACACGACTGAGCCGTCCGTCTCGGTACCCACGGCGAGCGCACAGAGATTGGCCGAGACCGCGGCGCCCGAACCGGAGCTCGAGCCGCATGGATTGCGATCGAGAGCGTACGGGTTCTTCGTCTGCCCACCGACACCGCTCCACCCGCTGGACGAGCGCTCCGAGCGGAAGTTGGCCCACTCCGAGAGATTCGCCTTGCCCAGAATCACCGCCCCGGCCTCGCGGAGCTTGCGGGCGACGCCCGAGTCCTCGAGCGCGATCGTTCCGGCCAGAGCCAGAGAGCCCGCGGTCGTGGCCATGCTGTCCGCCGTGTCTATGTTGTCCTTGAGCAGGACCGGGATGCCGTGAAGCGGGCCTCGCAGCTCGCCGCTCGCCCGCTCCTCATCGAGGGCTGCCGCGATCCGGTCGGCGTCCGGATTGACCGTCAGAACCGACCGGAGCTCCGGGCCGGCGTGATCGATCGCTTCGATGCGCTCACGGTACCTGGTGACGATGTCCCGAGACGACAGGCGCCCCTCTTCCATCGCGGCCTGGAGCTCCGCGACCGTCCATTCTTCGAGCTCGAAGTCCCGACCGGCAGCCGAGACCGGCGATTCGAACTCGACCGCGTCCGGGGAGCGCTCCGCGCATCCCTGAATCAGCGCCGCGGCGCCTCCGACTGCTCCGAGCTTCAACAGATCCCTGCGATCAAGCATGACTTCCTCCTCGTTCGAGATGACCGGGGGGATTGTAGCGGCCGCGCTCCCACGCCGGCCTCGATCGATAGCAGTCGTCATCCTGAGCGAAGCGAAGGATCCCGACGCTCCGAGCCGCTCGGATTCTGCGGTGCTGCTAGTGTCCTGTCCCAGTGGTTCGGTGCATAAGGCTCGAGGTCATGGTGTG
>JBHHWO010000116.1:0-13909 GCA_046756565.1 Thermoanaerobaculia bacterium | reverse complement strand
CCGGGGATCGCCTGCCGGTCGAGTTCTTCGCCTACGTCACCGACCAGAACGGTGAGATGAAGGATTTCTTTACCCAGATGGTGACCCTGGACCTCAGCAACCGGCGCGAGCTCTTCGGACGGACCGGGATCAAGTACTACGGACACCTGGATCTCGAGCCCGGCAGCTACCTCCTGAGGGTGCTGGTGAGAAACGCGAAGACCGGTCAGGCCGGTCTCGAAACGCTCTCGCTCGACGTACCGGTCTATGCCGACGCGGAGCCGATTCTCCTGCCGCCGTTCTTTCTGGAGGACAGTGGCTCCTGGTTCCTGGTCCGCGAGAAACAGGGCGAGTATCAAAAGTCGGTGGTCTATCCGTTCACCATCAACGGTCGCCCCTACGTTCCGGCCGCTCGACCGGAGGTCGATGACAACGGGGCCCAGGTAGCCGTGGTGGCATACAACCTGGGAGAGGAGGCACCCCAGCTGGACGGCGAGGTGATCTCTCAGGACGGCCAGGTCGTGGCCAGCGCTCCGTTCGTCGACGTCGAGCGTACGGTCACCGGCATCGACGGTCTCGACAAGTTCCTCGCCACTTTCGAACCGAAGGACCTCACGGCGGGCAGCTACACGCTGAGGGTCGCGGTTACCGATAGCGCGACCGGCACGACCGAGACAAACTCGATTCCGTTCGTCATAGACTAGTGCTCCGTCCCGGCTGGTCCGCGAGTTGCAGGACCGAGCCGGAAACCCGGCACAGCCGGTGAGGAGGTCATATGACGAAGTCGAAGCCCCGCAACCTCCCAGGGAGCCTGACATTCGGGTTGGTGGCGCTGCTAACGGTGGTTCTGCTCGCGCCTGGCAACGCGAGCGCCCAGAGGAAAGCCGCCAAGAAGAAAGGCAAGGACAAGTTCAGCGAGACCACGACCGTCGTCGTGGTCGAGATTCCGGTCACCGTGGTCAAGGACGGCGAGCCCATCCGCGGCCTGACCGCCGAGGACTTCCAGGTCTCGGAGGGCCGAAAGAAGCATCCGATCGTCGGCTTCAACGAAGTCGACCTGTCACTCGAGGGAGCCCCGCTGTCGGCAGCCGAGATTCCGATCGCGGCCCGCAGGCACTTTCTGTTCATGTTCGATTTGTCGCTGTCGGACCCAGCAAAGATCGCCAGAGCACGGCACGCGGCTCTGGAGCTGGTCGAGGAGAGCCTGCATCCAGCGGACCTGGCCGGGGTGGCGACCTACTCGACCTCACAGGGGCTGAAGATGCCGCTCGGCTTCACCTCCGACCGCTACCAGCTGCGGCTGGCGATAGAGACTCTCGGTCTGCCGCAGCTGGTCCACACCACCCGGGACCCGCTCGGGATACTGCTGACGGGCCTCGACACTACCGCGGCGATCATCGACAGTCCCGGCGCCAGCGCGGCCGGCACGGCTCGTGGCGGCCTGGATCCGGAGGCCGAGATCCTGGAACTCCTGTCCACGATCGAGACCGAGGTCCGACGTGAGGAGCAGCGCGACCAGATCCTCGCGTTGACCTCGTCCCTGGCGGAGCTGGCGGGTGTGCTCAAGAGCGTCCAGGGTCGCAAGCACGTCGTTTTCCTGTCCGAGGGCTTCGACAGCACGGCTCTGACCGGGATCGGGATGTCCACCCTAGGCGAGCAGCAGCGAGCCCAGGAGCAGACCGATGCGGCCATGGCGGGGCGGATCTGGGAGGTGGACTCGAACGCGCGGTTTGGAGACACGTCGACCCAGAACGTGCTCGGGCAGATGGCCGAGGCGTTCGTCAAGGCGGACTGCACCATTCAAGCGGTCGACATCGGGGGACTGGACGCAGGTGGTGCGGTCACCGGGACGACCGCCGACGCCGGTACCGCCCGCAACCGCGAGGCCGGCATGCACTGGATGGCGAGCCAGACCGGCGGCGAGTACTACCGCAACTTCAACCAACCGGCGCAGGCCATGGGGCGCATGCTCAACGCGACCAGCGTGACCTACCTGCTCGCGATCCAGCCCGAGAATCTGCAATTCGATGGCGAGTACCGGCGGCTCAAGGTCAAGGTGAACAACGTGCCGCGCGGAGCCCGCGTGGTCCACAAGCCGGGATACTTCGCGCCCACGGAGTTCGCCGAACAGAACCCCTTCGCGCGGCGGCTGAACACCGCCGGACTGATCCTGGGCGGAGACAGCGGGGGCGCCGTCGACACCGCGGTTCTGGCCGCGCCCTTCCCGATGGGGCTCGGCAACGCCTACGTGCCGGTCCTGATCGAGGTCGGGGGGCCCAGCTTGCTGGCCGGCCAGGTCGACGAGGTCATGCCCACCGAGATCTACGCCTACGCCATCGACTCGATGGGCACGGTTCGCGACTATTTCTCTCGGGTGCTGGCCTTCGACATGAAGAAGACGCCGCTGACCCTCGAGCAGCAGGGGCTCAAGTACTGGGGGCACTTCGAGCTGCCGACCGGTGACTATGTCCTGCGGGTCATGGTTCGAAACGGCACCACCGGCGCCTTCGGCATCGACAAGGTCCCGATGCGGGTCCCGGACTTCGACATCAGCGAGGTGGCGATCTCCCAGCCTCTGTTTCCGGAGCCGGTCGGCAAGTGGCTGTTGGTCCGGGAGAAAGCCGAGGAACAGGCCGACGTGCCGTACCCCTTCCTGGCCGGCGAGACACCCTTCATCCCGGCGGCCAAGCCCACCCTCAACGCGCGCGAGATCACGCAGCTGTTGCTGGTCGGTTTCAACCTCGGAAGTGGTGCTATCGAGCTGAGTGGCGAGGTCTACACGCTCGACGGCTCCCGGATCGGCCAGCGAGCGATCTCGATCGACGATCGGCCGTTGACCGAGGCGTCGTATCTGGATCGCCTGATTGCCATGTTCGATCCCGGGCAGCTCGACGCGGGCGAGTACAAATTGGTGGTTACGCTGAGCGACGGCGAGAGTGGGGAAGAGCGCACGGCTTCGATCCCCTTCGTGGTAGGCGGCTAGGCATCAGGCGCAATCGCTGCGGAAGCTCTCGAGACATGGCTAAGATAGGCTCATGAGTCGGTCGTTCGGGGCCGCCGCCTGATGCGGTTTCTGATTCCGGCGCTGCTGATCTGGGGTGTCGCGGCGCCGGCGTCGGCCGAGCATCCCACCGTCGAGCAGACGCGCACCGAATTCGAAGGCGTTTGCCGCGCCCTGCGGGGCCTCAATCCCTACTTCGAAGACGTCAGCACCGAGCGCCTCGCGAGCCTGGCCGAGGCCGCGACCGAGCCCGTCGACGAGGCCGGTCTACGCAGCCGCCTGGGTTGGGACTTGATCCGGCTGGGCAGGCTGACCGAGGCGGTCGAAGAGCTCGGCAGGGCGCGCTCGCTGATTGCGGATCGAGGAGAGACAGTGATCAATCTGCGGGCGCAAATCTTGCGGAACCTGGCGAATGCCCACTTCCAGCTTGGAGAAGACGAGAACTGCATCGGCTTGCACGTCGCGTCGAGCTGCATCTTGCCGGTCTCGAGAGAGGCCGTGCACGAGCGCCCGAAGCACGCGCGAATCGCAGGCGATCTCTACCTCGAGATCCTGGGCCTCGAACCCGAGGACCGGCGCGCGCGGTGGATGCTCAACCTCTCGCGGATGGTCTCGGGAGACCATCCCGAGGGGGTGCCCGAGCGGTTCCGGTTCCCGGCCGGCGCACTCGACTCGGCCGCCGAGTTCCCGCTCTGGGTGGACGTGGCCGCCGGTCTCGGAATCTCGGAGGTCAGCCTCTCGGGCAGCGTGGTCCTCGACGACTTCGACGGCGACGGTCTTCTCGATATCGTTACGTCGAGCTGGGACCCGTGCCGGCCGATGCGCGGCTACCGAAACCAAGGTGATGGCGGGTTCGAGGACGTCTCGGACCGCTGGGGTCTGAACGGCCAGCTGGGGGGCCTCAACCTGGTGTCGACCGACTTCGACAACGACGGCATGGTGGATGTCATGGTGCTGCGTGGGGCGTGGCTCGGAGAGGGAGGGCAGGTCCGGAACTCGCTCTTGCGCAATGACCTGAGGCGCCCGGAAGGCCGGTTCGTCGACGTATCCGTGGCGGCAGGTGTCGCGTACCCGGCCTATCCGACCCAAACCGCCGCCTGGAGCGACTACGACGGCGACGGCGACCTCGATCTCTACGTCGGCAACGAGACCACGGCGGCCACATACGAGCCCCTGCGGCTGATGTTCGATCTCGGCCGTCCCTATCAGTCTCACCTCTACCGCAACGACGGCGACGGCACCTTCACCGAAGTCGGCAAGCAGGCCGGGGTCGAGAACTTCCGGTTCGCCAAGGGTACGGCCTGGGGCGACATCGACAACGACGGCGATCCCGATCTCTATGTCTCGAACTTCGGCGAGAACCGGCTCTATCGCAATAATGGTAACGGAACGTTTACCGATATTGCACATGAGATGGGCGTTTCGGAACCGGCGCGGGGGAGCTTTCCGACCTGGTTCTTCGACATCGACAACGACGGTGACCTGGATCTCTTCGTCGCCAGCTACGAAGCGCCAATGGAGATCATCGCCGGCTCCTACTTCGGCGAGGTGCCTCCTGGCGGCCATCCGGTGGTCTATCGCAACGATGGCGACCGCTTCGTGGACGCCTCGGAGGAGCTCGGACTGACCCGTCCCACTCTGCCGATGGGAGCCAACTACGGTGACTTCGACAATGACGGCTTTCCGGACATCTACCTGGGAACCGGAGCGCCCGAGTTCGACACGCTGATTCCGGATCTGGTGTATCGCAACGCCAGCGGCCGCGCCTTCGAGGACGTCACCTTCGTGGGCGGCTTCGGACACCTTCAGAAAGGGCACGGTATCGCGTTCGGCGATCTCGACAACGACGGGGATCAGGACGTCTACCATCAGCTCGGAGGCGCGTTTCCGTATGACGAGTACGGCAACGCGTTGTTCGAGAATCCCGGCGGGGAGGCGGGCTGGATCGTGCTGCGACTGGAGGGCCGGGAGGCCAATCGCAGGGCGATCGGCGCGCGTGTCGAAGTCGTGATCCGCGGAGCGGACGGAGAGCCGTCATCGGTTCATCACCTGGTCGGCTCCGGGGGCTCGTTCGGGGCATCGAGCCTGCAGGCCGAGATCGGGTTGGGCGGAGCCGCGGCGATCGAGCGAATCGAGATCCGGTGGCCGGGAAGCGACACTCACCAGATCTTCCGAGAGGTGGAGATGAGACGCTTCTATCGGGCGGTCGAAGGCAAGCCCGAGCTCGAGCTCCTGGAGCTGCCGCCAATCCGTCTCGGCGGCGCTGATCAACGAGGGAGCTCGCATCGCCACGGTGACTGAGTCGTGGATCGATAGCGCCAGTCGCCGGAGGCTTCGAAAACGAATCGAGAGGGGACACGAAGGAATCGTGTCCCCTATTACTCTCGCCAGGGCGCTCGGCACGGCTCGCCCGCCCGGTAGAGGGCCAGGCGCTTCTCGATCCCCGAGACCAATGCCGGCGGCAGCCCGCCGGCGCGCGATGCTTCGAGGATCCGGGTCTGCCAGGCCGCTGCATCCTGGAAGCGCCCGAGCTCGGCCAAGGCCATGCCGATGGTCTCGGCATGGACCGGATTGGGCGCCCGCTCGTAGACGTCGCGCGCAATCTCGAGGGCCCGGGATCCTTCGCGAACCTCGGACGAGGTAGCCGTCGCCAGGAGCCGCGCCAGGCTATGCCGCAGGGAGACGTCCTCGGGTAGCAGGTCCACGCTGGTCTCGAGGTGTCCAACGGCATCGGACTCGCGCCCCGCCAGAATCAGGTTGATCGCGCGTCCGAAGCGGGCCTCGGGGCTAGCCGGCTGCTCCCGGATCAGGTCGATCAGCACCTGGTCCGCCCGCTCGAAGGCACCGGTGGTGGTCAAGGCGCTCCCGAGTGCCAGCCGGAGAGCCGGAGCGCTCCGGCCGCCGGCGATCGCGGCCTCGAGGTGCGCCACGGCGTCGCCGGCCTTGCCACCGGCGAGGAGCGTCTCCCCAATCCGCTGGTGCAGGGTCGCACGCTGCTCCGGTCCCTCGGCGCGCTCGAGGAGCCGGCCGTAGATCGGCACCGCGGTTTCGAGGTCGCCACGTCCGGCAAGCAGCTCGGCCTTGAAGAACAGGGCGCTCGGGCTCCCGGGCTGGGCTTCGAGGACCCGGGCGAGCTCGAGGTCGGCTCCGTGCGGCTGGCCCAGGCGCTCGAGGACCCTTGCCCGTTGCAGGCGAATAGCGGTGTCCGCGGGCGTGTTCTCGAGGGCGCGGGCGTAGGCGGCCGCCGACTCTTCCAGGTGTCCCTGCCTTTCGAGAACGGTAGCCAGGTTAGTCCAGGCGTCGGCGTAGTCGGGCGCCAGCCGGGTCGCTTCCGCAAGATGGGTCTCGGCTTCGTCGAGTCGGCCGGATCGCAGCAGCAAAGTGCCCAGGTTGTAGAGGACCGAGGCGTCGGACGGATGGCGAGCCAGAACGGCTTGGTACTCGCCGATGGCTCCGCCGGCGTCTCCTACTGCGACCAGCGTCGCCGCCAGGGCCATACGGGCAGCCAGGTGCTCCGGGTCGGTTGCGAGCGCCTCACGGTACGCGGCGACGGCGGCGTCCAGGTTTCCGGCCGCGCGCGCCGCGGCGGCCGCGGCGATCTTGGCGCTTGCCCCGCGCGTGAGCTTGGTGAGTTCTTCGAGGAGTGGGTCCGGGAAGCGGACCTCCTGTCGATTGCGATTGGCAAGGCGCTCGCGGGCCTTGGCGCGCTCGCCCAGGTCGCGGTAGGCGAGACCCAGCTGGTAGTGCGCGACTCCGGCCTCGGGCTGCTCCGCCACCACCGTTTCCAGGAGATCGCGCGCCCGAGCTGGGTCGTCATCAAGGAGCGCGACTCGGGCCAGTCCGTAGCGGGCCGCGGAGGACCCGTTCGCAAGCCTGAGCACCCGCTCGAAGAATCTCCTGGCGCCGTCGCCGTCCTCTCGAGCCAGCGCGATCTGCCCGAGACGGAGAAAAGTCGCCGGCTCGGTCGGGAGTAGGGAGCTTGCGACCGCGAGAGCCCGCTCGGCTTCGTCGTGTCGCCCTTCGGTCTGGAGCAGCGCTCCGAGAAGATACGACCAACGGAATTGGTCCGGCTCCAGACGCTCGGCGTTCGCCAGGCAGGCCTCGGCGGCGTCGGCGAGATTGTAGGCCATGTAGAGCTGTCCGAGACGGCCGAACGCTTCACCCAGCGCGGAGGAGTCCGTCCCCACCGGATCGCCCGTGGCCGCGTCGAGGTACCTGCGGGCCGTTTCGAGCTGCTCGGCGACTTCCGGGTCCATCGTCTCGAGGGGCGGATGCGGAACCGGAGCACGCTCGCTTGCTTGTGCCCCCCAAACAGGCCAGGTCATGACCGACAGCGCCAGAACGGACCGGGTGGCCGTAATTCGCGCTTTCATCAGCTGGCTCCACTCGCCGCAGCGGCGCCGGAGTCGACGTAGATCTCGAGGTAGGCGGAGCCGGGAGGCCCGACCCAGCGTTTCTCCGATCCGTCCGCGCTGACGATTCGCAGTGCCGCCGGAGCGCAGACGTCGCCGGCGATAAGCACGCGCGGGTCCCGAGCCGACGCGTAGCTGCCGTCGGTCCGGATCCGCCGACGGATGCTCCTGTCCCCGGCTCGCACTTCCAGGCTGCTGCCCATGGCGTCGCTTGCTCCCGGACGAAGCCGAGCTCGAATTCCCGACCAGCATCGAAAAGACGAAGTGTTCTCGAGGAGACGAACGGGTCCACCGTTGTTGGCGATCACGAGATCGGGATCGCCGTCGTTGTCTATATCCCCGAGGGCGATGCCGCGGCTCACCTCCGAGAGCTGCCAGGCGGGTCCGGCACGCTCGGTCACGTCCTCGAAGGTGCCCGAGCCGGTTCCACGAAAGAGCTGGTTTCTCTGATGCAGGGGGAACCGGTCCCCGGCCCGCTCGAGCGCGGGGATCACCGTGACCGCTCCGGCGGCGGTGGCGAGATCGAGGCGCCCGTCGCCGTTGTAGTCGAGCCATACGGTGCCGAAGACGGTGGACTGAAAACTCGGCCCAGAGAGCCCGGTCCTCACTGTCGAATCACGAAACAAGCCCGCACCGTCGTTCGCATACAACGTGTTGGTCTCGCCGGCGAGGTGCCCCAGGAACAGATCGACATCTCCGTCGTCGTCGAAGTCGACCGCATCGACGCCCATGCTGGCTTCGGGCAAGCCCTCGCCGTTGACCGCGGCGCCGCTCAGAAGCCCGTCCTCCTCGAAGCGCCCGCCGCCGGCGTTGGTCCATAGCAGGTTCGGTACCATGTCGTTGGCGACGTAGAGGTCGGGCAGGCCGTCGCCGTTGAAGTCCTCGCTCGTGGCGCCGAGTGCGCTGCCGTAGGCGCCCGCGATGCCCGAGCCCTCGGAGACGTCTTCGAAGGTGCCGTCGCCGCGGTTGCGGAGCAGGCGGTCCATCACCGCGCGGTAGCTCAAGGGCCCGCAGTAATCCGGCGAACCGGTCGCGCTTGGGCAGGTCTCGTGCAGCTCGAAATGGAAGTCCAGGTAGTTGCCGACGAAGAGGTCCAGGTGTCCGTCGAGATCGAAGTCGAAGAACGACGCGGCAACGCTCCAGCGCGGGTCGTCGGCACCGGAGCTCTCGGTCACGTCTTCGAAGGAGCCGTCACCGCGATTCCTCAGAAGCCGGTTGGAGCCGAAGTTGGTGACGTAGAGATCGGCCCAACCGTCGGCGTCGAAATCCCCGGTCGCCGCGCCCATGCCGTAGCCGCCGGGCGGGATCCTGCTCGCGACCGTGACGTCGACGAACCGGAATTCGCCATCGGCCAGCGAGTCGTTTCGATACAGCCGATCGCTCAGCGGAAGTGGATGGCTGGGCGCGAGGATCGCGTCCGAGATCGACTTGCCGTTACCCAGCATGTGTCCCTGGACCAGGTAGACGTCGAGATCGCCGTCGTTGTCGTAGTCGAGCAGCGCGACGCCGCCTCCGGTGATCTCGACAAGAAAGCGCTCGCCCGACATGCCGTTGAAGTGGACGAAATCGAGTCCGGTCGCCGCAGCGACCTCGCGGAACGGCGGATCGGCGGCGACGGTTTCGGCCGAGCTCGGTGCGGCGACCGGCAAGGCATGGGGGACCACAAACACCAGCACGCAGACGAGGACGGATCGCATCGCACAAAAGCGTAGCAGTCTCCCGGGCGCTAAGATGCCCGGCGATGTCGGCTCACTTCCGCTCGGTTGTCCGGCCGCTTTGGCTCGTGTGCATGGTGACCTGGCTCGGGGCCGGCTGCGCCGGGAGGCCGGAGGAGTCGGTCGGGGGCGAGTCGACGGCGACGCGTGAGCCCGCGAGGTCGGAGCTCGCCGGAGCGCCGCCCGCGGACTCGGCCCAGGAGGAGACCGGACCGGGGGCCGGGGACGCACCTGCGGTCCGCGACGTCGTCCTGATCACGATCGACACCTTGCGCTGGGATGCGCTCGGCTTCGGGGGCAACGACCGCGTGGAGACGCCCGCGCTCGACCGTCTCGCAGCCTCGGGTTGGATCTTCGACAACGCTCACGCACACAACGTAGTCACCTTGCCGTCCCACGCGAACATTCTGACCGGCCTGTATCCCTATCAACACGGCGTGCGGGACAATTCGGGCTTCGTTCTGCCGGACACAGTGCCGACTCTGGCAACCGTGCTGTCGGCTCGGGGGTTTGCCACCGGTGCGTTCGTGGGGGCGTTTCCTCTCGACGCCCGCTTCGGTCTCGCTCGGGGCTTCGAGGTCTATGACGACCGGGTCAGCCAGAAGAGCGCAACCGCCATCGCACCACGAGAGCGGCGCGGCGATGAGGTCGTGCGCCTCGCCGGCGACTGGTGGCGCCGGGCCGGGGACCGCCGCCGGTTCCTCTGGCTTCATCTCTTCGATCCGCACGCTCCCTACGAGCCCCCGCCACCGTTTGCCGCGAGATTCGCCACCGAGAGATACCTGGGAGAAGTCTCGGCGGTCGACTCGTTCCTGGCGCCGTTGCTCGAAGAGCTCACCGGCGCAGAAGCGGCTTCGGCGCTGGTCGTCTTTACCGCCGACCATGGCGAGGCGCTGGGCGACCACGGCGAGCGTACCCACGGCGTTTTCGCGTACGAGTCCACGTTGAAGGTGCCGTTGGTCCTTTGGGCCCCGAGCCTGGCGCCGAAGCGTTCCGAGCTTTCGGCGCGGCACGTGGACATCCTGCCCACGGCTCTGGAGGCCGCGGGCGTCGAGCCGCCTGGCGATCTGGCCGGACGCTCGCTGTGGGGCGTCGCCGGTAAGGACGTTCCGGTGTCGAGTTATCTCGAAGCCATGACCCCCGCGCTGGATCGCGGCTGGGCGCCGTTGCGCGGAGTCTTCGACGGCCGGTTCAAGTTGATCGCGCTGCCGCTGCCCGAGCTCTACGACCTCGACGACGATCCCGGCGAGGAGTCGAACCTGTTCGAAGCTCGGAGGGACCTGGGCCGCGAGCTGGCGCGCGAGCTCCCGGCCGAGTCGATCTGGCCGCCGGACCGATCGCAGGTCTCCTCGGAGGTGTCGACCGCGCTGCGAGCTCTCGGCTATCTGGGCGGCGATGCGGCCTCCAAGTCCGAATACGGCGTGGCCGACGATCCCAAGCGCCTGATTCATCTCGACGACAAGATGCATCGGGTGATCGACGCCTACGAGCGCGGCCGATTCGATCTCGCGGCGGCGCTCGCCGAAGAGGTGATCGCGGAGCGCCCGGACATGGCGGCTGCGCACTACTACCTGGCGCAGACCCTGCTCGAGGCCGGCCGATCCGAGCAGGCGCTGGCGGCTCTCATCCGTGCGCGCGACGCGAATGCCACGACCCCCGCCCTCCTTCGCCAGCTGGGCTTGTCGTTGGCCGAGGCGGGCAGGTTCCAGGAGGCCGCGAACGTGCTGACGCCGCTCGCTCAGAGCGGCGAGCCCGAGGCGCTGAACGTGCTCGGGCTGGTGCTCTCGGAGGCCGGAGACCAGAGCTCGGCGGCCGAGGTGCTGACCCGAGTGTTCGATCGAGACCCCGAGAACGCGAAAGCTCACGAGAGCCTGGCGATCGTGGCGCTGCGGCGGGGAGACTGGCTCGAGGCCGAGCGGCAAGCTCGGACCGCGAACGCCGAAGACGCGGGGCTGGACCTGGCCTGGAGCTACCTGGGAAGTGCTCTCTACCAGCAAGGGCGTCGCCGGGAGGCTCTGGCGGCGTGGGACCAGGCGCTGGCGCTCGAGCTCCGCAACTGGGACGCACTCTTCAATGTCGCCGTCGTCGCGCGCGAGCTGGGCGAGGCGGTCCGGGCGCGAGATGCTCTCGAGCGGTTCATTGCCGGCGCGCCACCCGCGGCCTACGGTCCGGATCTGGCAAAGGCCCGGGCGTGGTTGCGGCAGCTCGGGTAGGCTCGGTGCTTCCCGATTGACACCCTGCCAGCCCCGTTGTTAGGTTCTATGGCTCCGCGGTGCCCTAATCGGGCACCTGATTGACAGTAGAAGGCCCGTAGCTCAGCTGGTTAGAGCGCTACGTTGACATCGTAGAGGTCAGCGGTTCGAGTCCGCTCGGGCCTACCAGATTCCGAGTCGCTTCGAGGCGCTTAGCTCAGCTGGTTAGAGCGCTACCTTCACACGGTAGAGGTCAGCGGTTCGAGTCCGCTAGCGCCTACCAGTTCCCGGCTCCCACGGATCCCCAGGACCATGCCCGATCTGATCCAGCTCACCCTGCCGGACGGCTCCGTCCGCGAGGTCGAGTCAGGAACCACGCCTTTGGCGGTCGCTGAGGGCATCGGGCCGCGGCTGGCCAAGGATGCGGTCGGCGCCCAGCTCGACGGCCGGGTGGTGGATCTGAGAACGCCGCTCGAGGCGAGTGGAGCGTTCCAGCTGTTCACCACCAAGAGCCCCGAGGCCGGAGATTTTCTTCGCCACAGCGCCGAGCACGTCCTCGCCGATGCGGTGAAGCGACTCTGGCCCGAGGTCGAGATCGATGCGGGCCGGCAGGACCACTCCGAGAAGTTCCAGTACGACTTCCGGTTTCCGCGGGCCTTCACCCCCGAGGATCTCGAGACCATCGAGGCCAAGATGCGCGAGATCCTGGCCGAGAACAGCACCTTCGAGCGGGTCGAGGTCAGTCGCGAGGAAGCCGCCGAGCTGTTCGCCAGTATGAACGAGAACCTGAAGATCGAGCGGCTCGGCGACATCCCGGAGGGCGAGACGATCACCGTCTACCGGCACGGTGAGTTCGCCGATCTCTGCCGCGGACCCCACGCGCAGCGAGCCGGTCAGGTGAAGGCGATCAAGCTTCTGGAGACCTCGGGCGCCTATTTTCGCGGCGACGAGTCCGGTGAGATGCTTCAGCGCATCTACGGCACCGCATTCGGTAGCCAGAAGGAGCTGGACGAGTACCTCGAGCGCGTCGAGCAGGCGAAGCTACGCGATCATCGGCGCCTGGGACCCGAGCTCGATCTTTTCAGCTTCAACGAGCACGCCCCGGCGAGCCCCTTCTTTCATCCCAAAGGCACGTTTGTCTACAACTCGCTGATCGACTACGTCCGTGATCAGAACGCCGACAACGGCTACCAGGAAGTCGTGACTCCGCAGATTCTCGACGTCGAGCTGTGGCACAAGTCGGGCCACTACGACAACTACCGAGAAGCGATGTACTTCGCCGAGGTCGACGAACGCCAGTACGCGGTCAAGCCGATGAACTGCCCGACGCACTGCATGATCTTCGCGAACGGCTTGCGCTCGTACCGGGACCTGCCGATCCGCTACGCCGACTTCGGGCGCTTGCATCGCTATGAGCGCAGCGGCCAGACTTCCGGCCTGACCCGGGTGCGCTCGTTCGCTCAGGACGACGCGCACGTCTTCTGCACGCCCGAGCAGGTCGAGGAGGAGGTCCTCCGTGCGGTTTCGATCATCCGTGACATCTACGCCACCTTCGGCTTCGAGGAGGTCTTGATCGAGCTTTCGACGCGGCCGGAGAAGCGCCTGGGCTCGGACGAGCTCTGGGACCGGGCCGAAAAGGACCTGGAGTCGGCGCTCGACGGCGCCGCCATCGAGTACCAACTCAACGAGGGTGACGGCGCCTTCTACGGTCCCAAGATCGATTTCCAGATCAAGGACGCGATCGGCCGGTTCTGGCAGCTCGGCACGGTACAGCTCGACTACTTCCTGCCGGAGCGCTTCGATCTGGCCTTCGTCGGCGAAGACGGCGGCGAGCACCGGCCGGTGATGATCCACCGAGCCATGCTGGGCTCCGTCGAGCGCTTCCTGGGCATTCTCATCGAGCACACGGCGGGTGCGTTCCCGGTGTGGCTGGCGCCGATCCAGGCGGTCGTGCTGCCGGTTTCGGACAAGTTCCACGACTACGCCCAGAAGGTCCGGGACACTCTGAATGCCGGCAGTGTGCGCGCCCATCTCGACGACCGCAGCGAGAAGCTCGGCTACAAGATCCGCGAGGCACAGCTTCAGAAGATCCCGTACATGCTGGTCGTCGGAGCGCGGGAAGAGGAGTCGGGCACCGTCGCCGTGCGACCACGTACCGGCGAGGACCAGGGCGCCAAGCCTGTGGCCGAGGTCGTGGATCGAATCGCCGAGTTGACGGCGAGCCGCAGCCGCGAGCTCTAGAAGGCCTCCGGGCTCTGGGCGCCGGCGGCGATCGGCAGGCCAATCCTTCCCGTTCGACTTCGCTCAGGGCAGGCAGGGGACGGCAGGCGCATCCCTCAGCCGCCGATGTACCAGAGCACGTCCTGTAGCGTTGGGTTTCCGTACCCGACGTTCTAGCAAGAGGCCATGACAGGACTGCGAGGCCTCACCTCGAGGGTTATTTTGGCAGGCGGCGCGGGAGGTGCCTCGAGGTTCGGCCTCGTGCGGGCCGGGGGGCGCGTACAGTCAGTTGGAAAGGCCGCGGAGCGGCCCACCTCTTAGGAGTCGTTTCCTACCCTCCTAGTGTCCTGTCCCAGTGATTCGCTACACAAATCTCGGGCCTTTCTGCAC
>JBHHWO010000115.1:0-13926 GCA_046756565.1 Thermoanaerobaculia bacterium | reverse complement strand
CTATAAGACATCGTAGGGAAGCCACGTCCTGATCTCCTAGCGGGAGGGACGGTCGCTCCGAGACCCGCAGGTACTTGCGCACCGTATTGCGGCTTACCCCCATCTCCCGCGCCACCGAGCGACGCGAACCACCCTCCACCAGCACCTTGTGTCGAATAACATGTACCTGATCCATCCTCAGCATCCTTCCTCCCGTACTCCAGGTCGTTGAACAACCCGAAGTTACGGGACAGGGGCCGAGGGTGGGTCAGTTTCTAAGCGTTGGGTGGGTCAATTTCCGAGCGGTGCGTCCACATGGAGCGCGCCGCCGCGAGCAGGCGCTCTGCTCCCCGCTATTCAGTAGTGCTCTGGGATGCACGAGCCAAGCTAGGGCTCACTTCGAACGAGTACCTTCTGGCCGACGTCGTTCACAAGCTCTCCGGTGTCCACAGCAAGATACCCGGGTGGTGCTACGCCTCGAAGCCGTACCTTGGTGAGCTTCTAGGTGTTTCCGAGCGGGCTGTCTTCAGCCTCGTGAAGAGGCTCAAAGAAAAGGGCATCGTCGAAAGTCACCAGGACAAAACAAACCTGCTCCGAACGACTCAAGAGTGGCACGACACGGTAGAGGTGCTTCGAGAGAGACATCGACAAGCACGCTAGTGCAGCAGGCCTGAAGAATGTTCAGGCACCCTCCAAGACAGCTCCCGCTGCTGTGGATAGCCGGTACCAGAGGCAGCTCCCAGGACCCGACCGAGTACTCGGCGAAGGCCACGATCGGGAGCAACGACATGACCACGTATTTGTCCACGAGGCGGTTCAGTTTCCAGATCAGTTCAGCGAGTCCCAACGGGACGGAGTAGCGGAAGAGGCTCCTGATCATCGACCTGGGGAGTCGTTCTCGGGAGCGCTCGAGCCGGGTGGCGAAGAGATACGCTGTCACCAGGAGTCGCAGAGTTCCGTAGCCGAGCAGCGCCATCGGGATCGCGTCCATCGGCATGTGCAGCGTCGGCGGCAGGCTGATGGCCGCAAAGAGAGCGGTGCTGAAACCGATGTTGACCCATGCGGCCTCGCGGGTCCGAGCCACCGCGATGAGCACATTTTGAATGTGGTAGGTCGGTAGCTCGAGCACGACCAGAAGGGCCAGCGGCAGAACAAGAGGGAGTACATCGTACCCCCGCCCGGCCGCGATCATTCCGACAGCGATCAGAAGGAGCCCGGCGGCGAGCGAGAGGGCCAACAGAACCTTGGCCAGCAGGTAGGCGAGCCGTCTGTAGCAACCGGGGCCGAGCGTGCCGAAGTAGTAGAAGACACTGGCCGGCAGGCCGACCTGGGCGAACGTCGTGACGGCCATGTAGGTAAGCAACACGAAGCTGATCAGCCCGAAGTCCCCTTTCGGGAGCTGGCGCGCGAGCACCACGACCGCGCCCACTCGGCTCAAGGCGACGACCGCCTTGCTGACAACGAGCACGCCGGCTCGCGAAGCGATTCCGCCTTCTACGCTTGCGGCTGACGACCTTGACATCTGTTCTGGACCCGCGGCTAGGAAGGTGTTGAAAGTGCGGCCAGACGATGCCTTGGAGTCGGTTCCGGGTGAGCACCAGGTACCCGCATGAGTGAACTACGGCCTCTCTCGGCCTGGCGGATCTGCGCGCGGGACCGATGAGACGTTCAGAGCTAGCTCGAGCGCCGGGGGGTCATTGTTCTCCCCGCCGGCACCGGTGCCTTCGGCATCTTGGCGAAGGTCCATGCTGCCACGGTGACGTGCTTGAGAGCAGGTCATTGTCTTGAGGCTAGAACCGATTTCGGCTCGGAATCGTTCCTCGGCGCGATTCGATAGAGTCTGATTCGAGCGAGTATCGTTCACGGTCCCTGGCGATGGGCCCCCGCTTCTGGCTCGTCAATTGGGGCCGGTTCTCCCCCCCAACTAGCGAGCTCATGAGCACCCATGCGAGGCGATAGAGCAGCGGAGAAGTTCTGGCGTCAGCGGCTCCAGCGGGTCAGCATGCGCACCAAGATCGTGGTGCCGATGGTGGTTCTCGCCATGGTTCCCGCGCTACTCGTCGGGTTCACCACCGTTTTCGGCATGCAGTCGGCCCTTCGGAGACACGGCTTAGAACGGATCGAGTTCGACACCGTCACCAAGGCGACGGGGATACAGGGTTTTCTCGCAAGCTTGCAAGAGGATCTTCTCTATCTGAGTCAGATTGACTCGATTCGCGCTTTGGCGACCGCTCCGAGCGCAGCGGAACCGGCGGTTGTCGGCAACGGACTGCTGCGTGGAGACGCTGAGCGTGAGTTGCTTCTCTTCGCACGGGCCAAGCGGGCGTACTGTGGTGTGCGCTGTGTGAGCCGAGCCGGTCACGAGCTTGTGCGTCTCGATGTTCGCGACGGAGAAGCTTTGGCCGCACAGGAGCTCCTAAGCCGGGGTGCGACGCTGGCCGCGCTGCCGCTGCCCGAGCCCGGTCGAGTCGCGGTGAGCACGCGTCACAGTGACGGTGGCGACCGGGGCGCGCCAAGCCTCTCCCACCGCGGGATCGTGCGCTACACGACTCCCGTCGTTGGCAACCAGGAAGGGGTGCAGGCTCGGCTTGTCATCGATATCTGCATCGGCCACACGCTGTCGAGGATCGGCGAGCTTCCGCCGGGCGTCGAGGCCTGGCTCGTCGACGAGGGTGGAATCTATCTGGGCTACCGGGGAGACAGGCCCGCGGGCTTCGAGACGTACGATCTGGAGGCTGCACGGCCACTGTCGCGGGATTTCTCTCCACGTCTGGTCTCGGCGATCATGGCGCCGGTCGCAGAGCAAGGCACCATAAAAACCGAGGACAAGTTGGTGTCGTGGGCTCCGATCGACTTCGATCTGCAGCGGCCGGATCGGCACTGGATTCTTCTCGTCTCATATCCCTTGGCTCCGCTGGAGGCTCCCGTTCGAGGAGTGACTGGTTTCCTGTCGATTCTCGTGGGTCTCCTGACTGCCTCGGCTGGCGTCATCGGTCTTTTCGTGGCGCACTACCTGTCACGGCCCGTGGACCGTCTGCGCCGTGCGACCCGCGAAATCGCCGCCGGGAATTTGACTCGACCCGTTGAGATCACCACCGGTGACGAGCTCGAAAGCCTGGCCGATGACTTCAACACCATGACGCGCCGTCTTCAGGAGGCCCAGGACCGTCTGGCCGGCTGGAACGTCAGGCTGGAGGGCGAGGTGGCCCGGCAGACCGAGCGTCTTCATCAGCTCCAAAGCGGACTCGCCCGGACGGACAAGCTCGCGACCATCGGGCAGATGACGGCGGGCGTTCTTCATGAGGTGGGAAACCCGCTGGCTGCCTTCAAGACCAAGATTCAGGTCGCGCAGGAGGAAGCAGCTCTATGTCAAAACTGCGTCGAGCTTCTGCCGGAGCTGCTGACAGAGGTGGATCGCCTGGCGGCCTTCCTACGATCTTTCTCCCGCATGGCGCGAGTGCCCGAACCGGTAATGAAGGAGGTGGTTCTGTCGGAGGTCGTCAACGGAGTCATAACTCTCGTGACACCCGAGTTGACGCGACGAGGTACGACGCTGGACGTCGAGTCTGGTGCCGATGTCCCCACGATCCGGGGCGATGCTGATCAGTTGCGACAGCTTGTCATCAACCTACTGCTCAACGCCGCAGAGGCTTCCTCGGATGGGAGCGAAGTCGTGATCCGAATCAAGAGGGCAGCGGTCCGAGACGAGCCGGCGACACCGTCGAGGGCCGTCATCGAGGTGGTCGACGAGGGAGCCGGGATCTCGGCCGAAGGCCTGCGCCAAATCTGGGATCCGTTCTACTCGACCAAGCCGGAGGGTACCGGCCTCGGTCTGGCGATCTGTCGCCAGATCGTCCACCACCACCACGGCACGATCGAGATCGAGAGCGAGCTCGGATCGGGAACCGTGGTCACTTTGACCTTTCCTGCGGCGGTGACCGCCGCCGACAAGGAGCCCGCCCCATGAAGGTCACACTGCTGCTCCTCGAGGACGACGACGGCTTGCGCTCCTCTCTGGAAAAATCCTTCCGTCGCAAGGGGCATAACGTGCTAGCCGCGACGCGCGTGGAAGAAGCGAAGCGAATCCTCGCGCAACGGCAGGTCGATCTGATGCTTCTCGACCTTCGTTTGCCGGACGGCTCGGGGTTGGAGGTTCTCGCTTTCGCTCGAGAGCTCGATGAGCAAGTGGAGGCCATCATGATGACCGCGTTTCCGGAGGTGAAGACCGCCGTTCGTGCCATGAAAGAAGGTGCGCGCGACTTCGTCATCAAACCGTTCGAGCTCGACGAGCTCCACCTGACAGTCGAACGAGTTGTCGAAGCGCTCGAGCTACGCCGGAGAGTGCGACGCCTGGAGCGGGAGAGGCTTCATCACGGGGAAGTCGATGAAATGCTGGGAAAGAGTCCAGCGATCCAGCAGGTTCGGGAGGACATCCGCAAAGTGGCGGGGACCGACGCGCCCGTGCTGATTGTGGGGGAAACGGGAACCGGGAAGGAGCTGGTGGCCGACTCGGTTCATCGGCTCTCCGAACGCTCGAAAGGCCCGTTGGTCAAGGTCAACTGCAGCGCTTTCTCGGAGCAATTGCTCGAGAGCGAGCTGTTCGGCCACGAGAAGGGTGCCTTCACCGACGCACGAGAGGCCCGTCCGGGCCTCTTTGAGATGGCGGACGGCGGAACCGTTCTCCTCGACGAGATCTCGGAGATGAAGCCCGAGCTGCAGGCAAAGCTGTTACGGGTCGTTGAAGGGCAACCGTTTCGCCGGGTTGGGGGAAGGCGCGACATCGCCGCCGATGTCAGGGTCATCGCGGCAACCAACCGCGATCTGCAGGTGATGGTCGAGGAAATGACGTTCCGCCAAGATCTCTATTACCGGTTGAATGTCTTCCAGATCAAGGTTCCACCTTTGCGGGACCGGGAGCGAGACGCGACACTGTTGGCCGAGTTCTTCGTGCAGCGCTTTGTCGCTGCTCTTCGTAAGTCGACTCTCGTTCTTTCACCCGAAGCCTCTGAGATCCTGCACGCCTATGCGTGGCCGGGAAACGTGCGTGAGCTACGTAACGTGATCGAGCGCGCGGTCATCCTGGCGGAGAATAGAGCCATCACCGCCCAGCACCTTCCGGGCGAGCTACGGGCCGCGGCGTTTGTCCGCCGGCATGCGCAACGGGGAGCGCAGGGGCCACCAACACTCGATGAGATCGAGCGCCGCTATATCGCCCAGATTCTCGAGCAGGTCGGCGGCAATATCTCGGAGGCGGCGCGGGTCCTGGGGATCGCTCGCAACACCCTCAAAGCCAAGCTGCCGCCACCCGAGTCGGGCTAGCCGGTCAACGGTTCGCGGCTGGTCAGATTGTGACCAGAGTCGTCTAATCCGTTGCGAAAAAAGGGCTTCTGACCGGCCCAGAGCGAGGCTTCAAGGCCACCTGGTCAATTCTCTCGGGCTGCGTTTTCCGTCGTGAAAGGCCCCGTTGTCTCTCGGGGACACGTATGCCCTCGCTAAGTGTCTGATCTAAAGAGGTTTGAACGATCGGGCGAAGAAACGTCGAAGATTCCCGAAGGTTGGCACCTTCATGGCAATTGCAGCACAACGCCTCAACCCCCACGCAACCACTCGATGACAGGAGATCAAATATGACAACGCTTTCTTTCGCATCGATCCGAACCTGGATCGTCACACTCTGCGTCGTAACGCTCGCTCTACCCGCGGGAGTTCTCGCAGGCACCATCGTCGGCAAGACCACTCTCGAGGGTGACTATCAGATCGCCGGCCGCGAGACGATGGATGCCGACGCCCTCATCAAGGCGAAGAGATCCGTGGTCGTCTCGGACCGCGGCGGTCTGGCCAATGTCGTGGTGTCGGTAGAAAACGTCAAGGGCAGTCACGTTGCACCGAGCGAGCCCGCCGAGCTCAACCAGAAGGAAAAGACATTCGTGCCGCACGTCTTGCCAGTGGTCAAGGGACAGCCGGTCGAATTCGTCAACTCCGATCTGATCCTTCACAACATCCACGCCTTTGACGGGGAAACGACGATCTTCAATACCGCGATGCCGTTTCAGGGTCAACGCATGCCGGTCAATCTCGAGTCCGACGACGACGTCGTGAAAGTGACCTGTGACGTTCACAAGAACATGCAGGGTTGGGTCCTGCTCCGAGACAACCCTTTCTTTGGGGTCAGCAAGGAGACCGGGCTCTTCTCGATAGAGGATGTGCCCGCCGGCACCTACTCGCTTCGGGCCTGGCATGAGGTCTTCGGCACGATCGAGCAGACGATCACCGTTCGAGACGGAGAAGAAAAAACGCCGGTGATTTTCAAGTTCGAGGCCGGCTAAGAACGGCTGCCTCCAAACTCCAGAGGAGATCGAATCATGCCGAAAAGAAAAAGACTGTCACGAACCCTGACGACCGCCAGCTTGGTCCTCGGGCTTCTGGCGCTGCCGTCCGCGATTCGCGCAGAGGCCGACGCGACGAGCGAAGAACCGCGACCGGACTCCCAGGAGCATCCAGACGAGCTCGAGGCGCTGCTCCAGGAGTTCGAAGAACAGGAAGCGGAGGACAAGCTTCCCGACTACGACTCGCCCGAGTACGACTACCTAGGCCTAGGGATCGGCCGGAGCTACATGAAGACCGAGCGATTCCGTCTGCACGATCAGATCCTGACTTTCATTCCTCCTCTCTACCAGCCGGCGTTTGTCGGCCACGGCTATGTCCTTCCGCCGCGAACCTGGCGTATCGCCATCGGCGCGACCGATTTCGACATTGAAACGGATGATTTCTTCAAGGCCAGCCAGCCCGATTTTGTGCACGAGAACCACAGCATTGCCCGTACTCGGGTGGACTTCGACCTCTTCTATGGTCTCGACCACGACATGACGGTGCGCGTCAACATCCCCTACTGGTCCTCGCAGTCGGACGGCTCGGTGCACCCGGCGGGTGTCCGCAACTTGGACCTCTTCGTCGAAGGCACGAGTGGCGAGGTTGGCGACATTCAGCTCTTTGTCAAGAAAAAGTTCTGGGATCAAGCCAACCGCTGGTTCAACTTCGCCGGTGTACTCGGGGTGAAGCTACCCACCGGGGCGAACGACGAGAAGTTCGACCAGCCCATGGTCGTACGCAATCCGATGGGGCAGGACGTCGTGGCCTTTGGAGGGGGAGCCTTTCCCCGCTTCAGCAACGATGGTCGCCTGCCCTCCGGCCTCCAGCCGGGCACGGGTGGTATGGGCTACCTGGTTGGACTCTTCGGCACTCGACAGCTCACGAGCTTCAGCGGAGCGCTGCACGCCGGCTTCCTGGCGCGCTTCCTGGAGGAGGCCGACGGTGTGGAACCCGGAGACGAGTTGCGCTTCTTCGTCTCATTCGTCAAGCCGGTGTACGAGGACTATCTGAGCTTCGAAATTGCCGTGAACGGTATGGACAAGGCCAGTGATAGCTACGAAGGAACGTTCACCCACCCGATCCCGGATCCGGCCACCGGCAACCTGGCCGGCGTGGCGACGACTCCGCGACCGCCGTTTCGAGAGGGCACCATCGTGTTCGCCTCCCCGAGCCTGATTTTCATTCCCAACCCGTTTCTACGGGTCACCGCGACCACGATGATTCGTCTGAATAATCCGAACCTCGGTCCGTGGCCACAGACCCAGTTCAAGTTGGGCACGACCGTGACCTTCTAGGCCGATGCTCGAAAGAAAAGGAGTTGAAACGATGCAACGTCACATGATCCTGGCTTGGTTCGCCGTCGCGGCAGGTCTCACTCTAGCGATGAGCCCGGTCGTCAACGCTCTGGAAGAGCCGGTCGAATCCAAAGCAGTCTTCGAGCTGCGCGACGCACTTCGCAGCACACAGCGAACGTACACCGGTCTAAAGTCCCCGATCCGATCGCGAGTGACGGATTCACGATTCAACACCAAGATGGCCCTCTACCTGGCCAACGAAGAGATCTTGTCGGGTAACGGCTTTCTCGAGAAGGCCTTGCAGAAGGGACTCGTAGAGCGCACCGACATGGACTTCATCCACATGACAGCCAGTGAATCCTATTGGTACTCCAGATACAACTTGAGCTGGCTCCTTGCCAAGAGCCGCATGGGAATCCATATCGTGCACGGTCCCTACCTCACACTGAAGGCTATGGAACGAGAAGGGCGGGTTCTGGACAACCGACCCCGCGGCGAGCTCAACGTCGCCAACCGGCAGGTTCTCCTGGACCAGGTGATTCCAGTCTACCTGCGTCGCACAGGGTTCCCGGAGCGATTTTTGGATGCCTCGCCGGTGATGCTGGAATATGCATCCGGAGATCCGCGGTTGACTCGAGGAGTCGACGTCAACGACGATCTGGACGGCAACACCAACGGTCAGGTCGATTTCGAAGAGTCCTACCTGACACTTCGCTGGAATCACGATCGCATCGATACCACCATCGATCTCGGTGGTGTCGGGCAGACGCTGGCCAAGCAGGTCCTGTGGATGGAGTATTTCTTCAAGCAGAACCACCTCGACGGCCAGCTCCTGGGCAACGATGCCGAGGAGGGCTTCCGCGGAGCCATGCTGAATCTGATGGCCGTCTCGAAGATGCTGCTCTTGAAGTCGGCGCTGTTCTACGACGGCAAGCGCCTGGAGGGCGTGCACCCGTTTCGCTACGATCCCGAGAAGGGGCTCGCGTATCTCCCGCACGCGCTCAAACCGCGCCTGATCATGGCCGGCGATATACCACCGCGCGCCGAGTGGTTCACCGTCAAGGATCCCTCGAGTCAGCTCTTCGACCAGGCTTCGCTTCTGTGGGGTACCTCACGTTACTTCTACTTTGCCGATCCGCAAGTCAAGGACAACTATGACAACGTCTTCGGCGAGAACACGCCGTACGACGGCTCGATCATGGAGCAGAAGTGGCAGGGCCTGGCCCACGGGTTGGCCAACGTGCTGCTCAAGAACATCCTTGTCATGCACCGTGAGCCGGCCAGCGGTCTCCTGGTATCGGAATGGACGCCCAAGGGCGGTGTCGGCGCAAGCATCTCTCTGCAAGATGCGGGGATGGCGATGATCGCCCTGGCGGACTACGGCAAGCTCGTGAACTACAGCCCGGAGCTGCAACAAAAGGCGATGAACCTACTGGGCAAAGAGGCCGATTTTCTCCTTGCTGTGCAGGGCCACGATGGGTCGTTCTATGAGGCGTACGAACCGGCCACAGGCCGGCCGCTCGGAGCGCCGCACACGTTGCTGGCCCAGGGCTTCGCCGTCCGCGGCCTTCTGCGCGCCTACGAGGTTCTCGGCGATCGTCGATTCTACGACGCGGCTGGGCGCACCATGCGCTACATGAATGATCACCTGTGGCATGAGGGGGTGGGAATCTACCGTTCGTCGCAGGGAGCCACCACGACCGTGTATACACCCATGAACCTGGGCGCGGCGCTCGGCGCTCTGCGAGATTGGATCCTGGCATCGGAAGACCGGTCCGAGGTGAAGCGCTACAAGCGTTTCCACGTTCAGGGGCTCAACCGAAGCGGGATCTTGCTGGCCGAAGAGGGTGAGACCGGTGAAACGCAATACGCCGCCAATACTGCCGACACCGACGGCGATGGTATCGCGTGGTTCGGCAAGGCCGGGCAACGCCGCCACGGCGTCGCGGCGGTCCACGCCTCCCGGGTGGAGATCGACACCGGTGACAGCCTGCCCACGGTGGTGGCGTCGAGCGAGTGAGACGAAGCCGGTGCTGGAGCACTCTCTTCGTAACGCTGGTTCTCAACGGTTCTCCAGGTATCGTGGGGGCGGCGCCAACGGATTCGGAGTCGGATCCTGCGGGCTCGTCGGTCGAGCTCGCAGAGCCGTTGCCGAACGAGCCCACCCAAGAGGCGCAGGCTGTTCGACGCCAGCGCACCTTTGTCTGGGGTGAGCTGAATCTCGTCGGGGCCTACTCGTCGAGCGACGAGCGGATCGACTCGACACCTCGTCCGCAGCGCTCCTCAGCAGGTTTCGAGGTCGCCGGCGTTCGTCGGCGCGGATTCGGTCCCGTGGTCACGCCGGCCCGTCACCTGGCGGGAGTGCGATTCGATGTGCATCCCTTGCTGATCTACGATCCGATCGATAACGCCGTCGAGTTGGTGGTTCACGATGCCTGGCTGCAATTGGATCTGACGGATCGCCGCCAAACGAAGCTGAAGCTCGGACACTTTCTGATCCCGTTTGGCCAAAACCCGGTCCTGGAGCCGCGCGGCTTTTTTCTCCTGCCGCTCACCTCCAAAGATCTCGGATTCAAGCGGGACTGGGGACTTTCGGCACAGCGAGGCGTCGGCAACCACGCGCTCGAAGTTGCACTGACGGCGGGCTCGGGGCTCGGCGTTCATTTGATGGACGGCTCCTACCTTCTTACGGCGAGGCTCGGCACGCCAACGTACAAGGACCTTCAGGTTGGAATCTCGATTCTGGCCGGTCGAGTTCCGGAGATCCGAGCCGAAGAGCTGCTTTCGACCGAGCCACTCTCGCGATGGAGATTCGCCGGCGACGGAATCTACAAGCTGGGAACCTACACCGTGCTCAAGGCGGAGGTTGCCGCCGGGCGGGATCGGGACACACCGGTTGCCGGTTATCAGTTCGGATTCGATTACATACCGCCGCGGGCGCAGGATCTCGAGATCAAGTCGCAGATCAGTTCTTGGTTCAACGATCTGGACGACCGTTCCTCGGACGATACCGATTTGACCGTTGGACTCAGCTACTCCTTGAATACGGTGACCTCACTCAGCGCGTATTACATGGTGGACCTTCACCGGGCTGACTCCGGTGAGGATCATCGGCTGTTTCTACAGATGCACATTTTCTCGAGGATCCACTCTTGACGCTGAAACTCTCGAGATCGACGAGAGGGTCGAGGCGGAAGGAGGCGCTTCGGGTTGCCTCAGCGGCGATGATTCTGGCTGCCGCTTCCCTGCTGCTGCAGGTCGGTCCGAGTCAGGCCTCCGAGATCGAGTTTACCGAGGTCAGCCGGCAAGCTGGCATCGCTTTCCTTCATTCGATGGGCAGCGAAACCGTGGAGAACATCCTCGAAGGCTCCGGCTCGGGCGCCTGTGCCGCCGATTACGATGGCGATGGTGATGTCGACCTCTATTTCGTCGACGGCGGGGATGCGCAGGCCGGCCGCGAAGGAGGTGGTGCGAATCGGCTGTATCGCAACGAGAGCGGGGACCGTTTCATCGACGTGGCTCGCCGGGCCGGTGTCTTGGGGACGGGCTACGGGCAAGGTTGTGTGTTCGGCGACTACGATAACGACGGTGACCTGGATCTCTACGTGACCCAGTATGGCGCCGACGCGCTCTATCGAAACAGGGGAAACGGCAATTTCGGCGAGGTGGCCAAAACAGCCGGCATCGCTGGGAACGGATGGAGCACAGGAGCGAGCTTCGGAGATTGCGACGGCGATGGTGACCTCGATCTTTACGTGAGCCGGTACCTCGACTTCCGGCTCGGGCGAGAACCCAAGCGGAGCCGGCTGTCCGCCAAGGAGGGGTACACGACGTTTCCGGGTCCCAGAGACTACGATGGGGTGCCCGACGTTCTCTACCGTAACAATGGAAACGGAATCTTCACCGAGTCTTCCCGGGTCAGCGGGGTCGCAATCCATGCCGGGAAAGGGCTCCAGGCGGTCTTCTTCGATTTCGATCGGGACGGCGATCAAGATATCTACGTCGCCAACGACCGCACTCCGAATGCTCTCTACACCAATCGAGGTGACTGCGTCTTCCAGGACACGGCTCTGATGGCCGGGGTGGCTCATGACGAGCGCGGTGACGACACGGGCGCCATGGGGCTGGCGGTTGGTGATCTGGACAGCGACGGCCTCTGGGATCTGCTCGTTACGAACATGGTATTCGAGTACAACTCGTTGTATCGGAATCAGGGCGAGGGGCTTTTCGAGGACGTGACCCGGCAGGCGAGAGTGGCCTCGCGGACCTACGGATATGTCGGCTGGGGAGCAGCGTTTGTGGACTTCGACAACGACGCTGATCTCGATATTGTGGTCGTTAACGGGCACGTCCATGACCATGTCGACATCTTTAGCGATAGCGTGTCGTTCGAGCAGCCCAATCTCTTGTTCTCGAATCAGGGCGACGGCAGGTTCCGGGATGTCACGGAAAGAGTAGGTCAGGCGCTGAGAGGCCCAAAGGTGAGTCGTGGCCTCGCCGTGCTCGACTACGACGACGACGGTGACGAGGACATGGCTGTCACCAACCTAAACGCGCGCGCCTCACTCTTGCGCAACGATGGCGGCAATCTGAATCCGTGGATCCGGATCGTCGTGGAGCCGGGGCGGGGCCCCACGGCTCTGGGAACGCGGATCGACGTGCGAACCGAGAACACCTTTCAGACTAAAGCGGTCCGGGGTAGCTCGAGCTACCTGTCGCAGCACGATGTCAGGCTCCTCTTCGGCCTGGGTGAGGATCAGAGAGTCCAGGACCTCGAGGTGCGCTGGCCGTCCGGGCTACGTCAACACTGGGTCGACTTGCCCGTTCGTCGCTCGTTCGGCCTGTGGCGGCCGGCCTCGATCACCCTCGATCGAGGCTAGACCGGATTCGCTCCGACGACCAGTCGGGAGTTCGGAGTCAAGGAAAGCGGCTTCCGGATCGAAACCCTCGAGAATCGGAACCGTTGAGCGCATGCAGAGCGACAACAGCACCGTCAGGAGTTGGACCTGCAGCCTCGGGGCTCGGGCCTCGCCGAGAGGGAAACCGAGCGGATAGGGTACGGCCAAGGCGCGCGGCGGCCTGATTCTTCGGGTGATCTCGGGCATCATGCTGAGCGATGCGGTCACGATTCCGTCACGTTCGAGTTGCGCCTGGACCAGACCGACGGTCTGGTGACACATCGGTCACACCGGCACGAGCAGGGCGATATCGACTTGGTCGGCCAGTAGCAGCTTCGAGACTTGCGGCGCCGTGTGCCGAGTGAGCCTGCCCGGCGCTGTGATCGAGCCCATCAGCGAGATGTGGTTCGGGGCTACTTCGGCGACGACTCCGGCACCGGCCAGCTCGTGAGCGCGATCCAGAGGCAAGGCCAGGTTGCGGTCGGTCTCGATTCCGGAATGGTCGAAGGAGTCGCTGATGTGGTGTTCTTCGAGGCTCTGAAGGTCAGCGTTGCGGGGTATGACTCGATAGGAGAAATCCCCACCCCTGACACTCGAGTCGAACGGGATGTCGCCGCGCACGACAAGTCCCGCCGAGCTGATCAAGGCGAGCCGGCATTGGCTCAAGGGCTTGCGCAGAACGGAGACGGGGACCGGGTCGATCGTGCGCCAGGGGTAGGCCTTCAGAAAGGCCCGGACTCCGACGCTGAGACCGTGGGTTTTCGCCATGTCGTTCGCCTGCGGTTTGCCTTCCGGGGACTCCGATCCCGGGAGTGAGTGCGCCGAGCGGCTCGGTTCTTACAAGCATTGCGAAGTTGCCTTCGAATCCGCGGGTCCTCTCAGTCCCTCAGCGGCGCGTTTTGGAAACCCGCCGCCGCTTCACCGGGTAGTTCTCGGCCGTCGAGCACGTCGACCGTTGCCGTCGTTGCACCGGTTTCGCTTTGATCTTCTTCGAGGCCGAGGACGTTGACCCGGTCGGCGCGAGCGCGCATCCTTTTGATTTCCGCCTGGCATTCGGGGCAGGAGCCGTCGGCGCGCTGCCACTCCGGATGGTTGAGCATGACCAGGTTAAGAAGCCAATCATCGAGGTCGAAATCGAGGCTCGCAGAGCCGTCTGCCTTGCGTCCTGGCGGTGGTGAGTCTTTCATGAGCTCCTTCTTCTTTCTCTCGTTTGTTTCTCGAGCGACGGGTCGTCGGTGCTGCTCGGCCGTTGCTTCTATTCCCAGCTGTGAGTGCGTTGCGCCAACAGGTTCTTACAGGCAGCGGGGCGACCGAGCGCCCGGAATCTGGGAGCAGGGTAGGAATTTCCTTTTCCGCGCCGGGGAGTCTTGGGCGGTGGAATGGCC
>JBHHWO010000114.1:0-14546 GCA_046756565.1 Thermoanaerobaculia bacterium | reverse complement strand
CGCAGCGCGGACTTTGAAAGTCCTCGAGGATGGAAAGCATGAATTGGCTATGGGTCGGCGCAATCGTCTTTGCTGCAAGCCTGGCGATTTTCGGAGTCTGTCTGGCCCGCAGGCAGTGGACCCGTTCAGCTCTTGCCGTCGGGCTGGTCAACCTCGCGGTCGTCGGTCTCCACTCGGTGGCCCCGATTCGGGGATGCGCGGATCCGGACTACGCGGGCTTCAGCGTGGGCTTCTTTCGAGCCGAGCAGGGCCCGTTGGTAACCCTGATTGCCGGCTCCATCTTCCTGGCGGCACTCGCCTTGGATCGTCGAGGAGCGGCAACGCAGCTGCGAGCCCTGCGCCTCCACAAGCCTAGCAGCCCGTGGTAGAAGTCGAGAAGGCCGCGTTGCGAGAGCCAAGGGACCGGATGCCAGGCGACGCGACACAGGCGATGCCGGAGCATCGTCGCGGAGCGGCAACGAAGCAGACGGTCTCTTGCCTCCGCAACCCGTAGGGCGACAGGGGGTTACGGTACACCTGCTTCATTACTCGTCGTCCTCGATGTCCCCGCATCGACTCCTCCTCGTGCTTTGCATGTGTACCGAAAGACCCTGTCGCGCGACCATCTGGACTTCTACCACGGGCTGCTAGGGGTTGATCTGGATGCGGGTCGAAAGCACCCCACCCGTCGGCACGTCGCGTACGGTCACCACCAGATCGTGGCGCTCACGCCACACGGTCGCGTCCAGCTCATAGTAGACGACCCGATTCTCTTCGGGGTAGATCGGAGCAAACAGCGGTGTCGCGAGCTGTACCGGAAGAGTGAGCACGTCTGAGAGGGTGTTGCGCTTGTCTCTCACGCCCAGCGAGATCTCCAGGCTGGCCACCAGTTGCCCTCCGATCGGCAGCATCGTGATCCGGCGCGCCGGAATCCCGATGATGAGCGGCAGCTCCATCTGGCGACGAGCCACGCGACGAGGCTCTCCCAGCTCGACGGACAGCTCGCTGCGCTGTTCGCCGCCCGAGAGCAGCAGGCCGCCCTCGACCAGCATCTTGGTCTCGGAGAACCTGGAAAGGTCGACGAACTCGCGCCGAGACCGGACCTCGAGGCCCGGCTCGAGCACCTCCAGCCTGACCCGGTGCCTGCGGTCGTCCGCCCGCGCCTGGGCGCTGAATCCGATCCAGTAGTAGGAGCGGGTATCGGCGGTCGCTTTCTCGAGCGCGCGGCCGCGGAGATTGTTGAGCAGCGCCCGGCCTCCGGTCTGCCGGGCCAGTTGGAGCAGGACCGCTTCTTCGCCTCTCTGCGAGCCTTCGAAGCCGGCGCCCACAGCCTCGCTGTCGGCACCCGGCCCGTCCCAGGAAAGTCCCGCCACGTCGACCGGATAGAGCGTGAAGCCCAGGTGGTTTGCGGTGTCGGCCAGCGGGCTGTAGGGGTCGAAGCCACCCTGGTAACGGAGAAGATCGAGCCCGTCTCCGCGCGCCTCGAGCGTTCCGAAGAGCGCGGTCTCTCCGCGGTCCAGACCGCTGGACTCGAGCGGCCAGCCGCCGGAGAGCAGAAGCATGGCCCTCCGTCCTTCGGGCGCGGTCAGGCCGCGCATGCCGGTGGCCGCCGCGGTGACCACCGCTTTGACCTGTTCGCGCAGCTCCGCCCGACGATTGGCGAGCAGAGACAGCGGCAGGCGGTCCTCACCGATGCCGAAGCCCTGCGGCTCGAGGGTCAGGGACTGGTCCGGCAGCCGCGCCAGAAAACTCAGCCTCTCGACGCGCCTCCAAACGCCCCCTGCCTTGCGGTGGAGCGCGGCCACGAGAGCCGCCCGGGATCGCGCCCGGTCCGCGGTCCACTCGCTCAAAACTTCGAGACGGCGCCCGTCGAACGCCAGGATCGCCATCTCGTCGCCCGGTCCGAGGGTCCCGAGCTGCTCCGCCAGGCGCTTCAGCACCGCGTTACGCTGAGCCTTGACCGAAAAGAAGTCATCCACGAACACCAGGTAATGGGTCGGAATGCGCGCATCTTTCCCAGCCTCGATTCCCAGGCCGAGGGGCAAGTCCCGGGTGTCGCCCATCGCGGCACCGTCCCGAATCTCGGAAAAGAAGCCGATCGGAACTTCGACGCCGTCCACGGTGAGGCTGAAGCTCTCGCGCCCCAGACCGTGTACCCGCTCACCGCTGCGGTCGGTGACCACCGCCTCGACGTTGACCACACGCACCTCGATCGCGTCCTGGAAGACCGACGGCGGCTCCTGTCCGGAGAGCAGGGAGACCGCGCCCGCCAATACCAGGAGCGCCGAGAAGGCCGTCCCTCGCGTAGGCATCATCCTTCCCATACGCGCGCTGGATGGTCGCAGCTTGGTGGGCCGGGCATGGGCCATTGTGGCACGGAGGCTCTGGTAGCCTCGCTCGGCGATGCGTCGCCGTGTGTCAGTCCGGCTGTTTCTGGCGGCCACGGTGGTGCTGCTGACGGGGATCGCGGGCGCTCAGGCCGACCCAACGGAGGCGCGAGGCAAAGAGATCTACAAGACCCACTGCCTCGAGTGTCACGGAGAGAGCGGCGCGGGAGATGGCGACAAAGCCAAGCGACTCGGCTTTCGCCCGCGCGATTTCACGCTCGGCTCCTTCAAGTGCCGCTGCACTCCCAGCGGCGCCCTGCCGAGCGACGACGACCTCATGCGGGTCGTCGCTCGGGGCCTCCCTGGAACCTCGATGCGAGGCTTCGAGAAGCTGGTCGCGGAATCGGACCGCCGGGCGGTGGTCGAGTACCTGAAGAGCCTCTCGCCCGCCTTCGAGCGACCGATCCCCGACTGCATCGAGATTCCCGAGCCGATCCCGGCCAGCTCAGAAACCAGATCGGAGGGCCGCCAGGTCTACCGTCTCCTGCGATGCTGGAGCTGCCATGGGCTCGAGGGGAAGGGTGACGGCCCGGCGGCCAAGGGGCTGGTCGACGACTGGGGAGACCGAATTCGGGTCTACAACTTCACCCGGCCGAGGCGCTACAAGTGCGGCGGCAGTGAGAGCGATCTGTTCCGGCTCCTTCACACCGGCATGAGCGGCTCGCCCATGCCCTCGTTCACGACCGCTCTCGGATTCGCCGGTGAAGCGGTCGGAGACCTGACGGCGCTCGCCGACGCCCTGGGGCACGATGCGGTTGCCGAGCTTTCGACCTACGTCGGCAGCCAACCCGACGGCGCCGCGCTCGAGGCCATGACCGAGGACGATCGGCATCAGATCGCGAACCGGCGGACCTGGGCACTCGTCCACTACCTCGAGTCGCTGGTCCAGCGCTGAGACCCGCCTCCGTGCCTTTCACCCCGATATCGGCTCCGGGCGTTCGTGCCTGGGCTGGTGGCGCGCCGATTGCACATTTGATCTAGGTTCGAATCTGGAGGATTAGACCATGAAGACGAGTACCCGAGCAGCACTCGCGGCGGCATTGACTCTCCTGCTGCCGGTCGCCACCGCCTACCCGCAAAACGAAGCTTTCTCGGAGAGCATCGAGGTGCAGCAAGTGCTGGTGGACGTCGTGGTACAGGACCGCAGCGGCGACCCGATCCTGAATCTTGAAGCTGCGGATTTCCAAATTTTTGAAGACGGAAAGCCGGTGGCGCTCACCGGGTTCACTCCACCTTCCGGGATCCGGTCCCTGGAGACCCGCGGAGCGAGGCCGCTGGACCCGCTGCCAGGCGAAGCGTTGTCGGAGACTCCCGCTCGCACCGTGGTCTTCATCGACGCCCTGTTCCTGAAACCCCACAACCGCAAGAAGGTCCTCAAGCAGGTCAAGCGCACTCTCCTCGCAGACCTCCAGCCGAACGAAGAGGTCATGTTGGTGCGCTGGGACGGCAACCTCCGCATGATCCAGGACTTCACCCGTGACCGCCGCGTTATCGCCGACGCGTTCGAGTCCGAGATCGCCTCCAAGGACTTTCCGGCAATGGCGGCGATGAACGACACCGACAAGATCATCGGGCTTCTGGATCAGCGCTTCTTCACCGAGACCACGGGCAGGCGGACCTCCGGCGACCCGTGCGTCGACTCCGGCATGATCGCGCGCGGCCATGCCCGCAGCGTCCACCACCGCGTGATGAACTCCGTGGCCGGCCTCTACGAGGCAGTCAGCACCCTGGCCTCCTACGAGGGCCGCAAGGCGCTGCTCCACGTCTCCGACGGCATCCCGCTGGTGCCGGGCGCCGATGCGTTCCTCTATGCGGCATCGCTCTGCGACGGCACTAACCAGCGGACCTCGACCGGCCCCGGCGTCGACACCTCTTATTTCGGTTCCGGTAAACGAACGCGTTGGGACCCGACGACAGCGCGCTCCGAGATGAACGAATACGACACCACGAAGGATTGGAGTCGAGTCGCGGACCACGCCAACGCCTATCGCATCGCCCTCTACACTCTCAAGGCGACCGGGCTGACCGGTACCCGCTCGTCGTCCCTCTCGGGAGAGAACAGTCGCGTCTTTCACGCAGTCGAGTTCGAGATGAACGCCGGCGACCGGGACGCTCTCGCATTGCTGTCGGCCCGAACCGGAGGGCGCGCTGTGCTCGACACGAACCGATTCGACCTGGCGTTCGAGCAGATGCGTAGTGACTACCGCAACTCGTATCTCCTCGCCTACGATCCTCCGGAAGCCGAGCACAACCGGCTCCGAGAGATCAGAGTCGAGGTTGACCGCCCGGGCGCTCGCCTGCTGCATCGGACCGGCTATCGCAGCAAGCCTCAGGCCGAGCGAATTGCCGACGGCCTCCTGTCCACGATTCGCCTCGGAACGGGCGACAACGAGCTCGGCGTCGCTCTGCTGGCGGGCGAAGAGGGAGAAGCGACTCCCGGCTTCCGTTCTCTGAAGATCGTCGTGCCCCTGAGTGAGCTGACCCTGGTGCCCGATGAGCATCGGCAGCGGGCGCTGTTCTCGGTGTACGTGATGTCGGCCAACAAGGCCGGCGCCACGACCCGGGTCCGCTACAAGGTGATCCCGGTCGATGTCGACGATCCCGATCGGGACTTCACCTACGAAGTCCTGATCCCGGCGCTCAGCCAGCCGCAGAGCTTTGCGGTCGCGGTCCGCGACGAGCTCGGCGGGGAGACGGCGTTCGTCCGGACGGGCCACGAGTCGGGCTAAGACCGGCAACCGGCGCCGGGTGCTTTCCCGCGGGCAACTAAAGTTCACCTTTCTGTGGTCGTCGTACCGATTCTTGAATCGGTACGAGGCTGGTGCTCCGGAGTCTCCCGTCAGAGCTCGAGATCACGCTGCTCGACCTCGAGATCGGAGCCGACCAGCAGCATCCGTCCCCGACTCACCGAGTTCCAACCATCGCGCCGCGACAGCGGCTCGGAAGACACCAGCACCGAGCGCTGACCGGAGTCGCCGGCGATCTTGCACCAGTGCAACGTCGGACAGCGTCGCTCGCTGAGCGCGAATCGCGTGGCGACCAGCTGATCGCCGGTGGTCGCGCAAAAATTGAGCTCCAGAGATCTCGAATCGTCCGCCTCGCGGTGCCATGTATTGATCTGGCCAACGGTCTCCTGCATGGCCGACGCGAGCTGATCGAGCGTGAGGGCTTCCTCAGGCGGAGAGGCGAGGTGGGTCAGAAACAGCGTCAGCGCGAGCTCGGTGTCGGTGTTGCCGCGAATCATGCCCAGCTGGGAGTCATCGGCCAGCAGGTTGACCTGTCGTGCCAGCCGCACTCTGCCGGGAATGTCGCCGTTGTGCATCCAGAGCAACCGCCCGCGCCGGAACGGATGACAATTCTCACGGGCCACCGGATCGTAGGACCGCGCCGACCGAATGTGAACCATGATGCAGGTCGACAGGATCTCCTCCGCAATCTCCCCCAGGTTGTAGTTGTTCCAGACCGGTGTCACGTCCTTGAAGACCGCCGGCTCCGGGCTGATCTCGGGTACGTACCAGCCGACACCGAAGCCGTCGGCATTGACGCGGGTCGGGCTCAGCAGTGCGTCGGTCGCCTGGTGGACGAGGCTGTTGCTCGGCCGGTAGATCAGCTCACTGAGCAGCATCGGCGGGCCGAGATAGGCGGCGTAGCGACACATCGCGCACTTCGCTTGTCGGCGGGAGCGGCAGCATACCGTCCCGTCTCGTACCACGTTAGTCAGCCTCCCGAAGGCGCGGCAACCCCCGTTCGGGTGGGTCCGGGCGAGCTTCGCTAGCCGATGCAGGCGGCGCGGATCTGCTCGTCGCTCAGCCCGGATCTCGCCATGGCAGCGATCTGCTCGAGCGTGCACGAGCTGTCTTCGAGCCGCGTGCTCCCCGAAGCGGATTCCGCCGCTTCGGCCCTCATCGCCGCCGGATCCGGGGGCTGATGACCCTGCTTCGCAAGCTTCTCCCGCGCCTGCTGGACGTACCCTTTCTCCGAGTTCCGCTCGCAACTGACTCGCTCGTCGCCATCTTCGACGTAGAACTGAGCGCGGATGCTGGCGTTCGCCGAATCGTCCACTTGCCCGGTCTCCGATTCCTGGTGGAGGACCTTCATGTGGGTGAACCCTGCGGCGATGCAAAGCGACGCCGTCTTCGTGTAGACCAGCTTTTGAGCCTTGCCCCGAAAACCGATGCCCTTGACTCGATGACTGACGATGAAGACGTCGTCGTCCAGCCGAGTAAAGGTGATGACCGCCATCGCGGCCTGGGGAATCAACAGCAGAGCGCCGAGAGCCAGAACCACGTGCTTTGTGTCACAACCCCTCCTTTGGTGCCGGGTTCGCGCCTATTGTAGTCGCACGGTCTTCGGCACTCCAGTCTCCTTCCGGGCTAGACTCGCGCCCATGGAGGCCAAGGTTCGTGCCGCGTTCACGATGGCCGTCTGCGTGACGGCGTGCGGCGAACCGTCGCCCAGGGCCGGGCCAGAGGCCGTCGGCAGCGACTCGACCGACCCGGAGACGGTGCGGATCGCGCTGTTCAACATTCGCGAGCTCGACACCGACAAGATCCTCGAGATCGATCAAGAAGGGCACGGCCGGCACCCACAGGCAGCGGCCGCCGGGAAGATCATCCGCCGACTGGCGCCCGACATCCTGGTACTGAACGAGATCGATCACGACTACGACTCCGCCAACATCGGCCTGGACCTGAACGCCCGCCGTTTTCGAGACGCCTACCTAGCGGGCGGCGAAGACGGCCTCGAGCTTCCGTACAGCTTCGCGGCGCCGAACAACACCGGACTGCTGTCTGAACTCGACCTCGACGGCGACGGGCACGTCGCCACGGACGAGGATCGGGGCGACCGCCGTCACGGCAACGACTCCTGGGGCTTCGGGACGTACCCGGGCCAGTACTCGATGGCGATCCTGTCCCGATTCCCTGTCCAGAAAGCCGGCGCTCGGGCCTTCCAGGAGCTTCGCTGGCAGGACCTGCCCGGCCATCACATGCCGCCGGATCACTTCGCGCCCGCAGTGGCTGCGGCTCTTCGCCTGTCGAGCAAGTCGCACTGGGACGTCCCGATCGAGATCGGCGACCATGTTCTCCATCTCTTTGCCAGTCACCCGACCCCCCAGGGCTTCGACGGACCGGAGGACAAGAACGGCCGGCGCAACTTCGACGAGATCAAACTCTGGGTCGAATACCTCGACGGCGGAGGAACTCTAGTCGACGACCAGGAGCGGCCCGGCGGATACGACTCCGAAGACCCGTTCGTCATCGTCGGTGACCTCAATGCGGCGCCTCTGGCCCCCGACGCGCCGAATGACGGACCGTTTCGGACTTCGGTCTACGACGGCGTGGCCGCGATCGATCAACTCCTCGCCCACCCACGCATCCAGGACAGCGGCCCGTTGACAACCAGCTCGGCTGGCCTCGTTCACAACGCCGAGACTCCTCGCATGCCAGGTCCACCGCGCTTTCCGGAGCGCTCGACGTCGGTGTTCGGCCCCGGCTCGCGAATCGACTACATCCTGCCGAGTGTGAACCTCGAGATGGTCTCCGGGGGAGTCTTCTGGCCGACACCCGAAGAGGATTCGGACGGCGCCGCCTGGGCCGACCAGGCCTCGGATCACCGGCTCGTCTGGTTGGACGTGACTCTCGACTGAGCTCGCCGGCTTACGGCATCGTCACGGTCGCTTCGTTTGAAAAGTCAGAGACCTTCGAGCCCTTCTTGGCTCGAATGCGAAACGAGTAGGTCGCGCCACTGACGCCGTCGTCGAACTCGAGCATAGTCGCGTTGGCATCGGCGGTCCGCCAGGAAGCCCACTCGCCGTCGCCTTCCCTACGCTCGACCTTGAAGAGCTTCTCGCCGTCGGTCTTGTCCTCCCATGTCAGCAGGCCGGTCGTCGGCGAGGTGGCCTCGACTTCGAGGTTCTCCGGCGCAGCCAGCTTGCCGAGCGGCATCGTCACCGTGACCTCGTTCGAGAACTCCGAAAGCTCGTCGCCCCTGCGGGCCCGAACCCGGAATGTGTAAGTGGCTCCCGCTCTTACGTCTTTCGATTTCATCGACCTCTTGTTGGCCGGCTTCGTCTCCCAGAGTTTCCACTTCTTCTCGCCGATCCGGCGCCAGATCTCGAATTGCGTCTCGTCCTTCGAGTTGTCCTTCCAGCGCAGACGCACCCGAGTTGCTTTAGGTGTCTTGACCTTGAGCTTGCTCGGCGCATCGACGCCCTTCGGATCGGGATCCGGATCCGGATCCGGATCGGGACCGGGACCGGGATCCGAGCACGTGCCCGAGCCGTAGAGCGCTTCGAGCGCTGCGATGTCGTCAGCCGTCAGAGACGCGCCGCGTCCATCGTTGTGGAACCTCCCCATGGTGGCGTTGGCCTTGTCCGAGATGTCGATGCCCAGCGAGAAGCCGAGCTCCATGGTGAAGAGCTCTGC
Source organism: Thermoanaerobaculia bacterium (assembly GCA_046756565.1). GTDB lineage: Bacteria > Acidobacteriota > Thermoanaerobaculia > Multivoradales > JAHEKO01 > CALZIK01. Next base: position 5,755 of record JBHHWO010000114.1, on the reverse strand, counting down.
AGTCGCCAGACGATTGTTGTTGAGCAGACACTCGGTGCCGTCGTTGATGACGATGTCCGCCTCTCGAAGGCGCGTGTACTGCCTTCCCTCATACCGCCCGGTCTGATTGGAGAGCCAGAAGCCAACCAGACCGATGACGCCGCCATTCGGACAGACGAAGGTACCCGGCAGGCTGTTGTTGGGGTCGCCGAAGATGATCGCGTTGACATTGTCGCTTCGAAGAAGGCCACTCGTGCTGTTGGTGCCCCCGACCAGCCGCAGAGACACCGGATCACGGCTCCACACGTTGAGCGCTTGAACAAAGAGTGGCTGCGTGTTCGAAGTCGTGGTGTTGCGACTCCGCCAGTCGACGGTCTTGCAGTCGTCGAACTCGAACCAGCGGACGTTCTTGCCTCCGACTTTCACCAGGCGATAGGGAGCCGCAACGAACCGAGCCCGCGGCAAAAAGTAGTCGGCGCGCTTGCGGACTCCTCTTTGCCGCCGTTCGAGCCATCGTACGAACCGGTCGTAGTCGCGCACGACCTCGATCGCCGGCTCGAGATCGCTATCGAGTAGAGCCTCACCGGCGAAGGGCCGAACCGCCAGGAATCGGCTTCCGGAACCGACCCTGTGGAAGGCGCCCATACCCAGGTGCAGCAGTCCGTAGCCGGTATCTTCCTCACCGGTCAGAAAGGCGAGAACGCGATCTCCCGGTGCGAAGCGTGGAGCCCCGGGAACCACGAGCTCCCGGCCGTCGGCTGCAACGCCTCCCGGAGAGGAGACGACCAGCGTGCTCGCCGCGACTGAGCCCTTGATGACCGTCTCGACCGACACCTGGTACTGGGTGATCGGCACCGCGCCGGCGAGCGGGGGAAGTTCGCCGACGATCGAGACCTCCGCGATCACGTCCGCCTGCTGAAACAGTACCTCGTCGGGAATCTGTACATAGGTAACTGCGCCCGCCGCCCCCACCGAAGCCACGATGAGCAAAGCAAGCGCCAACGCCCCCGCACCGGCCCCGGATCCCTTCCGTCCAAAGATAGTCATATGACCTCCCTTCGACAGGCTCGGAAAGGCGGCATGCTGCGGCCACTCCCGGCCCAAAACAGCTCAACTCGTCAGATCGTACCGCACCCGAGCGCTCGGCTCCACACCCCCTTGGGGGTGCCCTCGAAGTGGCCGCGTCGCCTTGAGACCGGCTTGGTTGCGTAGACCGCAGACGACGCAATCGTGGCTGTTCGGCTGTTTGCGAATCTGGCGGATTCTACGGCGACCGGCTCGCGGCTATCGGCTCGACAGGTGGCCGCGCACGCCGGCGATCTCGTCGGGACCGACCCGGCAACAGCCACCGACACCGGAGGCGCCCAGCCGCAGCCATTCGTCGGCTGCTTGTCCCCAATCGAGGATTCGCGGCTCCCCCACCCAGCTCTTGGCGGCCGCGTCCCAGCCCTCGCCCTGGTTCGGATAGACGAAGATCGGCTTGTTGGTGCCTGCGGCGAGCTCGTCGATCAGAGACGGCACGTGGTCCGGCGACACGCAATTGACGCCGATCGCGACCAGGCGCGGAACCGAATCGAGTTCGCGCGCCGCCTCCAGAAGGCGGGTGCCGTCGCTGATGTGCACGTCGTCTCGGCAGCTGAAGCTGAGCCACGCCCACTTCTGCGGCGTGTCCTCGAGGAGCTCGGTCAGCAGGACGGCCTCGCGCAGAGAGGGAATCGTCTCACAGGCCAGCAGGTCCGCCTCGCTCTCGGCGAGGATTCGCCACCGATCTTGATGGAATGTCCGCAGCTCGGCTTCGCCGATCCCGTAGTCGCCGGTGTACTCCGAGCCGTCCGCGAGAAACGCCCCGTACGGCCCGACGCTCGCCGCCACCAGGGGCTTGAGCCGGCCGGACCGGTCTTCCTCCGATTGCCAGAAGTCGTCGCGCTCGGCGACGGCCAGGCGACTGCTCGCCCGCATGAGCTCATTCGCCTCGAGCTCGGTCAGTCCCCGGTTGCGAAATCCTGCGATCGAGGCCTGGTAGCTCACCGTCGCGATGCAATCGGAGCCGGCTTCGAGAAAGGCGCGGTGGACCTGCCGGAGGGCCTCCGGCGCCTCCAACAAGACCGAGGCCGACCACAGATCATCGTCCAGACTCGCTCCGTGCGCCTCGAGGGTCGTCGCCAGGCCGCCGTCCAGAAGCACGAATCCCTGGCGACTCAGGAACCGACTGACAGGGTTCTCGGGCCTCTCCACGAACCCGCCTCAGCCAGCCCTTCCACGGGCCAGCGGCAGTCTACGGTAGTAGCGCGACAGGAGATAGAGATGAAGCGCGAGCACCCAGTGGAAGTAGATGGGAATTGTCGCCGGCGACCACGGCAGCTCCACCGGCAGCCACACCGTCACCACATAGCGAACCAGCATCACCAGGAAGTAGACCAGGCTGAACCACTTGAGAAAGCCTCCGGCTCTCGGTTTACGCCCCGCAAACCGACCCGATCCGGTCCACACGTGCCTGACGATCGCGACGTGAATCACCAGAATGACGATCTGAGCCACCAAGAGAGCTGCGTACCTCAACAGCCCCGAATCCCAGGCCTCCATAGGCGGCAGGAACTCGGCCCCAAGAAACGCGACGCTGAACTGTCCGGCGACCCGGCCGAAAAAGGCCAGCGTCAGCAACGCCAGCACGACGGCGTAGCGTCTTGCTCGGTGCGCTCCGTACCTCGGGGTCGCCATCACTCCTCTTCTATCAAAGCGGCGGCCCGGAGCTTGCACGCTTTCTCCATCTGACAAGATGGAGTCCCGGCGCCGTGGAGGCCGAATGAGAACGAATCCCGACAAGATCCAGGCACTCCGAAGCCCGCTCACGATAGCGCTTCTGGTCGCATCGGTGATCTCTGCGGGACGGGCGCTGTCACAACCCGAGGCCAGGCCCCGGTTCGACGAGCAGATGGAGGTCACAGAGGTGCTCCTCGACGTGGTGGTCACGGACCGAGGCGGGAATCTAATCGTCGGTCTCGAGCCGAGCGACTTCGTGGTGCTCGAAGGCGACCGGGAGATGGAATTGACCGGCGTCGACTTCTACACCACCCGCTACGAGTCTGCCGGCTCCGGCGTGGCGGAGATCCCGGCCAGCCGCTACATCGTTTTCTTCTTCGACGACACCCGCACCATCTCGAACCGGTTCAATCGCCTCATCCAACAACAGATAAAGGCCGCACGCGATGCGCGCAAATGGATCGAGGAAGAGATGCAGCCCTCCGACTGGGTCGCGGTCACGGGTTACGGAATGAAGCTCAAGGTCTTCCAGGATTTCACCCAGAATCGCGAGGCACTGACCCAGGCGCTCACGGACGCGTCACGTGGGATCAACCCCGAGAAATACCGCCTAGCCCAGGAGCCGACCTCCGACAGCGGCGCCTCACTTCTCCGCCATCTGCCCGCGGGCAAGGAGCTCTCTCGCAAGACCCGTCGCATCTACTCCGGAATGCGACTCCTGGCCGACGCGATGGGTCACATCGTCGGCCGCAAGACCCTGTTCTACTTCGGCATCGGATTTGGAAAGCTCGACGGCGTGGGTGGTTTCGCCATTCCGGACCGCCGGTACTATCCAGACATGGAACGGGCCCTCAACGACAATAACGTCGCCGTTTATCCGGTCGACCTGACGGTGCACAGCGCAAGGCACGCGCAAAGCGATTTTCTGAACGCCCTCGCCTACGATACCGGTGGCGTCTACCACCGCCACTTCGTGTCGTTCTTCACGCCGATCAAGTCGATCGCCGATGAGAGCGTCGGCTACTACTTGCTGAGCTACCGCTCGGAGCATCCTCAGGGCGAGAGTGGCTATCAGAGAATCACGGTTGGCGCGAAGGTCAGTGGCGCGGTCGTTCGCGCACAGCGGGGTTATCGATACGGCAGCTAGGCGGAGGGATCAGAGCTCGGCGGGAGGCGGATCCTGGCAGTTCATGGCCGCCCAGAGGACTTTTCCCGCCACCAGCAACACGCCGGCCACCACGATCAGCATGGCGCGAGCGTTTACGCGATCGATGGGCAGGGTCAGCCAGGCGAGCGAGTAGCCCAGGCCCGCCAGCACGAGCGTCCAGCCGGCAAAGCGCTGCACGGCCTGGCTCTTCGCCGGGCCGCAACGCGCCTCTGCCCAAGGTTCGAGCGTTTTGGGGGCGGCGTTCGCGAAGATCACCAGAACCAGGCCCATCGCGACGCCCATGACGCGCTCCCGGGTCTCGTCTGCGACCAGCTCGAGATCGACCGCGTAGGCAGTCCCGCGGCCAGCGCCAGAATCAATCCGGCGAGCACCAGTGCGCCTCTTATGGTTGTCATCTCATCTTTCCTTTCCGGCTGGGAGGTGCTGCCGTGAGCTCGTAGAGGCGCTCGCCGACCGCGTCGCCGCTGGCGCCAGGGGGCTCTCCCGAGGCGGGAACGCCCTTCGACAGGACGAAGCCGCACTTCTCGAGCACTCGGATCGACCCGAGGTTGGATTCCGCAACCAGCGCGTGGAGAGGTCGAAGCTCGACCAGCCCGAGAAACTCCGACAGGGCGCGAGTGGCCACGCCCTTGCCCCAGAACGACCTGCCCAGCCAGTACCCGACGAGCTTCTTCTCAGCCTGCTCGAAACAGACGACGTACCCCGCCACCTGCTCACCTACCAAGATGGTCCTTTTGAAAACCGCCTTGTCCGCGAGGATCTTTCTCCAGTGGGATTCGAACTCGGACCGCCCCCTCGCTGGGAACGCGGCCATGCGCGACGCGACCGGGTCCGCCTGGTGTTCGTAGAATGCTTCGAGATCGTCTTCAACGGCCTCCCGCAAAGCCACGCTGTCCTGAAGCTCAGTTGCCAAGCTGCCTCTCGTTGATCCCCGCCCCAGAAGAAGGCGTTGCCAGTACTTGCACCCAGACGACCTCGAATCCGTTGGCGTTCTCACCGAACGCGACCCCGCTACCGAGCTCCGATGCCTTCTCGATCAGGATGTTCTTGCGATGGCCGGAGCTCGCCATCCACCGTTCCACGGTCTCGGTGGGGCTGAACAGGCCTTTGGCGATGTTCTCCGTGACCATCCGGGGCTTGCCGTAACCGGCGTCGCGCACCCTCCGGGCGACCGTCGCTCCCTCAGGACTCTTGTGGTCATAGTAGGCGCGGCGCAACATGTCCTCGGCGTGCGCCTGGGCCGCCGAGTCGAGATTCGGATTCGACACCAGCGGACCGCGGCCCTTCTTGCGGCGCTCTGAATTGACCGCGAGTAGGAGCTCGGTCCGCACCTGCCCGAGATCCGCGAGTGGCGCGGCGAGCCTCCACTCCATTGTGCGCTTGGTCAGGCCGAAGACGATGGCAAAGACCGGCTGGTTACCGAGCCGTTCGATTCCGACCCCGACGTGCTCGTAATCGCCGGTTCGAACCTCCTCGTACCACCGCGGATGCACTTCGGCCCACTGTCCGAAGACCTCGCTGCCCCAGCGTCCGACGAGCGCGCTTTCGGTCCAGTCGTGGGGGTCGTACCCGTCTCGATAGAGCCGCCTGGTGGTGGCCCGGAGGCGAGCCATGCTCGGATCGACCGAGCCGCCGAGGGCAATCTCGCGCGCCCGCTCGCGAGCGATAGCCTCCAGAACCGGGTGCCCTTCGAGAGGCTCGAGGTGCGCGACTACGCGATGCGCGTTAATCTCCGACAGAACGATCACCCTGCAGGCCGGCAATTGATCGGCCATGCACGCCGCTGCCGGCGACGACGCCAAGATCACTGCCCAGAGCAGCGCGAGAGTCACCCAGGAACTCTACATC
>JBHHWO010000113.1:0-14778 GCA_046756565.1 Thermoanaerobaculia bacterium | reverse complement strand
GCTTCTCGGTATCGTCGACGTCAGCGATCAATGGGGCGCCAGGCTGCGGATGCGCCGAGGTCCCTTGCGCGGCACGCTCCTAGGCTTCGAGCGCAGCGAGACGACGTTCTTGAACCCACTCACGGACGAAGAGGTCCGCGACCGACAGTTCTTGGACTGGAGCCGCTCCGGCAAGAAGCTCAACAACCACTTTCGCATCGAGCGCACCTTTCAGGACTTCGGCACGGTGGACCTCGAGATCGACGGCCTGACCGCCAACTTCGATCAGAACGGCAGGATCTCGCCGACCCTAAGGTGGCAGCTGGCTGGAATTGGAGTCCAGCGGGACGTTACTGTCCTGCAACAGACAGTAGCCACCGAGGACTACCGCCTCCGGGGCCTGCTGGCAAAGGAGCTGCGTCACCGAGACCAGTTCGAGGTGCGCTACGACATCGGCCGATTCGAGTCCGGCGATGACTTTTCGCGCGACATTCAGGGGATATCCGCGTCCTACAGGTGGCGGTCCGGGGCGCACTGGGAGATAGCGCCTTTTGCTGCCTACACCGAAGAGAACGGAGCCGGTTTCGACCAGACCACTCCCCGCGCCGGTGTCGCGGTATCGTGGAGGCTGACCGAGACCAAGCTCGCCACGGTCCTCAGCGGCCGGATGAGCCTGGGCGAAATCGAGCGTCGCCAAGGCTCCGAAACACACAACGACAGTCAAGCGGCGTATTCTCTCGCGGCATCGATCCGCCATGGATTGCACAACGGCTTGCGCAAGGAGATCGAGGCCGAGGCTTCTCGAAACGAGCTTGAGTTCGACCGCGATCCCGTCGCAGAAGTGCCAGACGTGATCCTTCCACGCGGTCTGAGCACCGAGGATCACCTGCGTGCACGAGCCACACTGGGATGGCGACAGGACGGAAGAAACGCCAGCGCCTGGGCGGAGTGGTCGCGGCGAGAGGCCTCGGCGCGGCTGGCTACAGACGACTTCGTCGCCGAGACCGTACGCGCTACGGTTCAGGGCGGAACCGTGTCGGCTTCCTTGCGTCTCGAAGCCGGCGAAACCGACACTTCCACGCGCCGGTTCGGGGCACAGACGGTCCGGTTCGCCGGCGTCGTCGCCACCTGGAAGCCACTGCGGCAGTTGCGACTGCAGGCTCTTTACCGAATCGACGAGCGAGATCTGGTCCTGACGCCGGATCTCGACAGCACCCGCACCGAGGCCGGCGTCGAGTGGAGCATCGGCGCGATCCGGCTCGAAGCCCAGGCCTTTGAGCGACGCCAGCGGATCGCGGGAGGCTCCCGGATCACGAATCGCGGTTTTCGGTGGACAGTCTCGAGAGGACTGGCCGGCTGGCTGCCAATCGTTACGGGAACCGGACGAAAAGGGGTCATCCGGTAGTGCGACCGGCAGGCCATCTGGGTTCCTGGATGCCGGCGGCGGGAGCGCTGGCCGCGGTCTGGCTCGCTGTCGCGAGCTCCACAACGGGTGGAGCCAGCGCCGTTCAGAACGGACACGCAACCCTCGACCAGCCGCCTTCAATTCAGGTCGAGCGGATCATTGCCACCCGCGCCGATCTGGGAAGAGGTCGCTGGTTGCGCCGGTTGACCGGCCGAAGCGATCCCCGGCTCTTCGTGAGGCCCTATGGGGTCGCCTGGGACGGAGACTCCCTCGTAGTGACCGATCCGGGACTCGGTCGGGTACTCTCGATCGATGAACGCGGTCGCGTCCTGAGCAGCGCCGCGGACCTGTTCGAGAGCCCCATTGGAGTGGCCTCCTGCGCGGCCGGTCTGCTCGTTTCGGACTCTCGAAGGGGCCGGGTCGGTATCCTCGACCGGCAGCTTCGTCTCAGGCGCTGGCTGGCCGACGGGCTCCTACGGCCGACCGGGGTCGCCTGCGTGGATGAGCACCTCTTCGTTGTCGAGACCGGACGTCATAGAGTCCTGAGCTTCGATCCGGAGATGCGGGTGTTCGGCCGACGGGGCGAAGCGGAGGGCGAGTTCAACTTTCCCACGGTCCTTTCCGCTGACAACGAGGCTCTCTGGGTCGGCGACACACTCAATTTCCGGGTTCAGGGTCTCGACCCCTCGAGCGGCGAGTCGCTGGCGACACTGGGCCGGCTGGGTGACGCGTCCGGAGACATGCCTCGCATCAAGGGTATCGCGATCGATCCGGCTGGACGTTTGTGGATCTCCGACGCGCACCTGGAGCAGATCGCCGTCTACCGGCGGGACGGGGTTTTTCTGACCACGCTCGGCACCGCAGGCAGCGAACCGGGAGAGCTGTCATTCCCGGCCGGCCTGTGCGCTCATCCGGACGGCCGGGTGGCGGTTGCTGATTCGCTCAATCGACGGGTACAGATTCTCCGTGTGCGTGAACAGAAAGCCGCGGGCGAGACTCGATGAGGCCCCGGAGGTCAGATCGCTCTTCCTGGAGGCGGCGGGCGCTCGGCCTGGCGGTGACCGTCGTTGGGTTCGGTGCTCCCGGCACTCTCCTGGTGGCGCAGCAGGAGACCGTGGCAACGACTCTGCACAACTTGTCGGCCAGCGGTCCCGGCGAGATCCGCGCCGTTTCCGAGACCGAGGTCTGCAAGTTCTGCCACATTCCGCACAATGCACAGGTAGCCGAGCCGCTCTGGAGCCGGCCCCTTTCCGAGGCACAGTACCTGACGCCGAACGTGCGGGACACCAGCGGCCGGCGGTCGCAAGCTCCGCAACCCGACGGTAGCTCGCGGCTTTGCCTTTCGTGCCATGACGGCACCATTGCGCTCGGCGAGATCGTCGGCGAATCCCAACCCCTCGCCATGGCCGGCGCCGAACGGCTGAGCGCCGGCCACAAGGGCTATATCGGCACCGACCTCAGCGGCGACCACCCGATCTCGTTCAGCCTCCTCGATGCCAACCTACAGGACGCGAAGCCCGACTCGGACATCGCGATTCGATCACCCAGCGCCATCGTCAGCGAGGGGCAGGTCCCGCTCGACGCGCAGGGCAAGATGCAATGCACCACCTGCCACGATCCCCACGCTGATCGCTACTACGTTCCGGATCTGGTCCCGCGTTTCTGGATCCGGCCAACCGTCGATGAGGTTTGTCTGTCGTGCCACGCACTACGCTGACAGTCGCGGGCTTCGCCCTCAGCGCCGCGCTGGCTTCGGCCCCTGCGCAGGCCGTCCACCCTCACATGGACCTGACCGTAGTCACCGGCGGTTGTCGCGCCTGTCACGCGGGTCACGGAGTGTCCAGTTCACCGATGCTGCCGGCGCCGCAAAGCGACGTGTGCCTCTCCTGCCACTCGAGCCGGGCTGCCGCGGACGAGATGGTCTCTCGAGGGCTGCTCTCTCCAACCGCCGATCCGCAATTGCTCTCCCTCGAGCTTCTGCAGCCCTTTGTGCATCCCGTCGACAGTCAGTCGTTCTCTCGCTCCGAACCGGGAGCGGTCACCTGTACATCATGCCACTCACCGCACCGACGCAGTGTTAGCTCGGTTTCGTCCGACTCGGCCGGCGCCGGACGCAAACTCTCCACGCGCGACCCAAACGCCTTCGAGGTCGACTTGTGCGCAGGCTGCCACGGCTCGGCCGGGGTCGGCACTCAGAGCCTGCTCGACCTCAGCCGTTTGACCAACCCCAACAATCGCTCGTTTCACCCCCTTGAGGCACCCGCTCTCGAGCGCTCGCCGTCCTTGATTCCCGAATTCAGCGATCGCGAGATCAACTGCACGGATTGTCACGATAACAGCGACCCCGAGGGAGCCCGCGGGCCTCACGGATCAGCCGTGCGCTACCTTCTGAAACAGGAGTACATCACCGTGGACGGAAGTCCGGAGGGGCCCGAGAGCTATGGCCTCTGCTACGGCTGCCATCAGCGGGAAGCGGTTCTCGATGAGGGTCCATTTCCGTTTCACCGGCTCCATGTCGCCGACCAGATGGTCTCTTGCGCCACCTGCCACAGCGCGCATGGATCCGTCGAGAATCGAGCGTTGATTCGGTTCGGCGAGGAGACAGCGGTGGCGAACGTGAGCCCATCCGGAATCAGCGGTCGGCTCCGGTACGTTTCCACCGGTCCCGGGTCGGGCAGTTGCTACGTGAGCTGCCACGGAGTCGATCACGCGCCGGCAAGCTATGGTTCCGCCGGTCTGATCACAGCTCCGCTTCTCGAGTCCATGGACAAGCCGGGTGGTACTCGATCTCCGAGCGGCAAGAACCTCATCGCTAGGCCGCCGAGACCGCCGAAGCCGAGACGGCCGCCGCACCACCACTGAGGCTTCTGCGACAACCGCCACGGGCTGACCGGTTCAGCCTACTGCGCTCCTCGGCTGACGCCGAGCGGGCCGAAGACGCGATCTGAAGAACCGGTGCGAGATACCGCCCTCCACCGCATATCTCGTCGGCAAGTGCCGGATGCAGAAGCGAGGGGTTGCCCGGGCCGAGAGTTTCACTCTCGCTCGGTTGTCCGACTGTTTTTCAGGACGCACTCCTACAGGATTGGTGTCCATCTCGCCGATCGACCTGCGTCTCTGCGCACCCTATTCTGCCCAACTGAGGCAGATGCGATGCGGGACCCTGACAAGCGAGTACTGGCACTGCTTGCGGGTTCGGTCGTATGGAGCCTTGGACTGGCGACGCAAGCGATTCGGGCGCAGTCGATCTGCGCGTCCAGGGCCGAGCGTTCCATTGTGAACGTGGGCAGCCGCTCGTTTCTCCAGTCCGGAGAATCCCTGGTGGAGCTTGTGACGGTTACAGCCGGCTGTTATTCCTGCCACGACGGCACCGTCGCCGACAGCGTTTCAGTTCAGACGAAAGAGCTTGAGGGACGAGCAATACGACGGAGCTTGTTCTCCCGCCGGACGCACTCCGGGACGGCGGCGACCAGCCATCCGGTTGACGTACCCTACCCGTTGCACGACGCCGAGTACGTGCCCAGGAACGCTCTCGATGCCCGACTCGAGCTGCAGAATGATCTGATCAGCTGTCAGACCTGTCACGGCGGTGAATCCGGAGAGTACCAGCTCTCGGTACCTGTCTCTCGAAGCGAGCTCTGTCTATCCTGCCACCTGAAGTAACCCGGGCCGAGCGTGGGGCTCGCGCAGTACTCGACCGCGACACTCAGCACGCATCAAGCTCGCGTTCGCCACTCCGATTCGAGTGTCTCCGTCCCGTCGGCAGCGATCGCTTCAATCGGACTTGCTGGCCCTTCCGAGGAGTCCGAGGAGAGTCCGAAACGGGTTCCGACCACCCGAACGGGTAGTGTCGAAACTCCCTTCGGACGTTGCTGGCCCGGCAGTAGTCTTGTACAAGGGAGCCGGGCATGAATCTTGGTACGACCCCCACACCGTCCACTCCGCGCCCTCACCGAACGCTCCTTACGGGAGCGCTCGCCTTGGCTGTGTTCTGGCCCTCAGCCCCCGCCGCCGCTCAGTGTACCTGGGGAGGGACGTCGGCGGTTGCGGCGCCGACCGTGGCGTCCCTGGGCTCCCAGCACGAGTTGATCGAGGCGCCGGGCCGCGTGGCTGTCGATGGCGCTTCGAATCTCTACCTCACCGATCCGGCATCTGGTCGGGTGATCGTACGCAACCAACTCGGTCGGCTGGTCGCAGTCAAGGACGGTCTTGATCGTCCGCTGGGAATCGCGGTGGATTCGCTGGGCGCGATCTACGTCAGCGAGCTGGGCAGCGGCAGGGTATCGGTGTTCGACTCCAGCTGGACTCTCCTCGACAAGCTCGGCTCAGGGGATGGAGAGTTCTTGACACCCAACGACATCGCCGTTGATTCTTTCGACGGCTCCATTCTCGTCTCGGACGGCGACGCCCATGTCGTCAAGGTCTACAACTCGGCTGGAGCCCTCTTGCGGACGATCGGCAGCCGCGGCGCGGCGGCCGGGGAGTTCGAGTTTCCGGCGGCCGTGCACGTGACCGGCGCCGGCGAAGTGTTTGTCGCCGACCAGAACAACGACCGGGTCCAGGTCTTCGATCGTGACGGGACGTTTCTGCGTTGCTTCGGCCAGCAGCCCGGCGAGTCCAGGAAGTTCGGTCGCACGGCCGGCTTGACGAGTGACTCCGTCGGCCGGATCTACGTCACGGACGGCTTTCAGGGCCTGGTCCAGGTCTTCGACGACCAGGGCGTCGGCCTGGCCACTCTGGGAGTGTTCGGGCCCGATCCGGCTGGGCTGATGACGCCGCTCGGCTTGGCGATCGACGCGTCCAACCGTCTCTTCGTGACGTCGCACAACACCGGTGCTATCCAGGTTTTCGGTATCGATAGCTTCTCGGACCCGCGCGAGACCGAACCGGCGGGAAGCCTGCAATTCGATTCGGCCACGTTTGACGTCGGCGAGGCCGGTGGAACCGCGAGCGTGACGATAACTCGAACCGGAGGAAGCACCGGGCTGGTCATGGCCGCGGTTCAGACTGCCGATGGCACGGCGACATCGGGCGGGGACTACCAACCTGTCATGGCGACGGTCATTTTTGCCGACGGAGACACGGCTCCCAGGAGCGTGACGATTCCGATCGCCGACGACGCCCGGCATGAAGGCGACGAGACGGTCGATCTGGCCCTTGTCGGACCGCTGGGCGGGGCCGTAATCGGGAGTCCGCAAAACGCCGTGTTGACTCTCTTGGATGATGATCCGCCCGCTCCGGGGAGTCTGCAGTTCGACACGCCGAGCTATGCCGGCGTCGAGCGCGGAGGCTCCCTGCTCGCAACGATCAGCCGCTCCGTCGGTAGCGACGGAACGGTCACGGTCGACGCCGTGGCGTCCGGGGGCAGCGCCGAGGCCGGACTGGATTTCTCGGCGCCGGCGGCCACAATCACCTTCCTGGACGGCGACGTCGAGCCGAAGTCTTTCGCGATTACCTTTTACGATGACGCGGTCTACGAGGGAGACGAGACTTTGCAACTGGCCTTGAGCCTCCCGACCGGCGGGGCAACGATCGGCGCCACCGGTAGCGCAGTGGTCACGATTCTCGAGGACGAGCCGGCACCCCCGGCCTGTCCCTCCGAACTCACGCTCGCGAACCACGTCGTGGTGGCCGCCGAGGATTTCGCGGCGTCGGACATGATCACGGCGGGAAACTCGTTCCGGGTTGCGTCTCCCGCCGGTGCCGCCAGCCTCCGGGCGGGCTCTCAGGTGAGCTTCGTAGACGGTTTCGTGGTCGATTCGGGGGCGACGGTCACCGTGATCATCGACCCGGCGGCTTGCGGAGGTGGAGGTTGACGTGATCAGGCGTCCGCTCCTCTTGCTTCTGTTGCTGGCAACCTGGGCGCTGTCCCCGGTCTTTGCCGTCGATCCTCCGCACCAGTTCTCGGCGCTGCCGGCCGATCCCTGTGAGAGCTGCCACGTCGTCCACACTTCTCCCGGCGGCGCGCTCACGACGGTCGACGGCAATGCCAATCTCTGTCTCAGTTGCCACGTCACCGGTGGCGCGGCCGCCGCGTTTCCCTTCGACGCTGCGGATCAGGCGCTGCCAAGCCCCGGATTGCCGGCCGGCGTCACGCCTTCCGGGACCTCCCACCGGTGGGACTCCGGTCCTTCTGGCTGGGTCGCGCCGGACGTCGGCAACACATCTCCAGGCACTGTTCAATCAACCGGGGCGTTCACCGGTGCCTACGCCAAGACCTACACGATAACGATCGTCACCGGCGGCGATGTCGGCATGGCTCGCTTCGACTGGACCGGGAGTGCCCCCGGCGGCGGCGGCGGCAGCAATGTCTTGACGGGGACCGGAGTGCCGCTTGACGAGGGGATCTCGGTTGATTTTGCCGACGGTGCCGCCTCGCCCGCGTTCGTCAACGGCGACGTGTGGCGCCTCTACGTGCGCACCGATCTCAACCTGCCGACCACGGCTCAGATGCTCGCCCGCCTCGAAGACGGCAGGGTCATGTGCTCGACCTGCCACGATCAGCACAACCAGTCGAAGACCCCGTTCGACCCCGGTGCCCCTGCCTACGCGGGAGCCGGAACCGGAAGTGGCAGGCACTTTCAGCGCGTCGACAACGGCGCCAACGAGATGTGCGTCGACTGCCATAGTGCCCGAGACGTGACCGACGCCGCTCAAGGCTCGCACCCGGTCGGCACGAGCATTCCCGGGGGTGAGTATCAGGATCCTCGCCCGACCCTGCCTCTGGACGGCAGCGACAACGTAGTCTGCATGAGCTGCCACGAGCTCCACGATCCCGACGGCAGCAAGGGTTTGCCGAACGACGGCACCCTGGTCCGCACCGGCAACGCGCCGCGCCCGTCGGATACCCAAGCGCTGTGCGCCAGCTGCCACACCTTGGCCGATACGGCGACGCCCGGCTCGCACCAGAACACCGCGGCCGCGGAAACTCTCTGGCCAGGCCCGCAATACGGGACGACCTTCCCCCAAGTCACGGATACCGCCCGGCAGGGTTGGTGCACCAACTGCCACCAGCCCCACGGCTGGCCGGACACGGCGAGCCCGACGCAGGACTACCCGTCCTTGCTGGTCGAGCTAGAGGAATCGCTCTGCTACACCTGTCACGATGGCGCCCCGGTCGCGCCGAGCTTGATGGCCGAGTTCTCAAAGGCCTCGAACCACCCCTTGGGCCTTTCGTCGACCGCGCACGGGGTGGGCGAAGCGGCTTTGGTGAACAGTCCGAACCGACACGTCGAGTGCATGGACTGTCACAACACCCATCAAGCCAAGCCGAGAGTCGATCTGCCCGGTCCGTCGACCAGTCCGCGGCCGGCTTCCGGGCCACTGGCCGAGGTTGTCGGCATCGACCTTGCCGGAGCTGCGATCGATCCGGCTGCGTTCGAGTACCAGCTCTGCTTTCGCTGCCATGCAGACAGCACCGGCAAGCCGTCGCCGCCGACACCGAGACAGTTTCCGTCGACCAACGTGCGTCTGGAGTTCGACGGTTCGATGGATTCGTTTCACGGGGTGGCGGTGACCGGGACACTCAATCCGAGGCTACCCAGTCTCGAGGCCGGCTGGGCCGCCAACAGCCTCATGGCGTGCACAGGCTGCCACAACAACAACGCCGGCCCCGCCAACGGTGGTGCTGGCCCCAACGGTCCGCACGGCTCGACACGGCCGAATCTCCTCGAGCGGCGCTACGAGACCGCCGACAACACCACCTACGCCGAAGCCAAGTACGCTCTCTGTTTCAAGTGCCACGCTCCCGAAGATGGCGCGAACAACGGCATCCTGGACGACCGCAGCTTCGACAAGCACGACAAGCACATTCGAGGTGAGGACACACCGTGCAACGTGTGCCACGATCCGCACGCGTCGGGCAGCCAGAAGAAGCTCATCAACTTCGACACTTCCGTGGTCTCGCCTTGGAACAGCCAACTCGAGTTCATTGCGCCGGAGGATGCGGGCGACGGCAAAGGCAAGTGCTTTCTGACTTGCCACGGCGAGAACCACGACCCCTTCGACTACACTCCGAATTGATCCACTCGATTTTCGTGTTTTCGGTGACTCCCGAGAAACACGGCACGCGTGGACTCCCGGCTGCAGCCAGGGTCGTCGAGTCCGGCCTCGATCCCGGAGAGCGACTGATTGGCTCCGTCAAGAGCGCGACACCGAGGTCTCAGGCTCTGCACCGGACCCGGACACGGGCGACTACGCCTGCATTTCGTGGGTGGAGCTCAGGGCGAGTGCTGAGTATTCTCGTGACGCGGTGACCAATCGCCCGTCCTCCCGGGTGGGGATCCTTCCGCCTGGCAAGATGGTGCGACAAAGCGGCCACAGAGAGAGAATCACCTCGGGCCCTGCCTGTTCAGCTCCGCGAATGGCGGGCCTCCGACGCCCCGAAAGGGACAGGATGTGAAGGATGAGTAGAGCCAACTTGCCGGGACGGCGGCGATTCATGGTCTGGCTGGTGAGAGGCTTCGGGTCACTCTGGGCGCTGGGCGCCGCCTGGGTCGCTGCGGCGTTCGTGCAGCCGCCCAAGAGTGGTCGTGGCCTGGCGGAGGCGGCGCTCGACGCCGGCCCGGCCGACGCGCTCGCAGTGGGACAAGGCAGGCTCGTGCGACACGGTCGCCAACCCGTCTGGGTCGTTCGCACCGGCGATGAGACCTATGTCGGCATGTCGGCGGTGTGTACCCATCTGCACTGCGTCCTCGACTGGGATACGCAAAGGCGCGTCCTCGACTGTCCCTGCCATGCCGGCTCCTTCGACCTGAACGGCAACGTCCTTTCCGGACCGGCGCCCTTGCCGCTGGAGCGCTATGCGGTCGAATCCAGGATGGGCCGGCTGGTCGTCAACCTGAACCGAGCATGAGCCGAACAGCGAGGCAAATGCTCGAGTGGCTCTCGACGCGACTCAACCTGACCGAGATCTTCTCGCTGCTGACAAGTTACGGCCTCTTCTACTCGGAGGTCGATTCCCGCAAGCCGCTCCCCGAGGCGCTCGAGGAGGCCTTGAACAAGCCGATCCCCTCCTACAGCCGCTGGCCGAGGGTGCTCGGCCTGATCGTTCTGGTTCTTCTGGCCGTCGAGATTCTCACCGGAAGTCTGCTCGCGCTCTACTACCTGCCGACGCCACAGAGCGCGCACGCCAGCATGGCGACGATCCTCCAGGATGTCGACTTCGGCGCCCTGATTCACCAGACCCACTTCTGGGGCGCCCAGATGCTGATCGCAGTCCTGATACTGAGACTGGGCCGGTTCTTCGTGCAGCGAATCTACCGCCGCCCGAGAGAGCTGGTCTGGGTGTTCGGGTTCCTTCTGCTTCTGGTGTCCCTACAGGCGGATCTCACCGGCCGGCTCCTTCCTTGGACCACGTCGTCCTATTGGTCCACGGTGCGCGGCATCGAGGTTCTGGCGACGATACCGATGATCGGCAACCTGATGCTCTTTCTTATCGGTACCACCGGTTCCTTCCTCTCCGAAGTGGCGCTCATCCGCGGCTACTTCCTCCACATCGCCGCGCTCCCGGCCCTGGCGACGGCTCTCATCTACTTCCACTTCTCGACCGTCAGGCGGATCGGCCTGAGTGGGGTGGAAGACACGAGGAGAGTGCCCGGGCGCCTGGTGTTGCGCGCTCACTTCGCCAGTATCGCCATGATCTTCGTGCTCCTGCTCGGTGCCCTGATAACACTTGCCGTTCTCGCGCCGTTACCGTTCGAGGGTCGGGCGGATCCTTTCTCGACGCCACCCGGTATCGATCCTCCGTGGTACCTGCTGGCTCCGTTCGGTCTGCTCGAGTTGACCGCCGGAATCGTGCCTCGGTGGGCCATCGGACTGGCTATGCTCCTCGCTTTGGTGGCTCTGACCGCGCTACCGTTCCTGGGCCGATCACGCCCGGAGGACACCCGGCGGTTACCTCTGACCTGGGCTTTGGCGGCGGCCATCGTGGTGGTCTGGCTCGTGTTGACGCTCTATGGAGCCAGAGTGGCATGAGGCCGGTCCTCGCGCTGGTTGTCCTGCTGTCACTGGCGAGCGTCTGGCCGCGACCGGCCGGGAGCACCGACGAGAACTGCGGTACCTGTCACCCCGAAAGCAGGGTAGAGGTCGAATCGAGTGTTCACCGCTCCGAAGGCGTTGTCTGTACGAGCTGTCACGGCGGCAACCCGGACTCGCTGGATACCGATCGGGCGCACCGGGGCAATTTTCGACCGCTTACGGAGCGCCTCGAGCAGCCCGTAGGCTGCGCCGATTGCCACTCCGATCTCGAACAGATGCGTCCCTACAACCTGCCCATCGATCAGCACGCGATCTATCTGACCTCGCAGCACGGACGCGCGGTGGCGTCCGGCGACCCCCGCGCTGCCGTTTGCAGCGACTGCCACGGCTTCCACGACGTGCGCAAGGCGACCGATCCGCTGAGCCCGGTAGGCGCGGCCAACGTCGTCGAGACCTGCTCTCGTTGTCATGCCGACGAAACCTTGATGTCCCGCTACGGAATCGACCATCGAGTGGTCGACGAGTACCTTTCCAGTATCCACGCCCTGGTGCTGCTGGAGGAGGGCAACTTGGCGGCCCCGAACTGCACTAGCTGTCATGGTTCTCATGGCCCGGCACCACCGGGCATCGGCGACGTCGACAAGATCTGCGGCTCGTGCCACGTCGAGACCCGACGGGCGTTTCTCGAGGGACCTCATCACCAGGCGATGCTGGACGCGGATCTGCCCGAGTGCGCCTCTTGCCATTCGAACCACGCCATCCGCCAATTCGAGGTGGCCGGGTTCGAAGCTCTCTGCTCCGACTGCCACGGTGAGGGCTCCGACGAGGCGATTCTGGGCCGGAAGTTCACCAACCTGATCGAGACGACGGAAGAGGAGCTCGCCGAAGCCGAGGCCCTGGTCGAGCGGGCGAGGCGGGTTCCACTGCACGTCGAAGACCACCTCGGCCGGCTCGAGGAGGGCAGGACCTTCCTCACCGAGGCCTTTCCACAGATACACACGGTCTCCCTGGAATCCGTCGAGCGCGTCACCCGGCGCGCACGGAGCCTGGGCAGCGAGGTTCAGCACGAGCTCTACAAGCGGCTCGACCGGCGCGTTGCTCACGCTACGCTGGCCGTGTTCTGGTTCTATCTTCTGATGACGCTCGCAATCCTCTGGCGCTACCGACGCAAGGTTCTTGCGTCCCAGAGCCAGGAACAGGAATGAAAATCCGGGCGTTCGGCGCGACCGCCTACGCTCTGGGACTGACCATCGGGCTCGTGGTGGTTGCCACCTACGGCGCGATGGAGGTGAGTGGTACCCCCGCCTTCTGCGGATCCTGTCACGTCATGGATCCCTACTATCAGTCCTGGAAGGTGTCGTCGCACGATGACATCGCTTGCGTCGACTGCCACATTTCCCCGGGAATCACCGCCGAGCTGCGCAAGAAGTACGAGGCTCTGTCGATGGTCACGCGCTACTTCACCGGCACCTACGGCACCAATCCCTGGGCCGAGGTGGATGATGCGGCCTGTCTCGAGTGCCATGAACGCCGGCTCCTGGTGGGTCGAGAGCTCTACGGGGAGGTGCTGTTCGATCACGGCCCCCACTTGACCGAGCTGCGGCGTGGCAAACGGTTACGCTGCACTTCCTGCCATTCCCAGATCGTCCAAGGAAGCCACATCACGGTGACCGGCACCTCGTGCATTCTCTGTCATTTCAAGGACCAGGAACCCGGAACCGGCACCGCCGAGTGCACACTGTGCCATCAGACCCCCGAGCACACCGTTGATGCCAGTGGTCTCGATTTCGATCACGGCGATGTCGTCCGGTTCGGAATGGCCTGCGAGTCCTGTCATACCCCGGCGGCTCGGACTTCCGGCGGGGTTCCTCGAGAGCGCTGTCCTACTTGCCACAACGAGCCCGAGCGTCTTGAACGATACGGCGAGGGCGACCTGCTCCACCAGACGCACGTCACCGATCACAAAGTGGAGTGCACAGACTGTCACCTCGAGATCGAGCACGTGGCCCCCCGCCACCTGGAAGCTGCCCGGACCGAGTGCGCGACCTGCCATGAAGGCGGGCATTCCCCCCAACGCAGTCTGTACGCCGGCATCGGCGGCAAGGGGGTCGCACCCATGCCCGATGTGATGTACCAGGCCGGCGTCCGATGCGAAGGCTGCCACCTCCAGCACGAAGGCGACGCCCGTGTGTCCGGGGAAGTCGCATGCATGAGCTGCCACGGTCCCCGTTACCGGACGCTCTTCGACGATTGGAAGACGACCGTACGAGAGCGTACCGAGGCCGCACGCCGCCAACTCGAGTCGACCTCTCGCCTGCTGGGAAGGAAGGCCTCCGCCCCGCTGGCCGACGCGCGCGACAACCTCGAGCTGGTCGAGCGCGGCGGTGGGATCCACAACGTCAAATACAGCTTGGCGGTTCTTCAGGCCGCCCATCGACAGCAAAACGAGGCCAGAAGAGCCGCGGGCCGGCCCGAGGTGCCGGCGCCCTGGCCGGTGCCCCCCTACGAGACTCCCTGCGTGGATTGTCATGCCGGAGCCGAAAGCCGAAGCCGCAACGTCTGGGGCCAATCCTTCTCCCACACCCGGCACGTCATGCGCCAAGGTCTCGAATGTGAAGGCTGCCACCGCAGCCACGAGGACCGGGATTCGAGCGGAGAGCCCCATCTGCGCCTGAGCCGAGCCGACTGCCAGAGCTGCCATCACGGAGACGCCGCTCGCGACTGCATGCGCTGTCACGGCGAGATCCGCGATCGAACCTTTGCCGTCGAGCTTGGCGACTTCAGCCATGTCGCTCACGTCGACGACATGGAGATCGGCTGCAGCGACTGCCACGGTGCTGAGCCGCGCCTCTCGGCCAAGGCCGACCGCACGCTCTGCGCCGACTGTCACTAGCGTCCTACCTTCAGGGGTGGTTTTCTGCCACCGAGAGACCCGCCCACTTGGAAGTGGCGGCCGACACCATCTGAGCCCATGATTCAACCAGGGCCGGGAAGGCCCGTGGGAGAAAACGGTCGGCTGTGAACCTCGCTCGAACACCCGTCCGGAAGGTGCCCCCCGTGGTTTCCGGGGAGCTCGGGCTCGTCCTGGGAGTCCTCCTGGCTCCCCCGCTCGCCGCGCAGGACAGCCAGGAATGCCTGTTTTGTCACGAAGATCCGGACATGACCGGAACACGGGACGGACGGGAGATCTCCGTCCACGTCGATCCCGAAGTCTTCTCCGGTTCGGTCCACGGCGACTGGGACTGCGTGTCCTGCCACGTCGACCTGGAGGGCATCGACATGCACGCGGACGACGTCGAGCGGGTCGACTGCGGGATGTGGCACGACACCGAGGTCGAAACCCTCGAGAACAGCCGCCATGGCCGGTTCCGGGCCACCAACGAACGGTGGGCTCCGGGCTGCGCCGACTGCCACGG
>JBHHWO010000112.1:0-15003 GCA_046756565.1 Thermoanaerobaculia bacterium | reverse complement strand
GCTACCGGGCTTGTTCCGAGCCGCAGTCGATCGTGAGCGACCACTCGTCGAGAGTGCGCGGGCAGTCCGGTCCGACCACGAAGCCGTCGCAATCACAGTCCGAGGCGTCGCCCACGAAGGCATCGGCCACGGTCAGAGTCCACGTGCCGTTGATGGTCTCACCGTCGAAGTCCGAGAAGCTGTCGGGTCCGGGCTGATAGGACTGATTCACCAGGCACGTGCCGTTGACGACAAAGCTCGGCGGCGGCCCCGAGGCCTCGTCGTCAAAGCTGACGTTCTCCAGCCCGTCGCCGGGGCCGCCTTCGGTCGACAGGAACCGGACGGTGGTGCCGCTGGGGCTCTCCAGATCGAAGATGAGCTCGCCATGCTCGGGAAGGTGCACCGTTACGCCGACGTTGAGATCAACGATAGTCCCGGTATCGGAGATGACCATCGTGTCGGTTACGGGTTGCGCCGTGCCCGGCCCCGGCGGCAACGCCTCCTCGATGAAGAGCGCCGGGTTTCGCGTGTAGGTCTGAACCCCGACGCACTCGGAGGGATCGGGATCGTCAGGACGGCCACGCAGCCACCATAGAATCAGCAGGATGAGCAGGATGAGCAGAATCAGGCAGCCAAGTTTCTTCATCAGTCTTCCTCCTCGAGATCCACGACCGTTCCACCTTGCCTGTAGTTGACGGCACGAGTCTAACCCGGCCGCTCGAGAGGGTCTGTGCATATACGGACCCTTTCCCCGATCGATCTCAATGCCCCGGAGCCTCTCTCGTTCTTCGCCTAATATTCCGGGAAGTGCCGATTGAGGGTCGGACGGCACAACGCGCGACTAGGTTTCCCATCCAAAGATCTGTTTTCCGAAGAGATTGATATGGCCGATATCTTCGTTAGCTACTCGAGGAGGGATCTCGAGTGTGTCCAACCATTGGTCGATCGTTTCCGGGCGGCTGGGTGGACGGTCTTCCAGGACAAGGACACGCCTACCGGTGCGCGCTGGCGCAAAGTGATCGAGACCGAGCTCAAAGAGGCCGGCTGCGTTGTCGCTGTCTGGACCAAGAACTCCGTCGGCTCGACCTGGGTGCTCAAAGAGGCGGACGCGGCCCGAAAAGAAAGGAAGTTGATCTCGGTTCGCATGGACTCCACGGAACCGCCGCCCCACCACCGGGAGGAGCAGGCTGCCGATCTCTCGAACTGGAGGCGTGCTGGCGATATCGCGGCCGTAGGAGAGCTCTTCGACGAGATCGCGAAGGTCCTCGGCAAGCGAAATGGGGTGGTCGTAGTGCCGGTGGCTGATCATTGGTCGCAGGGCCTCGCGGTCGTCCTGGGACGCCCTCTGAAACACCCGAACGTGGGAGCAGCGGTCAACATGACCTGCGGGTTCAACAACAAACTCGACCGCGCCGCCACGGTTCACAAGCTCGTGGCCTCGATCGCCGAGCCGAAAAGACAAGTCTCGTACAGCATGGACTGGAATCTTGTTTTCGACGTAGTCGGAGGAGGAAGCGACCATGTTCTTCGGTGGGAAGAGGAGAACCTGCTCCGGATTCCCACGGGCGAGCGGTTCGTCACTGGAATACAGTTCCAAGCTCCTACGCTGATGAACAAGGTATTCTGGCCCGAAGGCGACTACGAGGTCAGAATCCGCGGTTGGGTGAATCGCGAGGAGCACAGGGAAGCGAATCTGAGATGCAGCTTCGACGCCGAGTTGGACTATCGGGCGGCGCAGGAGATCGCGAAACACCAGGGCATGTCGGACGAGCAATGGCGCGCGAAGCGCTACCATGACGACGCCTACGGCGTACCGTTCAAGATCAGCGGCGTGCGCAGCGGCCTGCCGGCCGCCTGACTAGCGCAATAGGCTCTTGTATCCTCACCATTTCCACCGGCGGGGGTCTCCATGCATCGAACCGACTTACGACCGACGCTGTCCACGTACCTTCTCGTCTGCGCTCTGGTGGCTTCGCACGCGACGGTCGCAGCGGCTGACGAATCTACGCTCAATTCCCATTGGCGCGGAGCCTGGGTGATCATCGGCACCGACACCTTCTCCGGCTGTGGCGGCAACTTCACCAACAATGAAGTCCGCCCGAACGGCGCCCGGAGCAAGGGTGAGTACAGATTCCGCGCCGGTGAGCTCGGCACCGTCTACAAGATCAACCTGAAGCGAAAACAGGTCGAGGTGCTGATCGAGCTGGCCGAGCCGCTTCGGGTGCCGCGCCGTGACGGGCCCTTCACCCTCTACGATCAGCTCGGGTGCAAGGTCGAGCTCCAATTCGGATTGCCGCGTGGTGCCTCCAAGCGAACCGAGGAACTCGACCGCCTCATCGCCGATCTGCTCGAGCACCATGACAGCCGCGAGTCCGCTGAGGCGTCGGATCGCTGGAACGGCCGCGCGCGCGAGCCCTATCCCGAGAACTACGATGAGACCCTCTACGAGTACCAGGTGTGGCGAGCGGAGCTGGTCAACGCCGCCGTGGCGGCGAGAATCGACGAGGCGATCGAAGAAGCGGCTCGACTGGTCGATCGAGTCGACGAGGCGCCCGCATACCTTGCTGGCTTCGCTCGAGGCATCGACCGCGCTCGCGACCGCAACCTCGGCAGCAACTGCGACCGCCTGCTGTCGAAGTCGATCTACTCGTTCGTCGAGAAGCCTCCGAAAGAAGAGAGCCGCGACTGGCGCGAGGGCTACGAGGACGGCCAGAAGCTGTTCTTTTACCTCGAGATCGGCCGGCGCCTTAGACGCTGTTTCGTGCCGGCACCCTAGCGGGCCAATGCGCCAAGCAGGAGTGTGCCAAGGAACAAGCGAGGAGGAGACGCGCCAGAAATTCGGACCAACACCTACGGAACCGTGTCGGTCACGACGTAGAGCCGAGTCGAGCCGGAGACCGTGCCGGTGATGTAGAAGCGGTTCTTTGTGGAGTCGACCGCACCGGTTCCAGGAGTCACGCCAGTGCCCAAGGATATGTCGCCGATAACGGCATCGGTCGCACCATCGATCACCCGGACGAGTTGAGCGGTCGGATCGCTCCAATAGACGCGATTGCGGGCTGTGTTGACTCCGAAGGCGCCAGTGACCCCAGCGATTGTCGTAACCAGCGAATGGTCCACACCGCTGCGGACTTCGAGAGCCGAACCATTGTAAAAGTAGAGCCGGTTGGTGACAGGGTTTACCGCCCGTATGTAGAGCCCCGGCAGGTCGGTGATGAAGGCAAAGCCAGGGGAGGGTCCGAACACCCTCGTGCCGCCGGTGCGGGAGACGTAGGCGTTGCCCGTTGTCGAGTTGACTTTGACGCTACCAACCACCCCACCGGAACCGAGCGGTCCCGCCGCCAGCGTATTCGTCGCTCCGTTCAGCACATGTAGTGGATCATTGCCCGCGCCGCACTGGCTCGTCATGTAAATCAGGTTCGTGGTTACGTCGATATCGAAGTTGCCGCCGCAATAGCCGACCGGCACGCTAGTGATCAGGCTGTTGTCGGCGCCGTTGTAGACCAGGATCGTGCCGCCGCCGGCGCCAGTCCCGCCCTTGGCGTAGAACCGGTTCGTGCTGGGGTTTGCGGTCGCCCCGGCACCGGTGAGGGTGGTCACGACAGCAGGGCTGGTCTTGTCCGTAGCGTCGATCACCTTGAGCGGCTGAGAGCCAAGCGAGTAGTTGCCGCCGACGTAGACACGATCGGTAACAGGATTGACGGCGACCTGAGCGACGGGCTGTCCGGTGATGTCCACCGAGCCGTTCACCGGCTCCAGGTCGCAAAAGGCCGGAGCAGGAAGCTCGCCGGTCTGGATATAGAGCCGGCAGAGCTCCTCTTCCAGGGTGGCCGTGGCTGTGGTCTGGTCCTGGGCGCACTCCCACTGCGCAAGAGAATCGTTCCACTTGGCGATCTGGCCGTCGGTGCAGCTGAGGCCGGCCAGGGTATCGGTGTTCGTATCCACGGTCGGCGAGTGGTGGACGTTCGGGAGCGTGTCGTGCGCCGCGATGTCGGCGTCGATCTCCGCGGATTCCTCCAGCGTGGCGTGCTCGCGATGGCCGTCGGCGTCGCCCGTGTGTGTGTCGAGATCCGCCTGACTCGCCACGCCAAAGCCCAGGCTCGAGGTCTCGCGAACCGGCCAGACGAGGAGGCTGCTGCCGGCCTTACTGGCCCAGCCGACGTCGCCGTCACCGAGGTACGTGTACCAAGCGTTGATCGGATCAGGGGCCACAGTCTTCGCCCAGTAGTAGCTCGGCTGCACCCCAACGAAGGCGTCCCCCTCCGACCATTGCGCATCCCCGAGCGTGTTCGCTACCTTCGGACTTCCCGACACCGAGGAGTCAACCAGACTGTCCGGGGCGTTAGCTGCCGGACAAATCTGATGGATGGGCCCCGCGCTACACAACTCTGAGATCGTCGGCTGCCGCCAGTCTCCCGGCGACGAACCGTCCGTCAGTCCACACGTTCCGTCTGCCAGCAGGGCTGCCGCCGACTCCGCGGTGCTCCAGATCGCTCTGCCGTCTACGTCCGTCCCCGCCAGCTCCGCGCAGCTGGCATCCTTCAGCCAAAGCAGCTTGGTCTTGCAGTCCAGCACCGTGCCGTCGCCAGCGTCCAGGTAACGCCGACCTTCGCTGGGGAGCAGCGTCGCGCAGAGCGCCTGCGCACTGACCTCCGTATCCCGCGCCAGCTCCCCCGCGATCCGTGCCTCTTCGATTTGACCCTCTGAGAAGAACCCCGTTGCCGAGTCTCCGGCCACGGCTGTCACGTTAGAAAAACTCGTGCCATCGAGTGGGCCATTGGTCACGAAGGTCTCGACCTCAGTTTCGTTCAAGACCGTGTCGGTATCTATCGTTGGTGTGTGATGAGCATCGGCGGTGCCCGCGTGAGTGCCCATTTCGCTCTGAGTGACCGGATCGAAATCAAGCTCCGCTTCCGACACAACAGCGGCTCCCACCAGATCGGACGCAACGACGTCGGTCAGGGCCGAGCCGTCACCGGCGAATGAGGTCGCCACCACTCCACCGTCCACGCTCAATTGCGTCGTTGCCGGTGTAGGGAGTCCGGGAACGTCGGCTGCAGGTTCTCCCGAGGCCGAGGACTCGCCGGTCGCAGCCTCGGGCCCGGTCTGGACAGCCTCGCTGTCTCCACCCCGAGCCTCGAGATACCTCTGAACTACCGCGAACGCTTCCTCGAAGTCCGCGTCGCTCGGTCCAGACACCACTTCGAACAGGCCTGGAGGCGACCACTCGCTCTGAGTGTCATTGCCCAGCGCCCTCACGGACCAGGCGTAGCGGCCGCCCCGCTCGAGACAGCGGTTGGCCGGCGGCGTCCAGCCGCTTGCAGAACCAGCGATGGTCTCTTGAAGAACCGGCTTCACTTCCTCGCTCTCTTCGCCCAGGCGGTAGACCACCAATTCGTAGTTACTTGCCCCAGAGACGGCACCCCAACTGAACACTGGGCAGCGAGCATCGGTCAAGGCGACGCCCAAGGCACTCCCAGGGGAAACGGTCAACGGAGTCTGTGCGAGAGACGCGGCGGTGGTAGCAAGCAAAAGGACACTTGCCGTGACTCCTCGAGCTGTCGACGATCTCATGGCGATACCCCCCTTGGTCGCCCTTCGGCAGCTCGGCGGTCTTGGGTCTTCCCGGCGGGGAAAGCCGTCGCGGAGAAGGCGAGGACCCGTAGCTCTGCGTCCCTGGGTTTTCCCAGGTTTGCCCTTATCGAGACAATCTAAGAGATTACGTCGACCGTTGCGAAAGGTGCGCCACCCGAAGGGGTGGGGCCTGCGGCCATGGGCAGCGACGCCGAGACGTCGGCACGGGTCGGCTGCGCCCTTTCGGTGCGATTGTCGCGTTACTTGTCAAGGAGGAGCTGATCATGAAACGAGCCCGCATCCGTCACCGCATCGACCCTCGAATCTGGGCGTCTCTGCCATTGCTGCTGCTTCTGGCCGCAACTACGGCGTGCAATGGTGGCAGCAGCAGTCCCACCAGCCCCCCCTCCGGTCCCTTCCGGCTGACGTTTTCTCTGGATGCTGCCTTCCAGGGGCCCCACGGGGGTCAGCCGATCGCCATCGCTATCGTCCGTACATCGGACGGGTCGGTAGTCGCACAGGCAAACGGCGCCGTTTCGGTCAGCCAGAACCCGTCCTTTGCCTGGAGCACCGGCCCCCTACTTCAAATCGGGATCGATTACGAAGTTCACTATTGGATCGACTCCAACTTCGACGGGGTACCCTCGGGGGTTGCGATCCCAAAGCCATCGACCACCAGTGGAGCGTGGAGTTCTTGTCGGTGTCCCATGACATCGACTGGATGGCATCGCATAACGAAGCACTCACCGAGGACGTCTGCGGTACATTCGGCTAAATTGTCTCGACTGGGGAAGGGATTCGCCAAGCTGCTCTACCGTCGAGTTCCACCCTCGGACGTTCCTGTGCGGATTCTCAGAGGTGCGGCTCGCCGTCCTTGGTGAACCAGACTACGACCCTTCGCCATTCGCCTTGGTCGCCGACAACTCCCTCGATCGCCTGCTTCGTGTAGTTGGGATTCTTCGAGCTCGTGGCCCGTACTCCCAGGACCCGGCCTTCGGGGCCGACACATGCCTCCAGGACGATCTTGAACGGTCTCGTCTGCCTGCCGTCTGGATGGCGTCGCCATACACGCACGACCCCCTTCCCGTCCGGCTCGGGAAGAGCTCGAAGCTGTGCTTCGATCGAGCCGATCGTCTCGAGAGCCGCGTCGAGCTCGGTCTTCGCCGTTGCCAGTTCTCTCTCCAGGGAACCGGCTCTGTCCGTTTCGTTCTGGAGGCGGGTCTTCAGCTCGTCGATCGCGGCGTTGGCTTCCTTTAGTTCGTCTTGCGCTCCGGCGAGTTCTGTCTCGGAGGCTTCGGCCCGGCCCTTTACGGCGTCCAGCTCTTTTTTCGATGAAGCCACGCTCGTCGTTGCCGAATCCAGATCTCTACGCAGCGATCCGATCGTGTCATCGGTCACTTCGAGCTTGACTTCGAGGTCTTGAACCTGTTTTCGGGCGGCTTCCAGTTTCCCGAGAATCTCGTCTTCATCCTGAGATTTCGGTTCGGTTTCCTGAGGGGGAGTGGGAGGGACCGTCGACTCGCCCTCGGGGCCGGCGCCCGCGTCGCCGCTACCAGTGAGGATCGAGGTCAAGTCCAGCCAGTACCCGGTCGAGCGTTCACCGACTTCCGAGAGGTCTCGCGTGAGCGACCGGATTCCGTAGCTGACGGAGCTCATCTCCTCAACGGCCCGCTGCCACAGCGCGATCTGTTCCTCGCAGACCTTCATATTGAGCTCCGCGCTGCGCTTCAATGAACTCAGCCAGTCGTACGTCGGGCCCCGGTCGCCGGTCTCACCGTTCTTCGAGTTCTGGGACATGTCTCGGCTCCGCGGCTGCTAATCCAGCGGGAACAAGCCAAGCGGCGAATACGAAGGACCGCACAAACGAACCGCGCCTAGCCAATTCGCATGTCAACCGATCCTAGCAGGTGGTCCGTGACACTTGGCTCGAACTCAACGCCGCTCGACAGGACAAACTGGCGGAGGGGGCGGGATTCGCTACAAAGCGGCCGGATACCATCCGGTCGCTGACCTCCGACCATCCCGTGCTTTCTGCCTGCTGCTCGCTTGTGCGAGCAGAATGCCGGAGGGCCTCATCTTGGCAAACGCAAGCGAGCGAGCCAGACGAGAGTCGTGTCCACTACCACGTGCCGAGGCAGGGCGAGATGAACTGTGCAGTCATTCGCCTGAGGACGGTGGTCCCTGCTGTGACCCGGCCTGCGGCTCGAATTCTGCGACGTACCGCTCGAACAGCACGCCCCACGCCTCCATGTCGAACTCTGCCGGCGCCTGAGCGGCCAGAGCGGACTCCATGTTCGCGAAGCACATTTCCCAGCCCGCCGCGTTGCGCGCTGCGGTCGATTTGTCCTCGAAGCTGTGCACGAAAATCAGCCGACAACCGTCTCCCTCAGGATTCAGCTCGTATCGCAGGATGTCCCGGCCCCATCGGAATTCCAACAGACGGGATGGTTCCACCGAAAGTACCCCTCCGTGGAAATCCTCCTCCTTCGCTCCCTCCGCGACGGGCCCTTCCAATGGGAACTCCAGCTTCGCTCCCACCATCCATTCCCCCACGATTTCGCACGGAAACCACTGCTTCAGCAGCTCCCGTTCCGTCAGTACACGCCAGACTTTTTCGGGCGAATGAGGCAGTTGCCGTTCGAACCGCACGGTGTATCGCGGGCCATCTTTAGATAACGAAGCAGTCATCTTGAGTCCTCCATCGAATCCAGGGTTCGTTCCATTGCGTCCAGGCGGTCCTCCCAGAACGCACGGAATGGTGCCAGCCACTCGTCGACTTCTCTCAGCCCGCGGGGTTCCAGTCGGTAGATCCGCCGCTGCGCGTCGGCGCGCACCGATGCCAGCCCGGCCTCCCGCAGCACTCGTAGCTGCTTCGAAACCGCGGGCTGGCTCATCTGCAGACGCTCTACCAGTTCCCCAACCGACCGCTCGCCTGTCCGAAGCTCGTCGAGCACGCGCCGTCGTGTGGGGTCCGCCAGCAGTTCAAATGACGTCGCCATACCACTAATATGCCATTAGACGCATATAACTGTCAAGGCATATATTTCGGCGGAGTCGTTCGCGAGGCCGCTTGCCAGTTCACCGGATTGGAGCGCCGGCGAGTTGGTTGAGGTAGTTAATCTAGATGGGTGTAGCCGTTGGAGGAGACTGCGGCACCGTCAGAAGAGTCGCTAGAGTCCAGGCCGTGGGTTCGCTCCCACTCACTCGGCATGCCGTCATGGTCGGTGTCGTGATTGTCAGGTCGCTTCGCGGTGCTGGGCTTCGGATAACCGCCGACCTGCGATGGGTCACGAAGTGAGTACTTCCGGTTTCCTTGCGTACCGTGTCGATGACACGCACATCCACCGGAGCGGAGTAGGAATTCGGTTTTCGGCAGTTAGGGGTCTTAGGCTTCGGAGTGGTCTGAGCGTGGCACCTGGCGAGCTCCCGTTCGAGGTCAGGCCGCGGCGGCGCCGCCAGAACTCGAGTAGACGCATCCGAACTGGCGGAGGGGGCGGGATTCGCTACGAAGCGGCTGGATACCATCCGGTCGCTGACCTCCGACCATCCCGTGCTTTCTGCCTGCTGCTCGCTTGTGCGAGCAGAATGGCGGAGGGGGCGGGATTCGAACCCGCGGTCGGCGTGAACCGACGCCGGTTTTCAAGACCGGTGCATTCGACCACTCTGCCACCCCTCCGCTAGGCGGCCCAGCTTAGCCGAAAGCCGATTCCCGAACGTCAGTCCCCGAAGAGGTTACCCACCAGGGCCGGCGCGCTTGTCTCCGGCACATGGCAGGAGACGCACACCCAGCGCGCGCCCACGACCCTGCCTCCGATCTCGTCGGTATCGGAGCGCAGGTTCACGTAGTGACTGACCGGGATCGCCGTCGGGTCTTCCCCGTCCGGAGCCGTCCAGTCGAGCGCGTGGCAGTCAACGCACCAGTTCTCGTCGCGCGTGATCGGCATGAAGTCACCGACCGCATGGGGAACCCGGGGGGGAGCGCCGCCGAAGGCGCGGCCCGCCGGTGGCATGTCCCCGGGATCCGCGACGTTGACCTCCGGCACCGGCGGGGCGGGCACATCGAAGACGCTGCCCTTGGCCAGCCCGACCTCCGTGTCGGATAGCGCGGAGACAGGCTCCGCCTCCTCCTGCGCCGTCAGTAGACCGACACCAGCCGAGACCACAAGTACGAGCAGCCCGAGCGCGATCGATCCTGTGATTCGCTTCCGCATGATCAGGCTCCCTTCGCCTTGTAGACCTCGACGGCGCACTTCTTGAAATCGGTCTCCTTGGAAATCGGGCAGGTCGCGTCGAGAGTCACCTTGTTGATGAAGACGCCCTCGTCGAACCAGGGCACGAAGACCATCCCGCGCGGCATCGCGTTGCGGCCCGAGGTCTCCACCCGGGCCTGGATCTTGCCGCGGCGCGACTCGATCCATGCCAGATCATCCTGCGCCAGCTCACGCTTCTTGGCGTCGGCCGGATGCATGAAGAGCTGCGCCGTGGGCACGGCGGCGTGAAGCTCCGGCACGCGCCGGGTCATCGAGCCCGAGT
The DNA here is from genome assembly GCA_046756565.1 of Thermoanaerobaculia bacterium. Classification (GTDB taxonomy): domain Bacteria; phylum Acidobacteriota; class Thermoanaerobaculia; order Multivoradales; family JAHEKO01; genus CALZIK01. The sequence goes on along the minus strand of JBHHWO010000112.1, from coordinate 4,917 downwards.
GCCAATGTTCGAGGACCCGGCCGGTCGAGAGCCAGAGGGGATACTCGTCGTCGGGGCTCTCGGCCGGCGCGGCATAGGGGCGGAAGAAGATCTTCGCACGGCCGGCAAGCGAGGTCGCGGCGGTCTCGATGACGCGGTCGAGGTCGCCGCTGGTCAGCTTCTTCAAGGCGCCGCCGTAGAACTCGAACCCGGCGCCCTTCGAAACGTACGGGTCGTACTCCTCGTTGAAGCGCCAACGGGTCTCGCGGCCGTCGATCACGGGCCAGCGCAGGCCCCGCACGTCGTCGCGGTAGTAGGTGTCGAAGTCGGTCAGATCGTGATGATGCCCGCGACCGAAGGTGGCGTATTCCTCGAACAGGGCTTTTTCGGGAAACCAATCGATCCCGGCCGCCTCGACCGTGCAGTTGTCACGACCGTCGGCCACTGGATCGGGCCAGGCGAAGGCACGGTTAGCCGCCGTGTCGAAGAGCACGTCATACAGGGTGTCGTCGCCCTTGTAGCCTTGGGCTTTGGCGGCGGCCATGACGTCTGGAAGCCTGCCGTCCTCGAAGCCGTCTGCCGCCAGTCCCGGTACGTTCTGCTCGCCCCAGACCTCACCCAGGGTGAAACGCTTGGCAAACTCCATCACCTGCCAGACGTCGCTACGCGCTTCGCCGGGCGGCGACACCTGTTGGCGCCACATCTGCGTTCGGCGCTCCGAGTTGCCATAGGCGCCCCACTTCTCGAAGATCATCGCCGACGGCAGGATGAGATCGGCCACCTTGCTCGACAGGGTCGGATAGACGTCGGAGACGACGATGAAGTTGTCGAGCTCGCGGGCGGCCTCGATCCAGTGATTGGCGTTGGCCGTCGACTGGAACGGATTGGTCACCTGGACCCACAGCCACTTGAGCGAGCCGTCCTCGAGATCGCGCATCATCTTGGTGATGTGGCTGCCCACCTTCGGATTGAGGGTCCCGGCCGGAAGCTTCCAGATCTCCTCGGACCGCTTGCGGTGGGCCGGGTTGGCGACCACCATGTCCGCCGGCAGGCGGTGGGCGAAGGTGCCGACCTCGCGCGCGGTGCCGCAGGCGGAGGGCTGACCGGTGAGCGAGAAGGCGCCGTTGCCCGGCTTGGCCTGCTTTCCGGTCAGGAGATGGGCCATATAGGCCTGCTCGTTGACCCAGGTTCCGCGGGTGTGCTGATTGAAGCCCATGGTCCAGAACGACACCACCTTGCGCTTGGGGTCGGCGTAGTAATCGGCCAGCCGCCGGAGCTTGGTTCTGTAACTCTCCATCGACTCGTCGGGATCGCCCTTCGACAGCTCGGCGACGAAATCGAGGGCGTAGGGCTCGAGACCTCGCTTGAACTCGGCGAACGAGATCAGCCAGTGCTTGCCGGCGCTGCCGGCGTTGCCCTGGGCCACTTCGTGAGCCTGGTCCGGGTTCTTGCGCTGGGCGATGGCCTCCTCGCGCGTCAGAACGACGTCGCGCTCGCGGCCCTGGGTGTCCTTTTCGGCCTCATAGGCGTACCTGTCGGTGCCGCGCATGCCGTAGCCGATGTCGTAGGGACCGGTGGCGAAGACGCAATGCTTGTCGACGAAAGCCTGGTCGACGGCCTCCCTTTCGACAATCTCTCGGGCGATGTAGTTCCAGATCGCCAGATCGGTGTTCGGCTTGAACACGATCTCGTCGTCGGCCATGTCCGAGCTGCGATTCGAGAACGTCGTGAGGTTCACCACCCTGTAGTCCTCGCGAGCCATGCGTTGGTCGGTGACACGAGCCCAGAGCATGGGGTGCATCTCGGCCATGTTGGCGCCCCAGAGCACCACGGTGTCGGTGAGCTCGATGTCGTCGTAGCAGCCCGCCGGCTCGTCGATGCCGAACACCTGGATGAAAGCGGCCACCGCCGAGGCCATGCAATGGCGCGCGTTGGGATCGATATTGTTCGAGCGCCAGCCTGCCTTGAGAAGCTTGACCGCGGCGTAGCCCTCCTGGACCGTGTACTGGCCCGAGCCCATGATGCCGACACCGGTCGGTCCGAGCTCGGCGTGGACACGCTTGAACTGCCGCTCCATCTCGTCGAAAGCACGCTCCCAGGACACCGGCACGAAATCTCCGTGCTTGTCGAACTTGCCGTCCTTCATACGCAGCAACGGCCGGGTCAGCCGGTCCTCGCCGTAGAGGATCTGGGCGTTGGCGTAGCCCTTGACGCAAAGAAGACCGCGGTTGACCGGATTGTGGCGATCTCCCTGGACGGCCACGACCCTGCCTCCCTCGGTGGCGATGCGCAGGCCGCAGCCGACGCCGCAGAAGCGGCAGGCGCCCTTGTCCCAGCGCCAGCCGCTGTCCGCCCGTGCCCAGGCGGGTACCGGAATCCCGACCACCGACGCGGCGGCGGCGGCAACGCTGGCTTTCATGAAGTCCCGTCGGGACCAGTTTGATCTCAATTCCACGGGTGACCTCCTTCTACGACGCAAGCTCGTCTTCTTCACTGTCGATACGGTGCTCGACCAGGGCGGCGGCCTCGACTTCCGGCAGCTGCTGTATGCGCTCGAAACCCCGCTCCTGCTCCTTGGCGCTCGCGGTTTCCTGAACCACGACCAGGCGCCCGGTCTCCGGCTCGCAGTAGTGCACCTCGACTCCCGGCAGCGACTCCAACTCGCGCTGGCAGTCGCCTACGCGGAACCGCTTTGCGACCACGACGATACCGGAATAGTGCATAGGCAAAGGCTAGCCTCCGAAGGCGTACGCCGTCCACAGCATCCACTTGTCGGTGTCGGCAGAGTGGGTCTCGGCATCGTAGAGAGCGCCCTTCAAAGCAAAGGTCTGGCCCCAGGAGGTCTTGTAGCTGAGCAGCAGATCGAGCTCCTCACCGTAGGAGGCGCTGCCCTCGGTGGCGCTGAAGTCGTGGTAGATCGCAGCCCAGGCGAGACCCTTCGCGCACTTGCCGCCGAGGTGAAAATACAGATCCTCGAGGCCGTCGCGAGGCGTCGCCAGGAACTTGTCGGCCCAGCCGTTCCACTTGTGAAGTGTCGCGAGCGGCGTCCGGAACGCGCCTTGCCCGCTGCCCTCGAGGATCTCCAGGCCAAGGCGCAGAGTAAGGTTGGCGCGGCTTCCACCCAGGCTCAAGTGCCGGTAGCCGACGTCGAGGTCATTCGGGTTGTCACCGGCGTCCGACTGCTGGGCGAGCTCGACCTCGTAGAGGAGGCTCCAGTCGCCTTCGAGCTTGCGCTTGCCCGCCAGCTCGGCGCCGAAAGTCGAGGACGACAGCCCGGCCACGTCGTCATAGTCGAGCACATACCCGTAGACCGTCAGCGCGCCCACCTTGCCGAGATCCGCCTTGGCGTTCAGAAGATGCGCGGCGATGTCCTGGCTGTCGCCGAAGATGCGATGAATCGCATCCACGAACGAATAGGTGAAGGTCCACTTCTCGACCGCGGTACTCATGAAGTTGAGCGCATCGAACGACTGATGATTCTGCCGCCAACCTACCGCGCCGACGTAGCGCTGGTCGCCGTAGAGGATCTCCTGGCGCCCCAGGGTCCATTTGGTCTTGCCGTCGTCCCACCGCAGATAGGCCTGGTTGAGCTCGGTCAGCGCGGGGTCGGCGACCACGGCCCGATCGGTCATGCCGTTCGACAGAGAGCCCGCACCCGCGTTCCGGTAGTTGTCGTCACCGACCGCCGCCACGTTCTCCGCCTCGGCAAAGAGGCTCCAGTTCTTGTAGGGGCTGGTCCGGTAGCTCAACGTGGTCCGAAGGGTCGATGCCTCGGCGTCTTTGGCCGCAGCATCGTCCGAGACGCTCTCGAAGCGGTAGCGAAGCGACACCTTCGCCTTGCCTTTCTTCAGGCTCTCGGCGAAGCTGCTGGTCTCCCCTTCGGCCAGAGCCGTGCCGGCCGGGATGAGGATCGCGAGAGTTGCTACGAGTGCGCGCTGAACGCGTGTCATGGCCAATTCCTTATGGTGAAAAACGGCTCGAAGCCGAGCCACCAACGCGGATCATACGAGGCAGCCGCGGCGGTCAACACCACCCAAACGGGGGGCTTTGTGTCGCTTCCGAACCGTTCGCACCCGGAGAGGCTCTACGCGAATCTCACTCGGAAGGTCGTCCCGCGAGCGACCTCACTTTCGACCTCGAGGGTGTAGCCCAGGAGGTCACAGAGATCCTTGCAGATCGAAAGTCCCAGGCCGGTGCCGTCGAACTGCCGGCTGGTGCCGGTATCGACCTGCACAAACCGCTCGAAGATCTCGCTCAGCTTCTCGGCGGGAATGCCGATGCCGGTGTCCTCGACCTCGAGCGCGATTGGATCCTCGGCGCCGTCGGCGATCAGCCGTACCGTGACGCTGCCCTTATGGGTGAACTTGAAGGCGTTGACGACAAGATTGACCACGATCTGGCGCAGCTTCTCGCGATCCGTAGCCAGCTCCCGGCATGCCAAAGGAAGATCGGCCAGCAGCTCGACCTGCTCGCGCGGCCTTTGGGTGTCGAGGTCGCGAAGCGTCAAGCGCAAGAGCTCGAGCAGGTCGACCCCCTCCAGATCGAGCTCCACTTCCCCGGCTTCGACCTTGGAGACATCCAGGATCTGGTCGACCAGCCGCAGCAGGTGAAGGCCGCTGGCGTGGACTCGGGCCAGCATGTCGTCGCCGGACGACGACAACTCCTCTTTATTGAGAACTACCTGCGAGAAGCCGATCACCGAGTTGAGTGGTGTCCGGAGCTCGTGACTCATAGAGGCCAAGAACCGCTGCTTGGCGGCGTTGGCGGCCTCGGCCTGTCGCAGCGCCTCGACCGTTCGATCAGCGTGATATCGACGCAGGGTCTCGTAGAACCAACCGATTCCGGCAACCATGACGATCCCGGTGAACAGCACGGACATCACCAGAAAGGCGTTCGCCGAATCCAGCGGGGGCTCTGAGAACCGGCCCGAGCGAAGCT
>JBHHWO010000111.1:0-15288 GCA_046756565.1 Thermoanaerobaculia bacterium | reverse complement strand
GTACCGTAAGACCTTGTCGCGCGACCATCTGGACTTCTGCCACGGGCTGCTAGGGGAAGATCCCGCGGAGACGCTGGTGCTCCGCGTCAGCCGCCCCGAGTCACGGCGGGTGGCCGCAAGTAGAGCGGTTCGGTCAGCGTCTCGGGATTCCAGGCGAAGCCATCGGCCGAAGCGATGGCGATCAAGTCGGCGGCGAGAGCTTCGGCTTCGAAAAGCTCCGGCACGGAGGGTGAGTCGCCGAGGTGCTCTTTGAGTCGATCGAGGCCGAAGCCGGCGATCCGAGTCCGCTCGAACCCGGCCAGCGCGGCGTTCGACCAGACCTCGGGCTCGTCGAGGGGCTCCAGGCTCCGGCCGTCGAAAACCTGGACGAAGCACTCCTCTCGGAGGGCATCGACTGCGGCGACGATCGGCCGATCGCTCGGGCCGTGCCGGCGGCGGGCCTGCCACGCGAGGGCCTCGAAAGTAGTGACGGCGGTTGCCGGAAGCTGGAGCGCTTGGTGGAGCCCCAGGATCGTCGCCAGGCCGACGCGCAAGCCGGTGAAGCTCCCTGGACCTCGGAGAGCCACCAGGCCGCCTAGGGCTCCGATCGAGGAGCCCGCCTCCGCGAGAAGCCCGTCGAGATCGGAGAGCAACCGGCCGGACGAGTCCCCGACCCGAAACGCGCGCATTCTGGTTCGGGTACCGGAGCCGAGAGCCACGCTCGACACCGGCGAGCCGCTGTCGATGGCGTAGAAAACCGGCCTTTCCGGCTCTGAAGCGCCGCTTCGCGGCTCGCTATACTCCTGGCGAATGTCTTCGGTCACTCAATTGACCCCGATGTTGCGGCACTATTCGGAGGTAAAGGCGCGGCATCCGGACGCGATCGTGCTGTACCGGATGGGCGACTTCTACGAGGTGTTTTTCGACGATGCCGTCCTGGTGGCTCCGGTTCTCGAGGTCGCGCTGACGGCCCGGCACAAGGGCAAAGACAGTGAAACCCCGATGTGCGGCGTGCCGCATCACGCGCTCGAAGTCTACCTCGGCAAGCTGATTCGGGCGGGCTACAAGGTCGCGATCTGTGACCAGGTGGAAGACCCGGCGCAGGCGAAGGGACTGGTCAAGCGCGAGGTCACTCGGGTGGTGACCCCGGGCACGGTCATCGAGCCCGATCTGCTCGAAGGCAAGGAAGAGAATCTCCTCGCGGGGATCGCCTGGAACGGCGAAGAGGGCGCGGGCGCGTTTCTGGACGTCTCGACCGGCGCCTTCTACGTCCGCCGCTGGCCCGGGGAGGAAGAGGCTCTGCAGGACCTGCGCCTCACGGACCCGCGCGAGCTGGTCCTGAGCGGAAGTGTCCCGGAGCCGGTCCGGCACTGGGGGGAGCGCCGGCGTTTGTGCCTGACCTCGGCCGAGGACGGCGGCTGGTACGAGCCCGGCAGGGCCGCCGACCTCCTGTGCCGCCAGTTCGGAACCCGCAGCCTGCGGGCCTTCGGACTCGGCGACGGCAAGGACCTGGCCGTGCAGGCCGCTGCGTTGGCGCTCTCATACGCGCGCGACACGCAGCAGAACGAGTTGGAGCACGTACACGGTCTGGTGGTTCGTATCAGCGAGGAGAGGCTGCAGCTCGATGCCACGACGCTTGCGAACCTGGAGGTCTTCCGCAACCTCAACACCGGCTCGCGCACGGGGTCGCTGCTCGGAGTGGTGGATCGAACGACGACTCCCCCCGGCGGCCGAATGTTGAGATCCTGGCTGCATCGCCCGCTGCGCTCCGTGAGCGCGATCGAGCACAGGCAGGACGCGGTGACCGAGCTGATGGCGGCGGAGGAGAGCCGGGAACGGGCGCGCGATCTTCTGCGCTCGGTTGGCGATCCGGCCCGGCTTCTTTCCCGGGCGGTTCTCGGTTCCCTGACTCCCAGGGAAGCCGACGCGCTGCGCACGGCGCTGGCCACCGCGCCGATCATCCTGACGGAGCTTCGCGCTCTGACCGCACCGCGGCTGGTGAGCCTGGCCGGAACGGATTCGCTGCCGGACCTGGAGGCCGAGCTGAGAAGGGTTCTGGCAGAGGAGCCTGCGGTCTCCGTGGCAAAGGGCGGCGTGATCGCCGAGGGGGTGGATTCCGAGCTGGACCGGTACCGGTCTCTCACCCAGGACACCAAGAAGCACCTGGCGGCGCTGGAAGCGCGCGAGCGCGACGAGACCGGTATCTCGTCGCTCAAGGTCCGCTACAACAAGGTGTTCGGCTATTACCTCGAGGTGACCAGGGCGAACCAGAACCTGGTGCCCGAGCGCTACGAGCGCAAGCAGACGCTGGTCAACGCGGAGCGCTACGTCACCACCGAGCTGAAGGAGCTCGAGGAGCAAGTTCTGGAAGCCGAGGAACGGCAGATCGAACTCGAGTCTCGTTATTACACGAAGCTGGTCGAGTCGATCGCGACGGAAAGCTCGCGGTTGCAGCCGCTGGCCGACGCTCTGGCCGAGATCGACGTCCTGGTGACGCTCTCGGAGGTCTCGGCGCGCAACAACTATGTTCGCCCACGGATGTTCCCGGTCGGCGAGCCGATCGTGATCAAGGACGGGCGGCACCCGGTGGTCGAGAAGCTCTCGAAGGACACCTTCGTACCCAACGATCTCGAGCTGGGCGGAGAGTCGGGCGAGATCGTTCTCCTGACCGGGCCCAACATGGGCGGTAAGTCGACCTATCTGCGCCAGAACGCGCTCATCGTCCTACTTGCCCATACCGGCTGCTTCGTGCCCGCGAAGCGTGCCGAGATCGGCCTCGTCGACCGGATCTTCACGCGGGTTGGCGCCAGCGACGATCTGACCCGCGGAGAGTCGACCTTCATGGTCGAGATGATCGAGACCGCCAACATCCTCCACAACGCTACCAACAGGAGCCTGGTGATTCTTGATGAGGTCGGTCGCGGCACCGCGACTTTCGATGGTTTGTCACTGGCCTGGGCGATCGTCGAGCATCTGCACGAGAAGACCGCCGCGAAGGCCCTGTTCGCGACCCACTACCACGAGTTGACCGAGCTGGCCGGGCTGTTTCCGAGGGTAGTCAACCGGACAATGGCGGTTCGTGAGTGGGAGAACAAGATCGTGTTCCTGCACCGGGTCATCGGCGGAAGTGCGGACAAGTCCTACGGTCTCCACGTCGCCCGGCTGGCGGGGATTCCCCCGGAGGTGATCGATCGGGCCGGCCAAGTGCTGGCCAACCTCGAAGCACAGGAGTACGACGTCGCCGGACGGCCCCGCCTGGCCGCCGGGTCGGACGTAGTCGACCGCGCCCCCGGGCAGCTCGGACTGTTCGCCCCGGCCGAGGAAATGGTGGCGGCGATTCTGCGCGAGGTCGACCTCGAACGCCTGTCGCCACTGGCCGCTCTGAATCTGCTGCAGAGCCTCAAGTCGCGGCTGGATCAGTAACGAATCGGCGAGGCGATCGGGGACACGATTCCTTCGTGTCCCCTCCCGATTCAAGGAATGGTGTCCCCGAGCTAGTGTCCTGTCCCAGTGATTCGCTACACAAATCTCGGGCCTTTCTGCACGCTGCCGGCGTTGCCACTCCTCAACATAGGCCCAGCTATGCTTGCGTCGTGGGCGCCTTGGCAGCGCACACCATGACCTCGAGCCTTATGCACCGAACCACTGGGACAGGACACTAGAAGGGGATGTCGTCGTCTTCGGGGCCGGAGTCGGCCGGGCCCGGTGACGATCCACCGGACGAGTAGCCTCCGCCGCCTCCACCCTGGAAGCTGTCGCCGCGACCGCCCAGCATCTGGAAGTTGTCGCACACGATCTCGGTGCGGTACTTCTTCTCGCCGCTCTGCTTGTCGTCCCATGACCGCGTCTGCAACCGTCCCTCGACGAAGACCTGCCGGCCCTTGGCGAGGTACTGCCCGGCGATCTCGGCCTGCCGGCCCCAGACGACGATGTTGTGCCACTCAGTCTGCTCGCGCTGTTCGCCACTGTTCTTGTCCCGCCAGCGCCGATTCGTGGCCAGACTGAAAGAAGCCACGGTCTGACCGGACGGGGTCGAGCGGACTTCGGGATCGCGTCCCAGATTGCCAATCAACATGACTTTGTTGAGCATGTTTCTCTCCTCGGAGCTGTCTGGTTGGGACCCTTCTGGCGGTGCGGAAGAGTCGGTAAGCTATCACAGGCTCGCGGGTGATCCGCGGGACAGCGGCGCGCTGGGCGCCCTCGGATAAAGACGCGGAACATGCGGATCGTCTTGCAAAAAGTTTCCCGTGCGGCAGTGCGCGTAGACGGGGTCGAAGTGTCGTCGATCGGGCCCGGCTTGGTCGCTCTGGTGGCGGTCGAACGCGGAGACGACGAGGCAGCGATCTCTTCGGCCGCGGACAAGCTGGGGCACGTGCGCTGCTTTCCGGATGCCGACGGCCGCATGAACCTGGATCCGTCGGCGGCAGGCGCGGCCTTCCTGCTGGTTTCTCAGTTCACGCTGGCGGCGCGCATGGACCGGGGCCGCCGTCCGTCGTTCGAGCGCGCCGCACCCCCCGACCGGGCGGCCGCACTTTTGGATCGACTCGCGGCCGAGCTCCGCGCTCAGGGGCACGAGGTGCAGCTCGGGCAATTCGGGGCTCACATGGAGGTCGAGCTGGTCAACGAGGGGCCGGTGACGCTGATCGTGGAGTTGTGACCGGGCTGCTAGACGACCGGAATCACGTCCAGTGGCACCGGCATGAACGAGAGAACGAAAATCAGGAACGCGATCCAGGCGATGCGCCGGTGTAACGCTTCGGGCTGCAGCCCCTCGTCCTCCACCGGCGGGTGACGCAGCCCGATCACGACGACGATCAGGCACCAGATCAGCCAGCCGAACCAGAAGAAGCCGAACAGCGCCAGCCCGATCCAGAGCGGCAGCGCCAGGCGATGCTGTAGCCGACCGGCCAGCGCGTAGAGGATGTGTCCCCCGTCGAGCTGGGCCAGCGGCAGCAGATTCAGGGAGGTCGCGAGGAGGCCCACCCATGCCGCGAGCGCGAACGGGTGGAGATTCAACACGGTTTCCTCCGGCAGCGGTCCGTGGAAGACCCATGAGACCAGATGAGAGGCCAGCGATTCGCCAGGGAGGAACAGCAGGGCGCCGGCGCCTTCGGGCTCGCTTGGGTAGTAGGGCGCCGGCTGGGATCGAGCGATTCCGATCAGAAGAAACGGGATCAGCGCTGCGAACCCAGCCAGCGGGCCGCCGGCGCCCACGATCAGAAGCTCCCTGCGGTTACGGATCGGTGCGCGGATCTTGATGAAGGCTCCGAGGGTGCCGAGAGCAAACGGAACCGGCAGAAAATAGGGAGGTGTGGTGGGGAGCCCGTACCTGCGGCACGGCAAGTAGTGCCCGAGCTCGTGACACAGGAGAATGAAGAGGAGCGGGAGCGAGAAGCTCAGTCCGGTGCGCAGCAGATGGGGATCACCCCAAACGCTCGCGATGCTCCGGGCGCCCATCCAGAAAGCGAGATCGGTCGAGTCCTCGGTGTGCGTCGCCACCGACCAGATGGCGCCCAGGGTCGTTGTCGTGAACAGGGTCGCCAGGAACAGCAGCCACGCCAGCGCGACCTGCCAGGGGCGGTGCCCCGCTCGACGAGTCGCGGCTACCGATGAGCCGTTCACGGCGGCGGGGACTAGATTCCGCGAAGCTCTTTGCCCGGCTTGAAGCGAACGGTCTTGCCCGGAGCGATCGCAACCTCGACACCGGTTTTGGGATTGCGCCCGATACCTCGCTTGCGGTCGCGCACCTGAAAGACGCCGAAGCCGCGCAATTCGATGCGCTTGCCCTCCCGTAGCGCGTGCTTCATCGCACTCAAGATTGTGTCGACGGCGAGAGCCGCCTTGACCCTTGAAACGTCCGAAGTTTCGGCGACGCGAGTGACCAGATCGTTTTTTATCATCCCGAGGGCGACGGAGTGTAGCAGCGGTCTATGGGGGTGTCAACGAGAGTCATGTCGTTTGAAGTTTGCGGCGCAAGATGCATCGCTCGAAGGCCAGCGCGGCCATCTTGGCGACGCGTTTGAGGAAGTTGGCGTCGACGTCGTGCAGCCCTACATCGCCACGGTCGAGACAGACGGCGCAGACCAGTCGGCCGCGCACGTTGACCGGCAGAAAGAGGCACTCGCGATCTATCAACCCGTTCGAGCATCTAGCCAGCGCCTGGTGTGCCGGCGTCGGTTCGAGCCGGCCGATGAACATCGGATTTCCCTCCGCGAGATCGCGAAACACGGTCGCCTGGTGAAGCCCGACGGAGTAGTGCCGGAACCATTCGAGATCGATCTCCGGACCATGGCTCATCCAACCGCCGACTTCTCCTTGGCTGGAGGAGACCCTGAACAAGAGCACTCTGGGAAAATGCTCCGAGAGGGCGTCGACGAGCGCGGCTCCGATCTGAGTGGCGGTCTCGGCCCCGCTCAGGTAATGGCCGAATTCACTTTGATCGTAAACGACCCTGCCTACCTGCGATCCGGGCCGCGGGGCGGTGCTGAAGGCCGGGCGTCGTGTCGCTTCGAGCGCTGTGCGCTCCTCCTGTGTCAACGGGATCGACTGCCTGTCGAAATGCGGAGGCTCGAAAACCGGTTGCCGCGACGGTTTGTCGTCTTCGGCTCCCGGCCGCAGGTATTCCGGCACCGGGCTCGGTCTGGGTGAGTCGGCGCCATTCGGATCATGCTCGGCACTGTGGCCGATCCGATCCATGAGGCTACCGAAGCGCAGCGGCTTGGCGCCGCCGTAGTACCTATGGAGGGCTTCGATGATTCTCAATTCCGAGGCCAGATGAGGGCGAATGCGTTTGCCAATAGAGAATGACAGCTCGTCTTCCAGAGCCAGATCACCGGGATCCAGAAGAGCGACGTCTATACGGCCGGCGGATTGCCGGAACGGGACCGCCGAGCAGTTGAGCGCGGTTTCGGGTGGCAGCAGGGCAATCATGTCCGCCGACAGGTCTTCCAGGTCGGTCTTGGCGGCGGTTGGGACCCGGAGCTGGTCGGACAGCACGGTCAGCAGAACCTCCTCACTGATCGCTCCGATCTCGAGCAGGCAGGTGCCCAGTCTGCCGCCGAAGCTCTGCTGGCGTTCGAGCGCCCTGTCGAGTTGAGAGCGGGAGATGAGGCCGCGCGAAGTGAGCAGCCCTCCCAACTCTGTTCTGGACATCAAGTGCGGCTCGTTTAAGTCTCGTGTTTCGAGAAGTTATCCGGCCACGGCCGATTATAGAAATGTGAGTCTCGGTTGTAAAGAAAAAGCGGTGATTGGTATCGTTGCAGGCAATGCGTAGGCGCCTCGGTCTTTGCTCGCTGCCGGCTGCGTGGCTGCTCGCTGCGCTTGCCGGCATTGAGCCGGCTTGGACGCAGGAGCCGCTGGCGCCGGTGGACACCGTCGCTGAGGCTCACTTTCAATTCGCCCTGGCGCAGGCGTTGCGCTACGAAGCCGACTATGCCGGAGCCCGCGCGGCATTCGAGCGAGCCCTAGAGCTCGAGTCTGGGGATCCCTATCTGCGACTCACCTTCGCCGAATTCCTCTATCAGGTGGGCGAACTGGATCGCGCGGTTACCGAGGCTTCCGCGGCCCGGCGGCTCGACCCGGAGAATCCGGAGCCGCTTAGATTGCTTGCCAGGATCGAGCTTAGGCAGGCCGACAAATCGTCCGAGGCGTCCGAGAACGCGTTGCGGCTGTTCGGCGAGCTGGCCCGACTGCTGCCCGAGGATCTGGAATCGCGGGTCAGCACGGGGCGGTTGCTGCTGAGTCTCGGCAGGTTCGACGACGCGGCGACTTCGCTGCTCGAAGCCTACGAGCTTCGCCCCAACGATGTCCGCCTGGCCGAGTTACTGCTGCGGGCCTATCAAGGTGCCGAGGACCGGGCCGAGGCCGAGCGGGGTCTGAGGCGGGTACTCGACCGGTTTCCCGAGTTGCTCAACGTGCGGTTGGCGCTGGCCAACGTGCTGGTCGAGCAGGGACGGCACGCCGATGCCGCCGAGGTCTTGAGAGGGGCCACGCCGGAACAGCGCGAGACGGTGGAAGTGCTACGGCTCTTGACGCTTCAGCTGTATCGCACAGGAGCGTGGGAAGAGGCCCTCGAGGCGAGCGAGCAGTGGCTCGAGCTCGAGCCGGACGCGACCTCGGCACGGTACCTCAACGCTCTCGGGCTTTCGGCTCTCGCACGTTATACCGAGGCCGAGACGGCCCTGCGAAGCCTGTATGAAGACGAGAGCCGCTCTTTCGATATTGCTCGAGTCCTGGCCGAAGTCATCGAGCGCCAAGGGCGGTCGGTGGAGGCGGCGGAGCTTCTTTCCGAGGCGGCCGTGGCGCTCGAGCGGGATGGGCAGACTGATCTTGCCGAGCGAGCTCGGTTGGAGCTGGTCGATCTCGAGGCCCGTGCCCTGAACTGGAGCCGGGTGCTCGAGATGACTGAAGAACTGCGCGCTAGCGATGACCTGTCCGCCGATGGTGAGGTCGGACTGATTCGCGGTCAGGCGCTCCTCGAACTGGGCCGGGAAGACGAAGCGATCGCGTTGTTCGGCAGCCTGGCCGAACATCCCGAGGTCGGCGACCGGGCGCGCGCGCGACAGGCCGAGGCGCTGTTTCGCGTGGGCGACGACCAGGGCGCCCAGGCCGTTCTGGACCAGCTGGCTCTTTCTGGAGACGGCGAGCGGCTGTTCCTGGTGGCCAGGACCCTGCATCGGCTGGAGCTCTACGACAAGGCGATCCCGCTCTGGATGCAGGCGAGGGACGATGACCCTGAAGCTCTGGACGTGCGGTTCTGGCTGGGAAGCGCCTTCGAGCGAAGCGGCCGCCGCGAGTCCGCGATTGCCGAGTTCCAGGCCATTCTGAAGCGGGACGGTTTGTTTGCGCCGGCGCTCAACTATCTCGGCTACATGTGGGCGGAGCGTGGCGAGAACCTCTCGGAGGCGGTCGAGCTGGTCGAGCGGGCGGTCGCGCTCGAGCCGAACAACGGCGCCTACGTCGACTCCCTGGGCTGGGCTCACTTCCAGCTGGGAAACCTCGAGGTGGCGCGAGGGCACCTCGAAAAAGCGGCGCAACTGGTCGGCGATGATGCGGTGGTCTTCGAACACCTCGGCGACCTGTACCTGGCGCTCGGCAAACGTTCGCTCGCGCAGGAGTCGTATCAGCGCGCGCTGGATCTGGAAGACGAGAACGAAGAGGCGGTTCGGCGAAAGCTGAACCAGCTAAACGGCGATTCCTAGCGACTGATGGGTCGAGTCGCGCGACCGGTCATCGCGACCTTGCCGGCGCTTGTGGCGGGCCTGGCGGCCTCGGTTGCCGTGGCTGCGACAATCGGTTGCGCGCATCTGCCGGCGGCCGGAACGGTATCCGCCGGAACAACCGAGCTCGCGGCGACCGCGACCGGACTGCTGGACGAGGATCTGGGCACCCAGCACCTGATGCGAATGCGCTACCAGGGGCCGAAGGGAACAGGTGCGCTGCGGTTGATTCTCCAGATCGAAGCCCGCGAGCGCTATCGAGTCGAGGCCAAGGACCGGTTCGGCCGGAGCCTCTGGACCCTGGACGCGAGCGGCGGGCAGACGCTGTTGGTCGACCAGCGGCGAGGACTCTATTGCCGCTCGGAGCACGGTATTCGTATCCCGGAGATCGCGCTCGAGTCCTTGCCGCTGGCGGAGCTGCCGGCGATCCTGCTGGGCAGGCTGCCGAGCGATCTGCGGCCGGATCCGGGAGACGGTTACCGGGACGGCAGTGGACGGCGCTGGACCATCGTTGGCCCGCAATTGGCACCCGATAGCTGGACAATCTGGCAGGACGGTGAGCCGTGGCTGTGGTGGGGGAGAGGTCCGCAAGGCGGCGGGGTCCTTTCGCATCGGACCGGCAGCCAGCTGAGGTGGCGGCAGGTGGTGGCCGAAGCGCTGGCGAGAGAGCTGGCCCCGCCACAGCTCGAGGCTCGCTTTCGCGAAGTATCGTGCGACGATTGGGCTGGCGATGCCGGCGGCTGAAGCTGGCAGCGCGGCCCAGATTCCCGCCATGTCCGCCTAAGCAGTGAGGGCCTCGCGGCGGCGCTCCTGATTTGCTACCATTGGCCGCTCTCGGGCGGCGTGAGGGAACAGGCTCTCGCGTGCCGCCTTCTGAGATCTCACAACGCTGATTGCTGTCCGGGTTCCCGCTGGTGCTCGAAAAGCTCCACTGCGAAGCGTGAGTCCGGGACTGGGGGAGAGTCGATGAGAATCACCGATATCAAGGTATTCCCGGTTCGCGAAGAGAAGCTCAAGGCCTTCGTGTCGATCGTGCTGGACGAGTGCTTCATGGTCAATGACATCAAGGTGATCAAGGGCAAGGAAGGGCTCTTCATAAGCATGCCCAGCCGCCGGAAGCGGAACGGCAAGTTCAAGGACGTGGCTCATCCACTCAACAACGAGACTCGTCAGGTAATGGAGCGAAGAATACTGGCCGCGTACGACGACGCGATCGCCTCGGTGGCCGCCGATCGTGGCGGCGCTCAGGAGCCGGACGAGGCTCCGACCGAGCCCGCACCTGTGCCGGCGCCAGCGCTCGCGGAAACGGTGTCCGAAGAGGCGAAACCGGCTCCGGCGGTGGAAGAAGAGGTTGCCGCGGAGCCCCGGCGAGCTTCGGTCGCAGAGGCGCCTTCCGAGCCGGCTCCCGAAGAAGACGAAGAGGACAAGACCCTGGAGGAGGTTGCGGAACTGCACCTACGCGATTCCTTCTGGGGTACCTAGTCCCTACGGGCCGAGCCCGAGGTGCTCCAGGCGACGCCGGGTATGAAAAACTCTCGAAGAAACACTGGGGCGTCGCCAAGTGGTTAAGGCACCGGGTTTTGGTCCCGGCATCGGGGGTTCGAATCCTCCCGCCCCAGCCAGACTCATCGATCCCAACGCCTCGATCTCGCCACACCCGTCAACCGCCAATCAAGAATGCTGATAAACGATGTACGGTGACCTGAAGATCTTCAGCGGGCGGGCCCATCCGGGCCTGTCGCAGGAAATCGCGGACTACCTGGGGGTGCCGCTCGGCAAGGCCGAGCTGTACAACTTCGCCGACGGCGAGGTCTTTTGCCAGATCGAAGAGAACGTGCGCGGTTGCGACATCTTCGTCATCCAGCCGACCTGCGATCCGGTCAACGAGAACTTGATCGAGCTGTTGATCATGATGGACGCGCTCAAGCGAGCGTCGGCGTTTCGGGTGACGGCCGTGCTGCCCTACTACGGCTACGCTCGGCAGGACAAGAAAGACAAGCCGCGTGTTCCGATTACCGCGAAGCTGGTAGCCGACCTGATCTCCAAGGCGGGCGCCGATCGCATTCTGACGATGGACCTCCACGCCGCGCAAATCCAGGGTTTCTTCGACATTCCCGTCGATCACCTCTTCGCCGCGCCGGTCGTTCTGGAAGCGATCCGGGGTCTCGAGATTCCCGAGTTGACGATCGTGTCGCCGGATGCGGGCGGGGTAGAGCGCGCCCGGGCGATCGCCAAGCGCTTGCAGGCCGGCCTTGCGATCATCGACAAGCGGCGCGTGGCCGCCAACCAGGCCGAAGTCCGGCACATCATCGGCGACGTGGACGGGCGCGCCGTCTTGATCCTGGACGACATCATCGACACCGCGGGCACATTGCACGAGTCGATCGCGGCGCTCGACAAAGCCGGCGCGCAGCGGATCTTCGCCGCCGGTGTCCATGCCGTGCTTTCAGGTCCGGCTATCGACCGGCTGATGTCGTCGAAGCTGGAGTCCGCCCTGATCACCAACACGACACCGCTCGAGGACAAGCTCTCGCGGTGTCCGAAGCTCGAACCGTTTTCGGTGGCTCAGCTGCTCGGCGAAGCCATCCAGAGGATTCATACCAACAGTTCGGTGAGCTCACTGTTCGTCTGAGCCGCCGAGAGGAGTAGTCATGAACGAACTCACTTTGGAAGTTCAACAGAGAGAAGAGACCGGAACCGGTCCGAACCGGCGCTTGCGCAAGGCCGGGGGAGTACCGGCGGTGGTTTATGGCGGAGGCTCGGACCCGGTCTCGATTCAGGTGGATCAGAAATCGATTCACCGCCTCTTGAAAGAGGTGGGCGGAGAGAACGCGGTGTTTCTGCTGAAGCTCTCCGGCACCGACAGGAGCCGCCACACGATGGTTCGCAAAATCGATCTGGATCCGATCTCGCGCCAGATCCGGCACATTGATTTCCAGCGCATCGACATGGCCAAGTCGGTTCGGGTGCAGGTGCACATCGAGTTGGTTGGAGAATCGGTGGGAGTGAAGAACGAGGACGGCGTCGTCGACTTCGTCAACCGCTCGGTTGAGATCGAGTGCTTGCCCGACGTGATACCGGCGGCGATCGAAGTCGATGTCAGCGATCTTCACACCGGCCAGCACCTCGAGGTCTCGGACCTGCCGATTCCCGAGGGCGTCGACGTCGTCGACGACCTCAGCAAGGTGATCGTGTCGATTGCCCAGGCCAGGGTCCACGAGGTGGAAGAGGAAGTGGCGGAGGAGGATCTCCTGCTCGAGGCGGAGACCGACGAGCCCGAGGTCATTGGCCGCACCAAGGAAGAAGAGCAGGAGGAATCGGAGAGCTAGCCGCCGTAGAGGGGCCGGGTTATGGAACCGGTATCCGAGGACACGCCGGCGCTCATCGTGGGCCTCGGGAACCCGGGCGACCGGTATCGGTCGGCGCGGCACAACCTCGGCTATCTGGTGCTCGACGAGCTCGCGCGCCGCTGGCGGATTGGTGAACGAAGACTCGAATGCAATGCCCTGGTGAGTGAGTCGGAGCGAGCGGTTCTTTCATGGCCGCAGACCTTCATGAACAGAAGCGGCTACGCGGTTCGCTGCCTGGTCGAGCGCCACGGTTTCTCGCCGGAGCGCACCTTGGTGGTGTACGACGACGTCGCTCTTCCTCTGGGACGCCTCAGGCTGCGGGGCAGCGGCGGCCCCGGTGGGCACCGGGGAATGGAGTCGGTGATTCGAAATCTCCATACCGACGAGATTCCACGCCTGAGATTGGGGATACTCCCCGAGCGCGATCTGGACGACGATGCCCTTTCCGACTTCGTGCTGGCACCTTTTGAGCCGGACGAGGCAGAAACAGCCGGCTCGTTGGCCGGGCGCGCCGCCGACGCCTGCGAGAGCTGGCTGGATGTGGGACTCGACATCACAATGAATCGCTTTAATGGTTGAGAGACAGTAGGAGGAATACGTGGAGCTGCAACAACTGACCTATCTGGTGCCGATCTGTGGCATCGCGGCCTTGATTTTCGCCTGGATCCGGAGTGTCTGGATCGGGCGCCAGGAAGCCGGTACCGACAACATGGCCGTCATCGCACGCCACATCTCGGAGGGCGCGATGGCTTTCCTGGGAAGGGAGTATCGGGTTCTGGCGATCTTCGTCGTGGTCGTTGCGGCGCTGCTGGCCTGGGCGAACAGCGGCAAGGCGGAGAGCTCGGCTCTGATCGGAGTATCCCTGATTGCCGGCGCCTTCTGCTCGGCTCTGGCGGGCTACTTCGGGATGAAGATCGCGACCAAGGCCAACGTTCGCACGGCCGCGGCAGCGCGCGAGGGACTCAACCCGGCGCTGCGCATTGCCTTCTCGGGTGGGTCCGTGATGGGCTTCTGCGTCGTCGGACTGGGTATTCTCGGGCTCTCGGGCCTGTTTCTGCTGTATTCAAGAGCCTTCGCCAGCGGTGCGGATCAGGCCGACTTGTTCCGGGTGGTGACGGTGCTGACCGGTTTCTCCTTCGGCGCCAGCTCGATCGCCCTGTTCGCGCGTGTCGGTGGAGGCATCTACACCAAGGCGGCCGACGTCGGCGCGGACCTGGTCGGCAAGGTCGAGGCCGGTATTCCCGAGGACGATCCGCGCAACCCGGCGGTGATCGCGGACAACGTCGGCGACAACGTGGGTGACGTGGCCGGCATGGGAGCGGATCTGTTCGAGTCCTATGTCGGCTCGATCATCGGCTCGCTGGTCCTGGGCGTCAACGCGACGACGCTGGCCGGCGAAGCCTACACGCCTGAGCTGGTCGTCTTGCCACTGGTCCTGGCCGGGGTCGGTATCCTGATCTCGCTGGCCGGGACCTTCTTGGTACGCACCGTCGAGGGCGGCAATCCCGCGCATGCGCTCGATCGCGGCACCTTCGTGGCCGCCGGCGTCATGCTGGTGGCGATCTGGTTTCTCGCCAACCGAATGCTCGACGGCACCTACGTCATCGCCGGCAGCGAGTTCTCGGCCAACGGCGTCTTCTTCGCGACGGTCGCCGGCCTGGTCGGCGGAGTCGCAATCGGCCTGATCACCCAGCACTACACCTCCGAGGCCAAGAAACCGGCGCAGGAGATCGCCAAGGACAGCCTCACCGGCTCGGCCACGAACATCATCTCCGGCCTGGCGACCGGCATGCGATCGACCGCGCTGCCGGTGGTCGTCCTGGTCGCCGCGATTCTGGTGGCCAACGATCAAGCCGGGCTGTACGGCATCGCGATCGCGGCCCTGGGCATGCTCTCGACAACTGGGATCCAGCTTGCGGTGGACGCCTACGGACCGATCGCCGACAACGCCGGCGGCATTGCCGAGATGAGCGCTCTGGGCTCCGAGGTGCGGGCGCGAACCGACAAGCTCGACGCGGTCGGCAACACCACCGCGGCGATCGGCAAGGGCTTCGCGATCGGATCGGCCGCGCTCACCGCGCTGGCGCTGTTCGCGGCGTTCCGAACGACGGTGGGTCTCGAGTCCATCGATCTCGCCGACGCCAAGGTGATGGGTGGGCTGTTCATTGGAGCGATGATGCCCTTTCTGTTCTCGTCGATGGCGATGCGGGCCGTAGGGCGCGCGGCGTTCAAGATGATCGAGGAGGTGCGCCGGCAGTTCAAGGAGATCCCGGGGCTGATGGAGGGCACCGGCAAGGCCGAGTACGCCGAGTGCGTGGACATCTCGACCCAGGCAGCCATCCGCGAGATGGTGGTTCCGGGTCTGCTCGCGGTGGTGGTACCGGTTGCGGTCGGGTTCTACGACACCGCGGCCCTAGGCGGAGTGCTGGCCGGCGTGACCTCCTCTGGAGTCCTGATGGCGATCTTCATGTCAAACGCCGGCGGCGCCTGGGACAACGCCAAGAAGTACATCGAGACCGGCGCGCACGGCGGCAAGGGCTCGGACGCTCATAAGGCGTCGGTGGTCGGCGACACTGTGGGCGATCCCTTCAAGGACACGGCGGGGCCGAGCTTGAACATCCTGATCAAGCTGATGTCGGTGGTCGCCCTGGTCATCGCGCCTCTGCTGATCTAGCCGGGCCGGTTCCGCGGAGCACGAAAATCGCTTGTTTTTGTCGGAAAAGCGCGTACAATACGCGCTC
>JBHHWO010000110.1:0-15534 GCA_046756565.1 Thermoanaerobaculia bacterium | reverse complement strand
GTGCAGAAAGGCCCGAGATTTGTGTAGCGAATCACTGGGACAGGACACTAGTATCCCGTGCGGTAAGTTCGTTGCCACACCGAGAGCGGTGAAGCGTGCGCTGGGCAAGGCGCGACGACTGAGAATATCGGGCATATTCGACAGAGGAGCAACGCCGCCCAGCGGGATGCAGCACCGCTCGAATGTAAAGGAACTTGCCGCACGGGACACTAGTCACCGTTATCGCCGTCGAAGTGCCTCTCCAGCAGCTCCTCGACGCGCTGCACGTCGCGCCCGGGCTCGACGATGCGCCCGAATAGAGTCCGAAAGGTCAGACCCAGCGTCTCCAGGTCCCTGTCGCGAAGAAGTTTGACCACTTCTTCGATGGCTCGCTGCGCCGTCGGCCCATAGGACGGCCGGGTGTACTCGCGCTCGAGGATCACCAGGGAGTAAAACAACGGGTCCGGCAGTGGCTCGTCTGATTTCGGCGCTTGCGGCTTGGCCGGCGACGGCGCCTCCGGGGCCGGCTCGACCTCGATCTCCTGAGTCTCGGGCGCCGATGCGGGTTCGGCGGGCGGGGAGTTCGCCTCGATCACCTCCGGCGAGACGCTGGCGACATCGGCCAGGAGGCGCTCGTCGCCCTGCTCCTCGTCAGACTCGGTCTCGCCTTGCACCTTTCGCCGCTCCGAGAACAGCGGCAGCGAGCGCAGCTCGTTGGCGAATCTCGAGAACAGCAGGAACAGCTCTTTCTCGGTGCTGAAATTGCCGACCAGTCGCGCATTCTGGCCGACCTCGAGGCGGTCGGCCTCCTGAAACACGATGTTGGCTTTGGCGGCCTGCTCGAGTTGGATCGACTGTGCCTTGACCCGCCAGGCGGTCAGGCTGCCTTCGACGTAGCAGGCCTCGGCGCACTGCACCGTGACCGCCTCTACCTGGGCGTCGGACTCGATCCGGATCGAGCCGTTCACCGACTCGAGTGTCGCGAAGCTGCCCGAGTCCTGGATCACGAGGTTGCCCGGAGTCCGGATCGAGAGCTGTCCGTGCACATCGACATGGATGTCCGTCCCAGACGGGATGATCATGGTCGGCGCCTTCTCGGCGTGCGGCGTCGTCAAGGTCGACCTCCTATCGGGCGATGATTCTCGGAAGCGGCTCGAACGAGCGCAGCGAGGGAGCGCGACGTGCGCGCACCAGAAGCTGTTCTTCGTCTCGCCACTGGTGATCGAGAATGTAGATTCTCGGATCCACGGGCCGGAAGCCCTCAACCTGATCCCGGTGGCGGACCTCATAGTGCAGGTGCGGGCTGGTGCTCCAGCCGGTGTTGCCGACGGTGGCGATGATCGTGCCCTGGCTCACCTTCTGTCCGTTGCGCACCCGGATCTCGTCGCAATGCCCGAACAGAGTTATGAACGAGTCTCCGTTGCGCATCGCGACCAGATTGCCGTAGCGCCACCAGGAGACGCTCTGGCGCAGCGGATATCGCCCCGCGTAGACCACGATGCCGTCGGCTGGCGCGTAGATCGGCGTGCCCACCGGTGCCGCCAGATCGACTCCCGGGTGAAAATCGATCTTCTTCGTGAATGGGCTGCGGCGCGTGCCGAATGGGCTGGTCAGAACGAAATCCCGGGATCTCAACGGCGAGATCGACGGCGTGGTGCGAACCTGCCCGCCGTGCGCCTGCTCGAAGCTCTGAACCTCGCCGATGAACGTGTCCAGGACCTGGAGCTGCTCCCGAATCTGGGCTTCGAGCTCACCCGCCCGGGTCACCGCACCCGCGTAGATCGAATTGGGCACC
This sequence comes from Thermoanaerobaculia bacterium, assembly GCA_046756565.1. Classification (GTDB taxonomy): domain Bacteria; phylum Acidobacteriota; class Thermoanaerobaculia; order Multivoradales; family JAHEKO01; genus CALZIK01. Next base: position 13,760 of record JBHHWO010000110.1, on the reverse strand, counting down.
GGCGCCGCCTGCACCGGATAGCCACCCTGCCCCGCCGACTCGTCTCCCTCCAGGCCGTAGGCGAGGTAGATCCGGCTCATCCGGAGATGCAGCGCTTCGCTACCCGAGTTGAGCGCACCTAGACGGGCGATCGATTCCTTGAGGCGATCGCCCTGGAGCGAACGCTCCTGCACCAGGGACTGATACGCGCTACGGCTGAGAAAATCCTGCAGCACTCCGGGCAGGATCACCAGATTGAAGATCCCGAACAGAAGCGCAAACGCGCCGCCCGCAGCCATCCAGTGGACCTGCTTTTTCGACAGGAAGAAGTACCGGACCTTCGACCGGATGTCGCCAGGATGAAACTGGATTTCCAGAAACGGAACACGGGAACTTGTCACTGGGGGATTCCTTACGGGTGGTCGAAGGCACCCTAGCACGCCACCCCGGATGCGGGTGTGGGACGCGGCACAAGCAAGTCTAGCTCACCTTCGCTGGTCAGCGGACCGATTGTCGCCAGCAGCTCCGCGTGCACGCCGGGAGGCCCGGCCACCAGATTCCCGGTCTCCAGATAGCGTCGCCCGCCGTCGAGATCGCTGACTCTGCCCCCGGCTTCTTCGATCAAGAGGGTCCCGGCAGCGAGATCCCAGGCCGACAACCGGAACTCGAAGAAGCCGTCGTACACGCCGGATGCCGTGTGCGCGAGATCCAGCACGGCAGCCCCGCAACGCCGAATCGCCGTGGCTTCGAGAAACACCCTGCGGAAGATCTCGAGATAGAGATCGATCGCCTCTCTCGCCTTGAAGGGAAAACCGGTGGCCAGAAACGTCCCGGAAACCGACTCGCGATCGCTCACCCGAAGCGGCTTCCCGTCGCAGTCGGCGCCGGCGCCCAGCTCAGCGGAGTAGAGCCGGTCGTTGATCGGGTCGAAGACCACCCCAACGCAGACTTCTCCGCCGCGCCGGCAGGCGACCGACACACCGAAGATGGGAAGCCGCCGCATGAAGTTGGTCGTGCCATCGAGCGGATCGATGATCCACTGGTACTCCGCCGGCGAGCCCACCACACCCTCTTCTTCGCTCAGGATCTGGTCGCCCGGAACCGTCTCCCCGAGCAGCTCCAGGATCGCGGCCTCGCTGGCCCGATCGGCCGAAGTCACGAAATCATGAGCCGCCTTCTCTTCGATCTCGAGACCATCGCTCTCGAAAGCCCGTCGAAGAACCGCTCCGCCCGCTCGCGCGGCTTGCTGGGCAATCTCGAGCCGATCGGGTCCGCCGGTCATGCGCGCATTATCGCAGCCGTCTGCGCGCGCCGCCGGGCGAACGCCAGGGCGGCCCCGGTCGGCGGTCTATGTCACCTGCCGGCCGCCGAGGAAGGTCGTCACAGGTCGACCGGTGAGCTTCCAGCCGCGGAACGGGGTATTCCGGCTCTTGCTCGAGAATCGCAGTGGGTTGATCGTGGTTCTCGACTTGAGTGAAAGCACCGAGACGTCGGCGAGCGCGCCCTCCGCGAGCGTACCGCCCGGCACGCCCAGAATCCGGGCCGGCGCTGTCGACAGTAGCTCGATCAGCCGCGGCAGATCGATGACTCCGGGCCGGACCAGCCCGTCAAGGCAAAGGCTGAGGGTGGTCTCGAGACCCACGATCCCGAACGGAGCGCACGAGTACTGCACATCCTTCTCGTCGGCGTGATGCGGAGCGTGGTCACTCGCGATCGCGTCGATCGAGCCGTCCGCGATGCCTTCGAGAAGCGCTTCCCGGTCTCGATCCGCGCGCAGCGGAGGCTTCATCTTGGTGTCGGTGGAGAGGTGACTCGACCAGACTTCCCGATCGGTGAGCAAAAGGTGGTGAGGCGTGACCTCGCAGCTGACGTTGAGACCCCGGTTCTTTGCCCCGCGCACCAGGTCCAGGCTGCGAGCCGTGGACAGGTGGGCGACATGGTAACGGCCACTCCCGCCACCAAAGTCCTCGAGGAGGATCAAGTCGCGGGCCACCATCACGTCCTCGGCGGCCCCCGGCAAGCCCGGCAGGCCGGTGCGCGTCGAGAACTCTCCTTCGTGCATCACGCCGCCGGCGCCCAGATCGAGGTCTTCGGCGTGCTGGATCACGACCAGGTCGAAATGCTGCGAATACTCGATCGCCCGGCGCATGAGCTCGGAGCTCACCACCGGCAGGCCGTCATCCGACAGGGCGACCACGCCCGCCTCGGCCATGTCACCGACTTCCGACAGTTCCTTGCCCTGGAGGCCCTTGGTGACCGCTCCGATCGGGTACAGCCGAGCGGTGTCGTACCGCGCTGCTTCGGCGACCATGTGCTCGGTGACCGAGCGGCTGTCGTTGACCGGATCCGTGTTGGCCATGCAGGCGACCGCGGTGAAACCGCCCGCGGCGGCCGCCGAGAGCCCCGTGCCGATTGTTTCCTTGTACTCCTGACCCGGCTCCCGGAAGTGAACATGCATGTCGATCAGGCCAGGACAGACGACCAGCCCCGAGGCATCGAAGACTTCCAGGCTCTTGGTCCGGCGGACGCGCCCACCCAGTTGCGAGATGAAGCCGTCTTCGACCAGCAGGTCGACGACCTCGTCGACGCCCCGGCTCGGATCGACGACCCGGCCGCCTTTGATCAGGAGCTTCATCCCCCCTCCCGGTGGACGCCGGAAAGTAGATACAACACCGCCATCCGAACGGCGACGCCGTTGGCCACCTGATCGAGAATCACCGAGTAGGGTCCGTCGGCAACGTCGCTCGCGATCTCGATGCCGCGGTTCATCGGCCCGGGGTGAAGGATGATCGCGTTCCGTTTCGCGGCCTTCAGACGAGCCCGAGTGAGACCGAACAGCATGAAGTACTCGCGCGCCGACGGAAACAGGCTTCGGGACTGCCGCTCGAGCTGTACCCGCAGCATCATGACGACATCCGCTCCCCGGATCGCGTCGTCGAGCGAGTATGCGACCGCGACGCCCAACCGGGCGATGTCGGCGGGCATCATCGTGCGCGGCCCTGCGACCGTGACCTCGGCTCCCATCTTCACAAGCAGATGGATGTTCGAGCGAACCACCCGGCTGTGCTGGATGTCGCCGACGATGGCGATCTTGAGTCCTTCGATCCGGCCCTTCTCGGCCCTGATCGTATAGGCGTCGAGCAGCGCCTGGGTGGGATGCTCGTGGGCGCCGTCGCCGGCGTTGATCACCGCCGCGTCGATGCGCTCCGCGAGCATCCGCGGCACGCCCGGATGGCCGTGTCGAATCACGATCATGTCCGGCGCCATCGCCTGCAGATTGCGAGCTGTATCGACCAGCGTCTCGCCCTTGACCAGGCCCGAGCTGGAGGATGAGAAGTTGATCGAGTCGGCGGACAACCGCTTCTCGGCGATCTCGAAGCTCGATCGGGTTCGCGTCGACGGCTCGAAGAAAAGATTCACCACGGTTCGACCGCGAAGCGTCGGGACCTTCTTGATCGGGCGCTCCGCAATCTCCCGAAACGAATCCGCGGTGTCCAGAATCAGCTGGATCTCTTCGGGAGACAGATCCGCGATCGCCAGCAGATCCTTGCGCTCCCACCCAGCCGGGCTCATGTCGCTTCCGCCGGCTCCATGATCGAGACGTCGTCCTTGCCGTCGGTCTCCTTGAACGACACCTCGACGATCTCCTTGGCCGAGGTCGGTACCTTCTTTCCCACCACGTCCGCTTGAATCGGTAGCTCGCGATGGCCCCGATCGACGAGCACCGCCAGCTGAACACAGCGCGGCCGGCCGTAGTCGACCAGGTGATCCAGGGCCGCTCGAATCGTCCTGCCGGTGTAGAGCACATCGTCACAGAGGACCAGATGGCTATCGCTGAGGGTGGTCGGGAAGTGGGTGTCCTTGACGACCGGCTGCGGCGCGATCGTCGAGAGGTCGTCGCGGTAGAGGGTGATGTCGAGCACGCCTACCGGAACCCGCCGGTCCTCCATCGACTCGATCTCGCGAGCCAGCGCCTCGGCGAGCGGCACGCCGCGGGTGCGAATGCCCACCAAAAGCAGGTTGTTTCCGTCTCCGGCGAGCTCGAGGACCTGCCCCGCCATCCGACGAATCACCCTCCGCATCTGGGAGGAGTCCATGATCCGCCGCCGGTATTTAAACTCGCGGGACATTGCAGAACCGGCGGGATGGTACGCCGCGCCCGACGAGGTGTCAATTTCCCGGCCGGCTCAGGTCGGCGAAGCCGGCTTCAGCGCCGGAGGAGGATCAGCGAACCAGGTGCCATTCGGTCTGCCGGCCGGCCAGATACCTGACCGTCCGGCCGTCGAAGACCGCACTCTGCTCCATCTTGATCTGCACGAGCTGGCCATCCCATTCCGCCACCGGCACCTTGACGTTGCCCTCGATGGCGTAGCCGGTGGACTCGTGAAGTGGCCAGTCTCCCCGGCCCACGGTCGGCCCCTGGTTGTCCCACATACCGATGGTCGGGCCGGGCGCATGCCCGAACAGGCCCAGCGGATGGGTGTAGGTGCTGTGGATGATTCCCTCGGCCTCGGCGGCTGTCCGAGTCGCGGCCAGGATCTGGTTGCCGGTACGCCCAGTCTCGAACTCCGCTGTCAGAAGGTCTTGCCAGCGGTTGCCGGTCGCCAGTGCCGAGCCGAGCCCTTCCGGAACCACGCTCTCACCGAGCTGGGCAACGTAGCCCATCTCCTGGGTATCCGTGCACAAGCGCAGGTAGCAGATTCCGACATCGGTATGGAGAACGTCACCGCGCTCGATGACCCCGCTGATGCCGCAGAACGGATTGTCCTCTTCACAGGCCACGCCCGGCCGCTGCAGGTTCACATAGGGATTGAACCAGATCGGCAGGCCGAGGTCGGCGAACCGTTGGGCAATGAACCACGCGACGTCGTCGGTGGTGGTCACTCCCGGCGTTATCGTTCGGGCGGAAAATGCCTCCGAGATCACACCGCGAGCGAGCGACACCACGTGGGGGTAGCTCTCGAGCTCGAGCGCGCTACGGGTCTCGAGCCACCGCACCACCAGCTTCTCTGCCGGAACCAGCCGCGAGACCAGCTCCGGCGAAAGCACCTCCTCCAGCCGGGCCTTCAGGCCGGCGGTCAGACCGTCCGCCACCGGCCACTCACGGCTGATGTTGATACCGATGCGCCGCGGGTTTCGCTCCGCGACGACCTCGGCAAGACCCCGCCATTGCTCCTCCAGATTGCCCCCTTGCCAGGCCGCATCGTACAGGCTGCGGAACGGATAGCGGTTGACCGTGAGCCGCTCCACGCCCTCTTCCCCGCCGCGATCGAAGAACACCAACATGGTCGTCCGCCGCGCGGCATGAACCGGCTCCGGCACCAGTGAGAAGTAGACCGGATCCTCGGCGTACTCCCGGTTGATGACCAGCCACATGTCCAGATCCGTCTCCCGCATCAGCCGCGGCAAGAGGCTGTCGAGGCGCTCCTCGAGAGCCCGGTTGACCGGCTCGATGCGTTGGCGCTCGGGCAGCACCGCTCCAGGACCCGGGACGATTCGACCCTGCTCCGCGGCCTCGCCCACTTCGGCCAGCAGAACGAAGGAGGTGGCTAACAAGCAGGCGATTCGATGAAGCCTCAGGCTCACGGTAGGTTCATCCTTCCATCGGGTTCGTCGCTCTGCGGCACGTCGTCGCGCTTGGGCTGCGGCCGGCGCCGGTCGACCAGGAAGGCCAGCGTCGCGATCTCTCGAGCAGAGCCTCGAGGCGACTCCAGAATCGACGGCCGGCTGACGAGGCCCGCCGTTTCCAATCGCTCCATCAGCTCCCAGATCAGCTCCTGGTAGACCATCACCAGGGTCTGCTGATCTCCGCGCAGGTCGTGCCGGCTCCGGAGCCCCGCCAGATCGACGCGCTCTGAATCCAGCACGGCGTCGACCAGAGCAGTCGTCACCGCTTCCGCTGAACGAAAGATCGCCCCTCGGTCGGTCTCGTCTATGACCGGAATGCTCCACACACCCGTGTCGTCGACCAGGCCGAAGCGCCCGAGCTCGTCACGCAACTCCCGGTCCTTCACCTTCCCGAACTCCGCGGTCTGGCCGAGCGCCCGCTGGAGACCGGCGCGATCGCCGGTGACCTGGTCCACAAGGGCGGAAGAGGCCGCCGAGGAGCTGATTCTCAACGACATGCCGCTCTTGGAGATCGCCCTACTCGCCTCGGGAGCGAAACCGCTTCGTGGAGGCATCGCCCATAGGTGCCCTGACCAGAACGGTCGCCGCGGACTCAACACCCGCGGCTCGAGCCGCCGGTACTCCTCGAAGAAGCTCCAGGCCATTCCGTCCAGAATGTAGCCGTGAAGGATCGCGTACCCGTGCTCCTCGAGCCCGAACGCCTCGAGACGGCGACTCAGCGTTGCCACATCGTCGGCAATCACTTCCATCAGGCCGTCCGCCAGTGCGGCCGTCTCCGAGCGCAGCGCAGCGGCCTGTGCCGGGTCCAAGATCGGAAATGTGGTGATCAAGAGGCCCTCGGCGTCCCGGGCCAACAACCGCATCGCGATCAGAAGCTCGATCTGGCTTTCGGCGAATCGGATTCCAGCGCCCGACAACTGCTCCCGCGTGGCGCCCGAGCGGCAGGCCCAGAGGAGCTCCCGGTTGTTATCGAGCTCGATCGCGAATTCGGGCGGGTACTTTCCCGCAGCAACATACTGAAAGATCTCGAAGCTCTCCGGGGTGGCCTCCGCCGCCTGGAGGGCCGACGCGGCCACCATCGCGATCACGAAACCGGCCGACCTCCGGAGCGCGAGCCGCCAGCTCACCCCGCTACCTCGAAGAGCGCCAGCTCGGATCCCAGAAGAGCGATCCGCAGGGCGAGCTTCAAGACGACGAACAGCTGGCCGAGCGCGGCCGCCGCCAGGATGGCAAGAGGAGTCGAGTCTGCGACTCCGGGCGCCGCAATCGAATAGAGCGCGAACAGAGCGACCAGCGCCACGCCGTAGAAGGCCGCTATGCCGAATGCGCGCCCAGGGTTCGCGACCAGGAAACGGGCGCCGCGTAGCAGGGCCAGGGCAGCGCCGCGACGTCGCTCGACGACGATTGCCACCTTGGCGTAGTCGGAGATCAGGCGAAGCAGAACCAGAAGCAGAACGACGACCGCCGCTCCGGCGAGGTTGTAGGCGAGCACCTCTTTCTCGACGGTCATGTCGAGCGTAGCCCGGTGGATCTTCGGGAAGAGCCAGCGCGCGAGCCGGAACACCAGGTAGTAGCCCACGCCGGTGATCAAGGCCAGCCTCAGGAAGATCGGAAACCGCGCCACGCCGTCGGCCACGACCGTCGGCAGCCTCGGCCTGGGCGCGCCCTCCCGAAGGCCTTCCAGAACGCCGCCCAGGAGGAGTAGCCAGACGAGAACGAAAGCGATTCCGGTCGCCAGAATCGCCGGCTCGTTCAGAAACACCCTTCCGTCCCACCAGCGGTCGAGATTCGAGAGCCAGGCACCGAGACCCACCTTGCCCGGTGAGAAGCTCTCCGGAGCACCGGCGCCGGAGCTCGAGTACTCCTGGTACCAGCCGGTATCGAATCCCTCCAGGATGACCTGGCTGTACTGGCTGTCGCGAGTAAACCGGTGGATCGACTCGAGCAGCCACAGGCTGACCGGAGCCGCGATGACCAACCCCGCGAGCCAGATCCCGCAGATCAGCCCGGGAGCGCGCGACATGCGCTTGAGGCCTTCCGTGAATGCTCGCGACGCCCGCATCGAAATCGCCTAGCCGAAGTAGGCCATCGTGTGCATCAGGTCCTGTAGCCAGAGCATCCACTTGCCGGTCCACTTGAGCGCCGGCCAGCGGTCGGCGGGCTCGACCAGCATCGAGTTGTTGGTGTAGTTCATGTCGAGGAGCAGAACCCGTTTGGGGTCGACCACGGCGCGCACGAGCTTGTGCGGCCGCTCCTCGATGAACCGCGTCCAGCGATATCGGCCGTCCCACTCGCGAGTCGCCTCGCTGCCGTCTGTGAAGATCAGGCGAACATCTACGGGAAAGACGCCGCTGCCCAGACGGCGAACGACGACTTCGGACCGGTAGACCGCGTCGCCCTCGGACTCCTCCGGTGAGCTCACAAGCTCGGGCTGCCCCTCGTCGCCGAAGTAGCCGCGCCGATCGATCTCGTATGTCGACACCGAGTCCACCGCGTAGTCGAAGGTCTTGGCCTCGCGGACTACTTCGTCGAAGAACCAGCTCAGATCTCTTCCGGCGGCCTCGGATGCCGTGGTGAAGAAGTCCTCGGCGGTGGGGTGCCGGAAACGCCACCGTTCGTAGAAGGTCGAGAGAATCCGCTGCAGGGTTTCCCAGCCCAGGTAGCGCTCGAGCGTGTGCAGCCAGATCGAGCTTCGGCTGTAGCTGATGCCCGAAGCGGTCTTCGGATGGTACTGCCAGGTCGGTCGGGTCTGATCGTCGGTGACCGCCATCGCGCGATAGCGCCCGAAGCCGTTGCCGTCGATCTCTCGTGTCTTCGGAATCTGCTTGAAGAGCAGCGGGAAGAAACCGCGGCGCTGTTCGATCCCCGGCGGTGCGAAGTAGCGCTCTACCCAGAACCACTCGTCGTAGGCCTCGTCGAACACGCGAGCGTCGGTGAAGGAATTCAGTCCTTCGTCGATCCAGGCGTAGTCGAACTCGTTGTTTCCGACCACGCCGTACCAGAACTGATGTCCCATCTCGTGGATGGTGACGCCCTCGGGCCGGCCACCGCCGAAGGGATTGAACAGACGCGTGCCGGAGGTGAACAGAGTCGGATACTCCATGCCTCCGGCCCCACTGCCATAGGCCGGGTCGATTACCGTGACGTGGTCGTAGGGGTAGGCGCCGTACCAGCCGCCGTAGAGACGTAGCGCCGCCTTGGTCGCGTCGAAGTGGCGCTTCGCCTGGCCGAGATGCTCCGGCTGCATCAGCAGGCGGATGTCGACCGGCGGCAGACCGGGCTCCTCGAAACGATCCCGGAATTCGACATAGTCGGGACTCGTCGTCCAGGTGAAGGCATGAACGTCGGCCTGCTGGTAACGATGTGTCGTGGTGCCGTCCCGGTTCGGCTTTTCCTCCACCAGCTTGCCAGTTGCCGCCACTACCCAGCCTTCGGGCACGGTCATCTCGACGTCGTACACGCCGTAGTCCGAGTAGAACTCGGTGGCGGAATGAAACTGATTCGCGGTCCAGCGGCCGTTCTCCCAGACACCGAGCTTGGGGAACCAATGAGCCAGAAAGAAGTAGTTGCCGCGAAAGCCGGTCCGGGCAAAGGTGCGCGGAACCTTGGCGCGCCAGGCCAATTCGACCTCGACGCTGTCGCCCGGAGCCACCGGTGCAGGCAGATCGACCTTGAGCAGCGTCCGATCGTGCTCGTTGCCGTCGTCGGGCGCGATGAAGGTGGCCGACGCCGTCAACTCGGCGACAGCCGCGCTGGCGTCGAGAAGGCGGATCGAGTCCACCTCGCAGTAGGACCAGTCGGCGTCGGCGATCTCGTCGCCGCGATCGCTCCGGCCGCGATACCGGTCCTCGCGCAGCCAGGTGCTCTGGTTGTTTCGCCAGGCATTCCAGTAGAGATGGAAGCGCAGCTCGTTCGTCGCCTGATCCTGGATGTTGCGCCACAGGACCACCTGTCGACCCTCCAGCAGCCGGGCCACCGGGTCGAGCGACACCGAGATGGTGTAGTTCGCGGCGCGGGGCGAAAGCACCTCGCCGGCCGCGTGCGAGGCGCCGCCGAACCAAGCCAGGAGCAGCAGAACTCCGGCGGCTAGCGGACCCAAGATCGATCGTGACCGTTTCATCAAGGGAACGCGGATTCTATCCAGGGCCTCCGAATTCACAAAACACTCCGGGCCGCGATCCACGAACCACTACCCGGTCGGCGACGTGCCCGTGCTCAGCGCGTGGGAGATCGTCGATACCTTCCGGCGGTGCGAGCAGCGGGGCTGGGAGAAATTCGCCTGCCTGCAACCTCCCTATTCGATCCTGCGCCGCGCCATGGAGCGCGAGCACTTCACGATGTCCCAGGATGGGCTGCGTGCGATCGCTGGAGGTGGAGATCACCGACGCCGATCGGCAACGGGTCGACGCGATCGTTCCCCCCGCGATACGATCCTGTAGCTGTCGGAAAGCCGGCCCCAAGATATGGCGCCGGAGCGGTTTACGACCACAACAGCTTGTGGCCAAATCCACCGCTCTGGTAGAGTCTCGTTGGCGGTGCGGACCGCCTTTTTCCTTATGTTCAAGCTGGACCGCCTCGAGCTTTCGGGCTTCAAATCCTTCGTGGATCCGGATCACCTGGTTTTCTCCGGGGGCATCACCGGTATCGTCGGCCCGAACGGTTGCGGCAAGAGTAACGTCTGTGACGCCGTCTGCTGGGTCCTCGGCGAGCGTAGCGCCAAGATCCTGCGCGGCGAAACCATGGAGGACGTGATCTTCGGTGGCTCGGCGTCTCGCAAGCCGCTCGGCATGGCCGAGGTCCAGCTGACGCTCACAACCGAGTCGTCGTTCGAGCACGCGGACGACGGCCGGCTGACCATCGGCCGCCGGGTCCACCGCTCGGGCGAGAGCCAGTACACGCTCAACGGCAAGACCGTGCGGCTCAAGGACATCCGCAGCCTGTTGATGGACACCGGCCTGGGAATCCGTGCCTACTCGGTCATCGAACAAGGCAAGATCGGAATGATCCTGTCCGGCAAGCCGCAGGAGCGCCGCAAGCTCCTCGAAGAAGCCGCCGGAATCACCCGCTACAAAGAGCGGCGCCGGGTTGCCGAAGTCAAGCTCGAGGCGGCGCGCGGGAATCTGGCGCGACTCGACGACATTCTCTCCGAGATCGGCCGCAATCTACGCTCGCTGAAACGCCAGGCGGGGGCGGCGCGCCGGTTCAAGAAGCGCAAGCAAGCCTACCAGGAGCTCCTCGGAACGGTTCTGCTGGGTCGCTGGAGCCGGCTGCATCAGGAACTCGCCGAGTCGGGAAGCCGACTTGCCTCCGAGCAGGACGCCGAGCGAGCAACCTCCGCCCAGCTCCAGGGTCTCGAAGCGAAGCTCCTGTCGGAGCGGCAGTTGCTGGATCGCAAGGCCAGCGAGCTGGCGGAGCACCATCAACTCGAAGCCGATCTGGCGGCGCGGATCGAGGGCAAGCAGGAGTTCATACGCGGCTCGCGCGCCCGGCTCGAGGAAATCGGAGAGCGGACGACGCAGGGAAGCGCGGACGCCCGGAACCGGCGGGAGCGGCTCACCGAGTTGCGTGCAGCCCTACGGGAGGTCGAGCAGCAGGTTCGAGCGCTCGAGCGTGACCGATCGAGCGCCGCCACCGAGGTCAATGAGGACGACGCCAAGATCGGCGAGGTCGAGCGAGCCGCCTCCGAGAGCGAGAGCCGAATGGAGGGGTTGCGCAACCGGCTGCTTCAGTCGATCGGTAACCTCAACCGGCTGAGGACCCAGCTCCACGAGGCCCACGTCGAGCGCGAGAAGAACGACCTTCGAAACCGCCACGTGGCCGACGAGCTCGGGCAGAAAGTCGCCAACCTGCAAGAGACGAGCGCTCAGCTGGATGAGTCGGAGGCGGTTCACGAGAGACTCGCCAAGGACGTCCGAGCGGAAACGGCGCGGCTCGAGCAGTCCAACGAAGCGGTTCGGCAGGGCCGGGCCTCGGTCGAGCGACTCCGGGAAGTCCGTGAGGAAGCCCGCGAGGAGCTCCGGTCGCTCGAGCAGACTCGCGAGCTCCTCGAGGAGCTCGGCAAGGCTCAGGAAGTGCGCCGGGCCAACCTGCGCGAAGTGTTTGCGCGCGCCGGGCTCGGGGAGCCGCGATTTCTGACCGACCACATCTCCGTACCCGAAGGCTGGGAGCGCAGCGTCGATCTCTATCTGGGAACTCTCGCGGACGCGATTCTGGTCTCGGAGACCAGCGGCGCCGCGGTGGCGCTCAACGCAATCGCCAACAGCCGGCTGACGGCCGAGTTGTTGACTACCGACGTCAAGGTGACCGGAGCACTCGAGATCGACGATCCGGCCGTCGGTGCCTCGCTCGCAGAGGCGTTGGATCTGCCGCCGGAGCTGGCGGCCGGCCTACCGCCCGCCTACCTGGTCGAGTCTCCCGACGACGCCCGGCGGCTCGCGGCGGCACACGCCGGCGTGGCCTTCATCACCAAGGATCGGCTGTGGGCGCAGTCGGGACTGCTGCGAATCCAGGGTCGCGATGCCCGGCCCGGCACTCTCACCAGAGAGCACGATCTGGGGGAGATCGCGAACCGGATCGGTGAGCTGGCGGCCTTGGTGGCCGAGCACGAACGCGACTTGGCGGCTGTCGGTGCCGAGCTGGCGACCTCCGAGGAGACGAAAGCTCAGGCATCCGAGTGCCTCGCTGAGCTTCGCCGGGAGTTCGCGGTCGTGGACGCGCGGCGGGATGATCTTCTGAGCCAACACCGGCGCCTGTCCGTCGAGCACGAGACCCTGCATGCCGAGTCCGCCGAGATCGGACGCGCTCTGGGTCTGGTCGCCGACCGCACGGACGAGCTGGCCGCCGAGCTGGAGCGTACCGAAGCGCTTCACCAGCAGCTGGAGACCGATTTCGACCAGGCCCAGCGGGACGCCGACAAGACCAGGAGCGAGCGCGAGTTGATGCGCGCTACCGGAGCCAGTCGCCGCGGCAGCCTCGAGCTTCTGGATCAGAGGCTCGAATCGCTGGGCCTGGATGTCGAGCGCAACCAGCGCGACATTTCGGAGACAGAGCGCGCGATCACGACCTGGCAGGCAGAAGATGCACGGCTGGTCGAGAGGAAGACGGAGCTCGAGAGTGGAGTCGGCAACGCCGAAAGTGACCTTCAGGATTCGCTGGAAAAGCGAGAGCGCGCTCAGGAGGATGTCATCGGCCGGCAGGAGGCGCTCAATCAGACTCGGGCGGCCCTGGCGAAGATCGAAGACGAAATCGAAGCGTGCCGCGAGCGGCGCGAGCAGCTGCGCGACAGGATCAACGAGATCAAGGTGCGCGAGGCCGCGGTCGACCAGGACCGCGAACATCTGGCGACTCGGTACCGCGAGGCGTTCTCCAGAGACCTCCCCGAAACTCCCGAGCCGGCCGCCGACGATCTCGATGAGCTCGAGGTCGGCCTTGCCCAGCTCAAGGACCGCCTGGACAGAACCGGACCGGTCAACCTGCTCGCCGCGGAGGAGTTCGAAGAGCTCGAGCAGCGCAACGAGTTCCTGGCGGCGCAGCGCACCGATGTAGCGGATTCGGTTCACAGCCTCAAGCAGACGATTCGAGGAATCAACCGGACATCGAGCGAACGCTTCCTCGAGACCTTCATGAAGGTGAACGAGTTCTTCGGCCAGGCCTTCCGGGACCTGTTTCGGGGCGGTCAGGCCGAGATGCGGCTCCTGGATGAAGACGATCCGCTCGAATGTGCTCTCGAGATCGTCGCTCGCCCACCCGGCAAGCGGCTCCAGAACATCATGCTCATGTCGGGGGGCGAAAAGGCGTTGACGGCGATCGCGCTCCTGTTCGCGCTGTTCCGCACCAAGCCCTCGCCCTTTTGCATCCTCGACGAGGTCGACGCTCCGCTGGACGACATCAACACGCTGCGCTTTGTCCAGTTGCTCCAGAAGATGACCGCCGATACGCAGTTCGTCGTGATCACCCACAACAAGCTCACCATGGAAGCAACGACGCGCCTGTACGGCGTCACCATGCAGGAACGCGGAGTGTCCAGGCTGGTTTCTGTCGAGCTGGACGACATCCACCCGGACCAGCGCGCCACGGCCTAGCAGCCCGTGGCAGAAGGCGAGACGGTCGCGTTGCGAGCGCCATGGGGCCAGATGCCAGGCGCCGCTGCGCAG
>JBHHWO010000109.1:0-15638 GCA_046756565.1 Thermoanaerobaculia bacterium | reverse complement strand
ACCGTAAGACCTTGTCGCGCGACCATCTGGACTTCTGCCACGGGCTGCTAGACCGGGTTCCGCGTTCCGAGACCATCAAACAGATCGGCTACGGCACTCTTGTGGTGGTGCCCGCTGTTCTGGCGTTCTTCGCCATGAGCTACGCCCTCTCGACGCTGACCGAGAGCCGGTTGGTCTACATGGGCGGCGGTGTGGTGTGGTCGGTCATCGTCTTCTGCTTCGACCGATTCATCGTCTCGACCTTTCGGAAGTCGCAGTCCACGATCGACGATCTGACCTCGATGGTCTTTCTCAGCCGGCTTGCGTTCGCGGCCTTCGTCGGCGTCCTGGTCGCGCATCCGCTGGTAATGCTCTACTTCAACGATTCGGTCGAGGAGCGTCTGGTGAGCGATGGCCGGCTCAAGGTCGCCGCCATGGAGGCCGACTCCATCGCCAAACAGCAGGAGATCCGGGACCGGATCGGTGTTCTCAAGACAGAGATCCGGGAACGCGAGCGTGAGCGCAACGACTACCAGGCGACCCTGGTGGCCGAGATCGACGGCATCGTCAGCGGCAGGACCACCGGCATCCCCGGACGCGGCGCTTCGGCCGAGGAGAAGAAACTGCAACTTCAGACCGCACAGCTCGAGCTGGATACGGCGCGCGACCGCAACCTGGTCGAGATCGGCGCCCTCCAGGCTGGAATAACGACCCTGCAGAACGAAGCCGCAGCGGAGAAGGCCTCCTTCACGCAATCCACCGACTATCTGGCCCGCGCCGGAGCTCTCGAGGCCCTGTCGGCCGAGCACCAGCATGTCCGCAACGTCAAGTGGTTCATCATCGTGTTCTTCGTGTTCGTCGACACGCTTCCGATTCTGTTCAAGGGCTTCACCCCCCGCGGTCCGTACGACGACCAGCTGGCCCTCGCCGAGTTCAAGTCCGAGCGGTCCACCCAGGCCGAGCGCGACAGCCTCGACCGGGTCCTCTACCCGCACATGGTCATCTCCCGGGAGAACCGGTTTCTTTCCGATCAGAACCACCGGGGCGTCGAGGACTATGCGAGCCGCTACCGCAGCTTCCTGGACCAGCTGGCCCGTCACCAGGACGAGTTCCTGACCGAGTGGCAGCGCCAGCAGGAGATCCTCTCGCACCTCGAGGACGAAGAGCTTCGGGACACCCAGCTCAGCTACATGGAGAAGCTCCGAACCAGCAGCGCCGACGTGGTCAACAAAGCGGTCGACCAATTTCAGCGCTCGCTGGCGTGGGACAGCGCCAAGAACGACGGCGGCGCCGAGCCCGCGTAGGGAAGGCAGCCGGCGCCAAGGTCGGCCGCGCGAGCGCCGGCAAGCATCGCGGCTCGGTTCCGGACCCAAGAAGGGGCCCCACAGACCGCGAGCAGGTTAGAGGACTACTCCGTGGCTGCTCCAAGGCCGTTGAAGAAGAGGGGGTTTCCAAGCCGGGCCTAGGGTTCCACAGCAGGAAGATCTCAGGTAGGTTACGAAAGACCTTTAACTGACAGCGAGGATGGGAGGCGGAAATGCCGGCCAAGTTGGAGAAGTTCTTTCAGAGCGAGAACGTCAGCCGAGCGATCGAGCTGGCTCAGGAGGCCACGAAGACCGTCGGCGACGGAGTCATGGGGCCCATCGAAAAGCGATTCACCCCGAGCACAGGGGCGCAGATCAACGGCCTGCCGATCGAGATCAGCGGCCAGCTCCTGGCCGGCGGGCGGATCTACGGCGTCGGCAAACCGGTGTCGGTATTCGAGTTCGAGAACCCACCGAGCTCGTCGGCCCCTCTGGAGATCGCTTCCAAGCCCCTGCCTGGGAGTGAGAGCCAGCCGGAGCAGGCCCGGCCGCCGGGAACTTCAGCGTACACCGAGCTGATCCTCGAGATCGGGGCTGGTGCCTCGGTCGCGACCGGCACTCTTCCACTCCAGTCCCTCAAGCTCGCCGCCGAAGCCTCCGCCTCGGGCAGCATCCGCTATCGCCACCTGCTGCCGGCCAAGCCCCCAGTCAAGCGGGTGGATGCGATGGCGGCCCTCCTCAAGACCGCGGCTCCACCCCATCGGGTCAAGCTCCAAGAGCTTAGGGCCGGCGAGCTCCACACTCTCGACGCCCGCTTCAACCTGGGTTTCGCTCTACGGGCGGACTGGGGCACGGAGTTCGACGTCTCGGCCGTGGTCGATCTCTTCGAAGGAGTCTCTGCCACTCTCCAGGCCCATGCCGAGGCCACTGTGCAGGCATCGCTTGGCTGGTCGCTCTACGATCGGGTGCAGATCTCGCTCGGCCGAGTCAATGTCACCGCGGACAAGGGCACCTGGGCGCGGCTGCGCCTGCAGCGGCTCAACCGGCGAAACCTGACACTCGGTGCCAAGCTCGCGGTCCAGGTCGACTACGACGCCGGGCAGGCCACTTTCGCCGCCCTCCTCGACCGGATTCTCAACATCGAGCCGCTCCAGCGCCTGTTCGGTGCTCTGGACAAGATCGAGGAGCTCGGACTTCACGAGATCGACTCCGAGGCGGGCTGGAACGCGATCCGCGACAAGCTGAGCGGCAGGCTCCAGGATCTCGTCGTCGACTACGTCGATCCCGGAGCCCTCATCGGCGCGCTCCCCTGGGAGAAGGTCGAGCCCTTCGTCCAGGACGTGGCGAAGCTGGTTACCGATTACCGAAACCTGGACCAGAAGGTTCAGAGTCTCGTCGAGTCGACCCTCGGGCGCGTCGGCCTCGGCTCAGACTCGAAGATCCGGGCTTCCTTGAACAAGATCGCCGGCCTCGATTCGACCGACCTCGACGCCGTCCTCGACCGCGTGATCCAGGAGAACTTCGAAGACGCCATCGACCTCCTCGAGCTCCTGGGGGGCTCGAGCCTCGAAGACCTCACGATCGGATCCAGGGCCGACGGCGCCATCCAGGAGGCCTCCGACCTCGCCGAGCAAGCGCTCGGCTTCCTCGACGGTCTCGGCGATCAGGCGGTCGCGCGGCTCGACAAGTTCACCAAGGAGAGCGGCATCGAGAGTGTCGCTTCCTGGCTGGAAAAAAACGCGACCAACACCGCTAAGCTCAAGGCCAGTCTCGAGCAGAAGGCGACCGACAAGATCCGCGGCGTCGTCAGCCGCCTCGTCAACAAGGCCTGGGACAAGCTCTCTGACGCGGACCTTCAGAAGGTCCAGAAATTCGCGAAGTCCCTGGTCAAGCTCAACGACGACAAGGACAAGCTCGTCGAAACCCTCCAGGGGGCGGTTGCCAAACTCAAAGGCAGCGCCGGCTTCTCGGTCGGCATCGAGATCAGCCGGCTCACCGAGCGAGCCGCGCTGCTCGACCTCGAGGTCGACGTCGACAACGCCCAGATGCGCCGGTTACTCGAGGGCACCGCTCTCCGTGATCTCAGCGCCCGCGAGTTGCTGGAGGAGCTGCCCAGCCCCAAGGAGGACGACAAGGGCACCCCGGAAGATGACGAGAGGGACGAGGAACTCGGCTACCGGCTGCGCGACTCGGTGTTCTCCTACCGCCGGGTCCGATCGAGCTCGATGTCCGCCTTCGCTTCTCTCTTCGGAATCAAGCGCAGCACGAGACGCGAGACGGTGCGGGTGGACGAAGAGGTGGTACGAGTCAGCGCCGACAGCCAGCGGCAGCGGCAGGCGACCTACTCGGCGGGCACGGTGAGGCGCCTGATCGAGAAAGAAAACCCCCTTGCGGGCAACCACGAGCTGGGAGTCTGGCTCACGCAGCGCCTCGAAGGTCGCGGCTTCAACGTCAACTCGCAATACGAGACAGTCACAGGGACCGAGCTGCGAGTGACCTACTCGCGGTCCGACCTGCAGACCAGTCCCGAGGAGCTCCGCGCGTTCGGCAATCTCCTAGCGGAGCTTGGCTTCCAGACTCCGCCCGGGAACCGGGCCGTCGGCGACCTGGCTGCCGCCGGCGTCGGCTTCGACACCGAGTTCTCGTTCGCCATCGAGTACGGCCCGACCGGCGCCGTGGCGCTTCTCGCCGACGGTGACGCTGCGCCCTTCCGCGTCGACTATCGCAACGCCTCGCTGAGATGGCTGGACGATCGCCTCGGCCACAAGCAGGACAAGGCCTTCCAGGGCGACCTCCTGGCAGGCCTGATCGAGCACCAGAAGTTCAACGGCGCTCTGCGGCAAGGAGTGCTCTTCTACGAGAGCGGGGTTGCCCGCACCACTTGGACGGTGCCGCTCGACGGCGGCGGCCGAAGCGAGCCGATCACGGCCCAGGTCGGCGGCCAGCGGGTCGGCCGCTTCAAGCAGGTCACCGAGGTCCTCATGAAGTGCTCGCGAGCGGCGATCAAGCTCGAGGATGCCTTCCAGGTCCACGACTCTCGATCTGCCAAACCGAAGCCGTCCGAGCTCCGTGAGTTCGGCAAGAAGTTCGCGACCTGGTTGAAGAGAACTCCGTTCTCGTCCTGGCCGACGCCGCTCTTCAACCTCTGGCTGGTGCACGCCAGAATCGCGCGACAAAACGTGCGCGCGCTGGACGAGGCGAGAGGTATCGCTGAGGTCAGATTCCGCGAGAACGCGAACCAGGAGTGGGAAAAGGTCCTCTACAAACTCGAAGGCGCCCAGGCGGGTGACGAGATCTTCCCCTTCCCCAGATAGGAGCACTCTCGACGGGAGACACCATGCGACGCCGCGAGAATGGACGATCGAGGTCAAAAACCTGGCAGGCGGTGGATGACCGCTAGCGATTCGCCACGCGCCGGGCGAGCCAGAGCATCCAGAAGCCGACGAGCACGGTCGGCGGGCCCTCGGTCCAGCTCCAGCTCGCGGGCATGCCGGCCCAAAAGTCGAGGACCGTGAACAACACCCCGAGGACCATCATCAGAATCGCGGAGAAGCCGATGAAGTCGGCGTAGCGCCGGACGTCTCTCGACACGTACAGGGTCAGCGCACCGAAGAGCGCGTAGACGGCGGAGAGGGAGCGGGTCAGATACTCGGTGAGCGGTGAGCGGTGGAACGGATCGAGACCCAGCCAGTCGTTGGTCGAGGCCATCCAATCGGTCGGCATCACCATCGGCACCATCGCGGTGAGAGTCAACACTCCGAGAATCCGCAGAAGCCAGGTCAGGACCTTTTCCGCTCCGTAGGCCGTCATGGCGAGAGCATAGCGTGGGTCCCCCGGCTAGGGGCGCGCGTCGGCGTCCAGAACCCGCCTGGGCGGGAGAACCTTGCCTGGGTTCATCAGATCCTGCGGATCGAGCGCTTGCTTGATCGCGCGCATCACCTCGAGCGCCGGGCCGTGCTCGAGCTCCATCCACTGCTGCTTGCCGATTCCCACGCCATGCTCCCCCGTGCAGGTCCCGCCCATGCGCAGGGCGCGCTCGACCAGCGAGCGGTTGAGACGTTCCGCCTGCCGCAGCTCGGATTTGGAATCGGGATCGACCAGCAGGAGAAGATGAAAGTTGCCGTCGCCGACGTGCCCGACGAGCGGCACCGGGAACGACGCCCGCGACATCTCCTTCTTGGTCTCGACGATGCACTCCGCCAGATTCGATATCGGCACGCACACGTCCGTCGAAATCACACGCGCACCCGGCCGCAGAGCCAGGTCCGCGAAGAACGACTCATGCCTCGCGGTCCAGAGCTTTTGACGCTCCCCGGCTTCGGTCGCCCAGCGGAACGCCTCCCCGCCGTGCTCGGCCGCGATCTGGGCCGCGGCCGCCGCGTCCTCCTCCACACCACGGGCGGAGCCGTGAAACTCGAAGAAAAGAGTGGGAGCCGGCTTGTGGTCGAGCCCGGAGTACCGGTTTACGGCCTCGATCTGGACCTCGTCCAGAAGCTCCACCCGAGCCACTGGAATCCCCCATTGGATGACCTCGACCGCGGTGTCCACTGCCGCCCCGATGTCCGGGAACGAGCAGACGGCACTCGAGATCGCTTCCGGAATGCCGTGGAGACGGAGAGTCACCTCGGTGATCACGCCCAAGGTACCTTCCGACCCGATGAACAGGCGCGTCAGGTCGTATCCTGCCGAGGACTTCTTTACCCGGCCCTTGGTTCGGACGACCGATCCGTCCACCAGCACGACCTCGAGCGCCAGGACGTTCTCGCGCATGGAGCCATACCGCACGGTGGTGGTCCCGGAGGCGCCGGTGGCGACCATTCCGCCGAGGGTCGCGTCGGCGCCGGGATCCACCGGGAAGAAGAGACCGTGCTCGGCTAGAGCCTGCTCGAGCTGACGCCGGGTGACTCCCGCCTCGACGACGACGTCTAGATCTTCCCTGTGAATCGCGCGAATCCGGTTCATACGCGTGAGATCGAGCGATATCCCTCCGCGCACCGGAAGGACGTGGCCTTCGACCGAGGATCCCGCGCCGAACGGAACGATCGGCGTCGCGTTGGCGGCGCAGGACTTGACCACCGATGCGACCTCAGCGGTGGACTCAGGAAACACCACCGCCCACGGCTTCACCGGCGGCAGCGCCGACTCGTCCCGGCCGTGAAGATCCAGAACGGACTCGGACAGCGAAAAGCGCTCCCCCAGCGCCGTCTCGAGCTCGGCGGCCAGCTCCGCGGGCAACGTCTCGGGCGCGGCTCGGGCAATCACCGTGCGAGCCTACTACGCCGTTCCTGGTCTCTCCCGTCGGTATCAGGTCACCCGGCTAGCGAGGGCCGGCGACAGCGCCGGCTCGACCCCGAAACGCCGCGGCCACGGCGAAGGTCACGGCACAGCCCACCAGCGGGTTCCAGGTCCAGGCGAAGGGTGGCTCGCCGCCGACAAGGCCGCCCCAGAACTCGACCGCGAGCAGGAGCCCGATCCCGATCGACACCGCCAGCAGGTTGCCCGAATCCGTTCCTCGGCTGGTCAACACGCCCACCAGGAACACGCCCAGAAGGGGCGGAAACACCCAGGTCAGTACCTTCAGGCCCAGCATGAGGACCCCGAAGCCCTGGCGCTCCCCGCCGGCGCCCTCGCTCAGCCACACGAAGAGCGCCACTCCGACCAGCAGGAGCGCGAAGCCGAAGGCCAGGGCACGCGCCACCTTCAGATAGTGCGAATCGTCGCGGCCCGGCTGGACGTAGGGCTGCCAGACGCATCGCACCGCGGTCGTCGAAAGAGCCGAGATCGCCGAGTCGAGACTCGACATGGCGGTCGCAAACAGTGCGGCCAGAATCAATCCGCGAATCCCCCCGGGCAGCTCGCGCACCACGTAAAGCGGGAACAGGAAGTCGAAGCCCTTTGCGGGTGCGCCCAGTCCCTTCGCGGCGGCGATCTCTCCGGCCGCGGCAGCCGCTCCGGCATCGCCTCCGTAGTGAATCCAGAGCAGGGAGCCCACTGCCAGAAACAGCACCGCGATCGGCACCACCAGAACAGCGCTCAGTATCAGGCTCTTGCGGCCAGCCTGGGCTTCGCGGCAGGCCAGGGCGCGCTGCATCATGTCCTGGTCCGTGCCGTGGATCGACATCGTCAGAAAGGCGCTGCCTACGACACCCGCCGCCAGGGTGTATGCGACCCGGGGATCGAGCGAGAGGTCGAGCATCCTGAGCTTCGAATGGCCGGCGGCGGTGGTCGCGTCCTTCAGGGTCGAGACGATCGCACCGGCGTCAAGGCCCGCGTCGCGATAGAGGTAGACGAGCGCCAGAAGGGCTCCTCCGAAGAGGAGAATCGCCTGCACGCTGTCGGTCCAGATGACCGACCGCAGGCCGCCCAGAATGGTGTAGAAGGCCGCCACGGCCGCAATCGCCGCGATCGCGAGAGGGAACGGCAGATCGGCGACGATCACCAGGGCTATGGCCGCGCCGTAGAGCCGCACGCCACTCCCGAGCATCCGGCCGACGAAGAACAGGCCCGCCGCCAGATTCCGTGACACGGTGCCGAAGCGCTCGGCCAGGTAGTCGTAGACCGTCACCACCTCGGCCCTGTAGTACACGCCGATCAGCAGCCCGGCCACCGCAAACCTCGCCAGCGACGAGCCCACGACCAACTGCACATACGTCCAGTCTCCGCGGAGCGACTGAATTGGCGCGCCGATAAAGGTCAGAGCACTCGCTTCGGTCGCGATGATCGACAGACCCGCCGCCCACCACGGCGCGCGATTGCCCGCCAGGAAGTAGTCACGCGTCGAGCGCTGCCCGCGGCCCACGGCGAGTCCGATGCTTGCGATGACGACCAGATAGGCCGCCAGCACTATGTAGTCCAGCCCGCTCAGCATTCCAATCGATTCCTAGGCCATTGAACCCCGGCGCGACTCTACCCCGGTAAGACTCGGGCCGGCCTTGCTCCTGCTAGGCTGGCCTCCGAGGTGCAGCCCTTCAACGAGCCCGCGTACCTGAGCCTGCCGCCCGGCGAGCTGACGGCGAGGACCGAGCGCGGGCTCGAAGACCTCGAACGATGCCGCGTCTGCCCCCGGGACTGCGACGTCGACCGGCTTCAGGACGAGATCGGCGTCTGCAAGACCGGGCGGTTCGCGGTCGTCTCGAGTGCCTTCGCCCATTTCGGCGAGGAGGATTGCCTGCGGGGCTGGAACGGCTCGGGCACGATCTTCTTCTCGCACTGCAACCTGCGCTGCGTTTTCTGCCAGAACTACGACATCAGCCAGGCGATCAAGGCGCGGGTCGAGCCCGGCCTGCCCCCCCTGGGACTGGCCTCCCTGATGCTCGACCTCCAGGCTCAGGGATGCCATAACATCAACTTCGTCACACCCGAGCACGTGGCGCCCCAGGTGGTCGAAGCGGTCGCCCTCGCCGCAGAGCGGGGCCTCGGCCTGCCGATCGTCTACAACACAAGCGCCTACGACTCGGCCGAGAGCCTCTCCCTTCTCGACGGCATCGTCGACATCTACATGCCCGACTTCAAGTACTGGACTAGCGAGAGCAGCCGCAAGTACCTCGCCGCCGAGGACTATCCGGAGACCGCCCGCTCCTCGATCCGCGAGATGCACCGGCAGGTTGGCTCGCTCCAACTCGATGCCGACGGCCTGGCACGCAGGGGTGTCCTCGTGCGCCATCTGGTCATGCCGGGAGGTCTCGCGGAGACCCGGGCCATCCTCGGATGGCTCGCCACCGAGCTGGGCACCGACACCTACGTCAATTTGATGGATCAGTACTCGCCCGCCGGAAAGGTGGGGGCCAAGCGCTACACCGAGATCAACCGGCGGCCCGATCCGGCCGAGATCCTCGAAGCACGCGCGATCGCGCGCGAGCTCGGGCTTGACCGCCTCGACGAACGGCGAGCCAACCCGCGGCTTCTGCGCCGCCTCGTGTCGCTGCGATAATGGGCGCGTGAAAGCCGTCGCGGAGCTCCAGGTCATCCCACTCGGCGCGGGTGTTTCGGTCCGGGCCGAGGTCCGCCGTGCCCAGGAGATCATTCACGAATCGGGACTCCTTGTGCAGGAGCACTCGTTCGGCACCAACGTGGAGGGCGATCTCGACACCATCCTGGACGTTGTCAAGCGGATTCACGAGGTTCTCCACGCCGAGGGGACCACGCGGCTCTCGACCGCCATCAAGCTGGGGACGCGATTGGACAAGGAGCCCGACCTGGCGTCGAAGCTTCGCTGAGCCGAAGAGCCGAATCCTCCGGCCGCTTCGGATCTCCCGCTCAGGTCGCGGACGCCGGCTTGGGCTCGGGCTTGTTGGTCAGCACGAGATAGCCGCCCACGATGATGACCGCGATACCGATCCAGAATCTCGGATCGACCGCCGACCAAGGCGTGCCGCCCACTTCCATGACGTAGAAGCTGTTGACGACCGGCGCGCCGGCGAAGACCAGGGGCATCACGATCGACGGCCCGCCCTTGACGTAGCGGTTGCCGAAAACGATTCCCCAGGCACCGAGAGTGGTAATCAATCCCGCGATCAGACCTCGCGCAAAGCCCGCCTGCGAGACGGTGGCACCGGGATCGAAGCCCAACGCGACAAATGCCACTGCGAGCGCCGCTACGCCCACGTAGGCCAGGCTCAGGGAAATCATCGCGCGCATGCCGCTCTTCTTGAAGCCCTCGATCGAGCTGTGCACCTGTACCCCGTACTTCCCCCAGAACACCCAGACCAGGGCCACCGCGGGAAGAAACCACCAGTTCAACGTCTCCTCGGCGTGATGCTCGGCCGGCCGGTACCAGAGAGCCGTCACCACTCCGACGATGAGAAGCAGGACACCCAGCGCGAATCCCCTCTTGGGCGGGCTCTTGAGGTGCAGGCACGTGAACACCGTGTTGCCCAGTTGCACGCCCCCGAAGAGAAGCGGCATCACCACTTCGGGACGGTGGTAGAGCTTGAGGGCGACGATCAGGGCCAGATTCCCGCCCGCGCCGAGCAGGCCCGCATTGACGCCCTTGAGAAGGCCGTCGCGCGTCCAGGATCCGTTGTCGGGTACCAGCCCTGATTTGAGCAGGATCCAGCCGGCGACGACACCGAGGATTCCGTAGCCGAGCCCGATCAGCGCCAGAGCCAACGCCGTCGAGCCCCCGAGGAGCACGCTGGCTCCGCCCAGGATCGGCCCATAGATTCCCCAACTCACCATCGCCAGGAGCGGGAAGATCAGGGCCAGCTGGAAAATGTCCGATCTCTTCAACGCACTACCCCTCTCGTCGTCGTTCGGTGGCCTACCGTATCGCGAGCCGTCGGAGAACGTGGGCGAGAGCGCTCTCGAGGTGCGCTTCGCCTGATCTGGTGAGCCGATCAGCCCATGACCGAGAACGACGAGTCTCGGTTGACCTCTCGCAGCCGGCTGAAGAACCCGAGGTTCAACTCTCGCCGGGTCAGCTCGAGCTCGAAGCGCACCGGGTCGCGATCGTGATCGTGGCCGGCCTCGACGGCCAATATCAGCTCGGCCATGAGCTTCCCTGCTACCGGACCGTTCTTGTACTGATTCCCCGAGGTGCCGACCGCCATGTAGAAGCCGGGAAGATCCGAGGCGTCGTAGACCGGGATCCAGTCATCGCTGACATCGTAGAGATCGACCACACCCTTGGGCCGCTCGGGAATCGGTAGCTCCGGCAGCCGCTGGGCCACGCGCAGGACCTGCGTGGACCATTGCTCGCTGAAGTTGGCGTTGTAGTCGTCCGGGTCCTCGATCGTATCGAGCGGATCGCATGCCGGGTCCTCTGAGCCCACCAGCAGGAAGTTCCCCGGTTGAGGTCGCGAGTAGCCGCCGACGTCTCCATCGGAGGTGATGGTCCCGACCGAGTTCCAGTCGACTCCTATAGGAGCCGGCACGTGACAGACCTCGTGCTTTGCCGGCCGGATCTTGATTTTCATCCCTTCCTCTACTCCGGCCATCCGGTTGATCCGGGTCGAGTGAGGGCCGGCAACGTTGACTACCACCGCCGCTTCAATGACGGCGCCTTCGGCAAGTCTCACTCCGGCCACGCGCCCGTTCTTCTTCAGCACCTCGACGACCTCGGCACCAAACCGGAACTCGCCCCCGTGCGCCTCACAGGCCCGCTGTACGTTGTGGCAGGACAGCTGGGGATCGTCGACGTACCCCGACTCGGGCACGTAGATCGCACCGGCGATCGAGTCTCCCGTAGGCTCTCCGAACCGTGGGTCGCCGCGCCTCACGGGTGGTCCGTAGGTGCGCGTGTCCAGGCCGGGCAGGAACGTCTTCACCCCGTCGGCGTCGAGCTCCCGATAGGCGACCTGAAGCTCGTCCAGGCAGGCCATGACCGTGCTTAGGTAGTGGTTCTTCTCGGTCTTGATCACCAGACAGCCGGTGTTGACATAAGCGGCGATTCCGGCCTCGTCTCTCACTCCGAGATACTTCGGCCAGTCGATCCAGTGGAAGTAGCTCTCGCGCGCCATGGCGACGCCTTCGGGCGTCGAGTAGTGGAATCGCACGATTGCGCAGGAGGCCGCGGTCGAGCCGTAGCCCGCGCCGTGGAGCTTGTCGAGATTCAGGGTGCGGTAACCGCGCTTGGCGAGCTCGTAGCCGGTGCAACAGCCGATGATCCCGGCCCCGATGACGACCGCATCGTAGCTTCTGGACATCATGTTCCCTTCAGCCTGATTCTCGGGCGAACGGACGATCCGCCATTATCCGCCGTTCGAACGGCGCAGACTCTCGAGGACTCCGATCAGGACGGCCTTTCTTTCTTTGAGCATCTGGCGGAAGTCGAAGCTGTCGGTGTGTGCGATCTCCATCCGCAGATCGGAGAGATAGCTGTCCGGGGCGTGGGCGAGAATCTGGCGCTCGTTGTCATCGAGATCGAGCTCGATCACGGTATCCTCCTTGCGACCTTTCTACAACAGCTGACCGCTCGCGGACACACCTGCTTGGGTGGTGGCGGCGCGGCGATCTCTCACCTCGGCAAGCAGTGCCTCGAACTCCAGCTCGCCACTGAGCTTCTTCATTTTCCCAGCGGAGCACTGGAAGCACTTGCGCACCACAAACCCGATCGAGTCGGCGTTCGCGACTGTCCGGTTGCGCCAACGTGTGACCACAGGGGCAGGCAACCGGACGAAGGGCTTGATGATGGCGTTCAAGCTCCTGGCCATGGCTCAGCTCCGCTGGCGCAAGTTGAATGGAGCTCACCTGCTACCTCTCGTCCGAGCGGGAGTCGAATTCAAGGATGGTAGAGCAGTGGAACGAAAAGACGGTCGCCAGAAGGAAGCTGCCTGATCAGACCTCAGCGCAGCGTGGCGCCTTTCGCCAGAAGAGGTGCCACGAGCCTCGGCACGCCGCTCGGCCGCAGCCCCGCTGGCCCGAGAGAGAACCCTCTGCAGATAGAATCCACTCAGTTTGATCGGTCAATCGCTGTCTCACTTCAGGATCACAGCCAAGCTGGGCGAGGGCGGGATGGGGGAGGTCTACCGGGCCGAAGACACCAAGCTCAGGCACGAAGTCGCGATCGAGGTCCTCCCCGACCAGTAAGGGAAGAGTGTCCAGAGAGGGAGTAGCGCTTTGTCCGTCGTGCGGCGCGGAGGTGCCCGCCGGCGGCCGCATCTGCGGCGCTTGCGGCACCAGCACAAGTCTAGAGGAGTACCAGGAGACCCTGCCGCAGCCCGGCCCCCGGACGCCCCGATCGCAGCCTGCCAGCAAGAGCCGCTTCCTGCCGGGCACGATCATCGCCGATCGCTACCGCATCTTCGGGCTGCTCGGTAGGGGAGGCATGGGCGAGGTCTACCGGGCCGACGACCTGAAGCTCGGTCAGGGCGTGGCGCTCAAGTTTCTGCCTGAGGAGTTCTCGGCCGACCGGGAGCGGCTCCACCGCTTCCTGAACGAGGTTCGCACCGCTCGGCAGGTTGCCCACCTCAACGTCTGCCGCGTCTACGACATCGGCGAGGTCGATGGCCAGCACTATCTTTCGATGGAGTACGTCGACGGCGAGGATCTGGCTTCGCTCCTGCGCCGAATAGGTCGGCTGCCGCAGGACAAGGCCATTCAGATCGCGCGACAGCTGTGCGCAGGGTTGGCTGCCGCCCACAACCAGGGCATTCTCCACCGCGACCTCAAGCCGGCCAATGTGATGATCGACGGCCGCGGCGGCGTGCGCATCACCGACTTCGGTCTTGCGACGGTGGCGGAGAGCGTCGAGGGAGCGGCCGCTCGCGAAGGTACCCCCTCCTATATGGCGCCCGAACAGCTTGTGGGCCGATCGGTCACTGCCCGGACCGACATCTACGCCTTGGGCCTCATACTCTACGAGCTCTTCACCGGAGAGCGGGCTTTCAAGGCGCGATCGGCTGCCGAGATGAAGCGGCTCCAGGACTCGGCGGTCGCCACGCCTTCGTCCATCATCGAGGGCCTGGACCCGGCCGTGGAGCGGACGGTGCTCAGCTGCCTCGAAAGAGAGCCGGCAGACAGGCCGCCGACTGCGCTGTCAGTCGCTGCAGCGCTCCCCGGCGGCGATCCGCTGGCGGCCGCCCTCGCGGCCGGTGAGACTCCTTCGCCCGAACTCGTCGCCGCCGCAGGTGAGACCGACGCCATGAACCCCGCGTATGCCCTCGGTCTGGCGTTCATCGCCATCGGCCTCTTCTTCGGAGCCGCCTGGCTCAACGGCCGAAATGATCTCAGGGCCTATGTGCCCTTGGACAAGCCTCCCGCGGCAATGGTCGATCGCGCCCAGGAGGTCATCGCCAAGCTCGGCTACACCGAATCCGTCTACAGCGATCCGGTCGACACGGCCTTCGGGTACAGCATCTGGTCAGAAAAGCTGCAGGAGATCGCGGACAACGACAAGTCGCGCGACCGCTGGGCGCAGCTCCAGAGCCCCGACGCCGGCGTCGTGAGCTTCTGGTACCGGCAGAGTCCGACCGCCATTATCCCGACGCCACAGACACCCTTCCCCACGGGGGGCCCTGTCGCGAGGTGGAACCCCTTCCCGGCAACCACCGGAGGCATTCTTGTTTCCCTCGATCCAGCCGGGCGACTGCGTTTCTTCGTCCACACGCCGCGTCGCTATCACACCGATCCGCTACCCACGGAGGAACCCGACTGGTCTCTGCCGTTCGAGCTGGCGGAGCTGGACATGGGCGACTTCGAGCGAGCCGAGCCACGCTACCAGCGCTTCATGGCTCCCGAGCAACGAGCCGCATGGGTCGGCGAGCTTTCTGGTCAGCCGGACAGGCCGGTGCGTATCGAGCTCGGCACGTCCGACGGCAGGCTGACGATCTTCGCCATCGTTGATCGGTGGGAGCTCGAGATTCGGGAGGGAGAGCCCGGGAACCTCGCCAGACCGTCATGGCAGGGGTCGGCGGGCCTCGCCCTTCTGCTCGTCCTGATCGCCGTGGGAGTCGCCCTGGCCCGCCACAACCTACGCCAGGGACGGGCGGACCGCAGGGGCGGCGGGCGGGTCGCGGTCGCCAGCTTCACCGTCATCCTCGCTTTCCACCTGCTGCGCTCGCACGGACTCGCCAACTGGTCCGCGTTCCCACAGATTTTCGCGATCCTCGGGTGGGCGATCTTCGGAGCCATAGCGATTCTGCTGTTCTATCTCGCTCTCGAGCCGTATGCACGGCGGATCTGGCCGTCGATGCTCGTTGCCTGGAGCCGGTTCGTCTGCCGTCCGAGCCCAGGCTGGCGCGACCCGTTGGTCGGTCGCTCCGTATTGGCCGGAACGATGGTCGGCGCGGCGACCAGCCTCCTGGATCCGCTTGAGTACTGGGTGCACTCGCTCATCGCAGGGCTGCCGGCACGCCCGAGCCTGGGAAACTGGGACATTCTCCTCGGAAAGAGCGTTGCACTCGCAGAGGTCGACGAGGCGCTGCTCGGCGGAATCGCTGCTGCATTCCTCATCGCGTTTGTCCTCGTGGTGGCTCGTCTCCTGATCCGCCGAACAGCCGTCGCCGTCGTCGCGGCCACTGTCTTCTTCGCCCTGGCCGTCCTCGCGGGCAGCGGTGTCGGCGCCGGAAGTCTCCCGCAGGCCTTTGTGGAGATCGGCTTCGGCATCGCCGGCGTCGGGATTCTTGTCGCCGTCATACTGCGCTTCGGCCTACTGGCCGCCATCGCGACCACCGCGGTTTCCGAGCTCAACGTCCTGGCTCGTTCGGCGGACTGGAATGCCTGGCACGCGCAACCGGCGCTGCTCACTGATGCCATCGTCGCGGCCATTGCGTTGTACGGCTACTGGGCGGCTTCCGCCGGACGCAGGTTCCTGAGCGAAGAGGAAGTCGCAGCGCCAGCAGCAGCTTCTTAAGCGCGGCCGGCTCTAGCAGCCCGTGGCAGAAGTCGAGACGGTCGCGTTGCGAGCGCCATGGGGCC
>JBHHWO010000108.1:0-15658 GCA_046756565.1 Thermoanaerobaculia bacterium | reverse complement strand
GCCCCATGGCGCTCGCAACGCGACCGTCTCGACTTCTGCCACGGGCTGCTAGACCCAGTAGTCGAGGTACTTCGGCAACATCTCCCGCCAGGTGGGCCAGTCGTGGTCCCACTGGGTGCCCCACGGATCGACACGGTTGGGAATCCCCTTCGCCCCGAGCGTCTCCGCCATGCGCCACGACTCACTCGGATCCTCCCAGCGCCCCTCACCGGTGGGCATCAGGATGAAACGGCGGCGCAACGCATCGAGGTGCGGCCCCTCGTCCAGAGTGGGTAAGAAATGCAGCGGCGACGAATAGAAGAAGTCGTCGCACCAATCGCCCTCGAGCCACTTGCTCAAATCGTAGGTGCCACTCATCGAGATCGCACGGCTGAAGGCGTCGGGGTGCCGGCAGACCGCCGCCAGCGCGTTGAAGGCCCCGATCGACGCTCCCGTGGTGATGATCTCCGGCTCCGAGCCGGCGCAGTCCTCCCGAATCGCCGGCACCACCTCGTGATAGATGAAGCCGTCGAACTGGTTTTGAAGCCACGAACGGTGACGCGGCGAGCCCTCGGCGGTCGTCCAGGCTCGGCCGGCGACACTGTCGCAGGAATAGAACTTGATGCGGCCGGCCTCGATCAGCGGGGACAGGACCTTGACGAGGAGAAACCTCTCCGGCTCCTCGGCGTCACCGCCCGCGGTCGCGAACCACAGCACTGGCACGCCGTAGTGGCCCCAGCGCACCACTGTGACCTCTTGCTGGACGCGCGGCGAGTGCCAGCGCGAGACCGTCTTCACGAGCCGGCTTCCCCGGCTGCTGAGTCCAGACCCAACCGCTCGCCCTCGGTCTTTCTCCAGAAGCGGAGCAGGCCCCAGAAGTGCTCGGTGAACTCTTCGACCTCGTGGCGCGGAAACAGCGACTCGACTTTCAGTCGAACGGCTTCTTTGGCGGCCTCTGAGCCGAAAAACTCCCATGCCACCTCGTCTAGATGGCCGAGGTGGGTCTCACAGAACTCCTCGAACCGGTCGGCCTCCAGACGCTCGCGAGCGACTGCGGCGTAGGCCGGGAGCTTCTCCAGGTATGAGCGATCGCTGTCGGCGATCTGGTAGTAGGGATCCCAATCAACGGTGCGGCGCATCTTCCGGTCGGTCGCAGCGCAAAAAACCGCCCAGCGCACGGCGGCCTTAACCAGCCACGGGAAGTGATAGTGGAGCGACGTCACCTGCGAGTCCGGACACGCGTTGGCGAAGTCGATCGGGTAAAAGACACCCTCCGACCGGAGCGCTTCACAGGAGTTGAAGTCCCAGCCGAAGAAGCTGTTGATGGTGAGCGTCATATCACCCAGGAGCGTCGCCTCCTCGGTGGTCAGGAAGTCGAAGGCGACCTGATAGCGCTCGTGCAACGGTGCCGCCGGGTCGTAGCTCACGCAACGGACCTGCGGTCCCATCCCGATGCAGCGGACGAAAAGATCGTATGGTTCGATCGCCTTCTGAAGATGAAGCAAGCGCTTGCCGCTCATCTCATAGGCGACCTGGAGCTCCTGTGGGTTGTCGATCCGGTTCACACCCACCCAGCCACCGCCATCGTAGGGCTTGATGAAGAGCGGATAGCCGATCTCGTCGCCGACCTGCGCCAGGTCGAAGTGGCGGGCGTAGCGCTCCAGCGTGGTCTGGAGATCCGGGCTCGGCTCGTACTCCTTGGGCGGGATCATCCAGGTGTCGGGAACCGGCAGCCCCAATCGCATCATCGCGCAGTAGCTCGTGTGCTTCTCCATCGCCTGGAGCGACCATGGGTTGTTGAGCACGTAGAGGTCATCCAGAAGAATGGCCTTCTTGATCCACTCGCGGCTCGAGTGGTACCAGTGCGTCACCCGATCCAGCACCAGGTCGTACCGACACGGCTGGCGCAGATCGAACGGCTCGATCGTGACCCGCTCGACCTCGAAACGGACGGTGTCGCCGTCGATCGGAATCGCGAGGTTCAGATCCTCCACGATCCGTTCGAACGACATCGGCCAGTCGACGTCGGCTCCCAGCGAGAGCCCTATCCTGCGGGTGATCTCCGCCATGGGACTGTGGAGTATAGCTTTGACGGGTGAGGCCTCGAGCTTCTCGAAGCGCGCCGCGCGTCGGCGGCGATCGACAGGCCAATCCTGCAGGGGACGGCTCGGGCTGGAAGGCCTACAACGGCACGGGCCCTCGCCTGCGCTCCGCTGCGCGCAAACCTCCCGGGGCCTCCGAAACCACCTGCCGGGCGCTTGCGGAGAGCCCCCTGTGCGGATTGCCTGTCGCCTCGCCTTAGCCAACGCGCTCTCCGGGATTCGAGGTCGGAGGCGAGGATCCGACGGGCCGAAGGAGGAGCGGCCGAGGTGCCTTCCACGGCGAGCACCCACCCGCAGGGTCGAGCCGTCCCCTGAAGGATTCGCCTGCCGATCGCCGCCGACGCGAGGTCCGGGCGCGGCCCGTGGTTATTCGTACACCATCCAGAGGGGACCCGGAAACAACCACGACAGCCCTACCCTGAGCCGATCCCGCCAGTTTTCCCAGTTGTGCCCGTCCCGAGCCTCGACGTAGCGCACGTCCATGCCGGTGGCCTGCAGGATCGGCAGCAGGGATCGGTTCTCGTAGATGAGCGACTCGTAGATCCCGCACGAAACGAACAGGCTCTCCGCCGGGCGGCCCGGAGCCTCGCGGAAGGCGTTCATGAAGCTCACGACGTCGTCCCACTGCTCTCCCCGCCAGTTTCGGTCCCCGATGTCGGTGAAGACAAAGGAGCCCGACTGGAGCAGCAGCTTGCCGAACCTGCCCGGCCGGCGCCAGGCGGCCGACAGAGTCGCCACCGCGCCGAGGCTCGCTCCCATCAGGCCCCATGAGGAGGGATCCGGATCGATCGGAAAGGTCTTCTCCAGAACCGCCGGCACCTCCTCGCCGATGAACCGATCGTGGTTCGCGGCTGCGGTGTACTCGGAGAGCCGATCGGAGGAATCGGTCAGGGCGACGATCATCTCCGGAATCTCGAGCCGGTAGACCAGATTGTCGAGCACCGTCTTCAAACCCGCGTACCTCAAGTAATCGGCACCGTCGTGGACGACGAGAACCGGATACCGCCGGCTCTTCCGGAACCGAGCCGGCAGGTAGACCCCCAGCCTGCGGTCTTGGCCGAAGGCTGCGCTGGCGACACTGACCTCGTCGAGCGTGCCCTCTCGCGCCTCCTCGTCCGGCGCCGTCCACTCGGGCGTCTCGTATCCGACTCCCTGGTACACGGAGTTGGCACCGAACGGATCGTTCGCAAGGAGCGGATTGAGCGGGTCCAGAATCCAATCGCTCGATCCGTCGCGGACGACCTCGAGCTTGTATTCCACCCTGGAGAGCTCGGGGAGCTCGAGAACCAGGTACCAGAGGTCGCTGCCGGCCAGCCGGGTGAAGGCCAACGACGACTCGAGGCCGAAGATCCAGTGCCTGAGGCGGACTTCGTCGGCCGGCCCTCGAAAGGCGAACGTCGTCGTCGTACTCTCCTGCAGCGGAAAGTCGTGCGCGGCCAGGAAGCGATCGATGACCTCCGGTTCACCGGAGTACGCCTTCTCGAGCGCGCGGACCGCCAACGTCATCGCCGCCTCACGTTCCCGGACACCGCCGAGTCTGTCCCAAATCGCTCGACACGGCCATCGACTCCGAGCCGGCGCACCGGCGCCTCGGCCCAGACCGCGGTCCCTTGGATCTTCAAATAGTCGCCGTCGTCCATCGGTACGCAGAAGCTCGGTGAGAACCGACGCGCGAACTCGGCAACTCGATAGCTATCTTCGAGCCGCAAGCGACGGCGAGCGTGGGGCAGCGGAAGAATCCTGCCATAGAGGCCGAGCCCGGACTCAAGTACTTCGGCATTGCCGAAGCCCTGGGGAGGCGAGTCGTGGAACAAGACGACTCTCTCGGCCAGAGCCATGGCGCCGGCCGACCAGGCCAGTACCGGCCGGTCGCCGATGAGGCGCTCGAGTCCAAACAGCCGAAGCCGGTTCAAGAGCACGGCCACATGGCCGCCGGCGATCGCCACGGCCGCGCAACCGGACAGGATCTCGCCCAACTCCTCGCGCCGCTTGACCACCGCAGAGCGCTCGAGCGGCGACCAGGCTGCGTCGAACTCCGCGTGGACGGCTCGAATCCGGCTGAGGTGACCCTTGTCGAGCCGTCGAACCGCCTTGAACGCCGCGCTCAACTCAGCGGCGCGGAGGTCACCGTCACCGTCTCGCTGCATGAGCTCCCGAACCGCCGCCATGGCGTGCTCCAGGCGCAACCGGTAGAGCTCCTGGGCTCGCCGCAGGCGGCTCCGGCGACGCCGATAGCCGGCGGCGAACTCCGGATCTTCTGCAAACACCCTCTCGGCTCGTTGGTGCAACTGCAGGTTCACGGTGCGGCCACTCAGGTGCTCGGCCAGCTCGTCGTCCTCGGCTTCGCGCTCCTGCCAGCCGGCGGTGACCGCGGCGATGCGGCCTTCGAGTCCCTGATCGGTAATCACCCGATCGAGAATCGGTCGCCGACCCTGCGGTCCGAGAAGCAAAACCGGGCCCATGACCGCCCAGTTATAATGCATTAGCTTCGCCTAAGAAAGACAAGTCGAATGCACGTCGTCTTTGTCGAACCCTGCTTCCCGCAGAATCAGGTCGAGTTCGTCCGCGCACTCGCCGATGTGGGGGCTTCGGTCACCGCGATCGGAGAGCTTCCCGCCGAGGCGCTTCCCGACCGAGTCAAGCGATATCTCCACGCCTACGAGCAGGTTGGCTCGGTCTGCAACGAAGACGAGACGGTGGCGACCGTCCGGCGTATTCAGGATCGCGGGTGGGTCGACCGCCTCGAAGCTACGGTCGAGGCGCACATCCTGCCGGTGGCCCGGGTGCGGGAAGCCTGTACCATCCCCGGCACTTCGGTCCGAACCGCCTTCCTGTGCCGCGACAAGCCGGCGATGAAGGACGCCCTGCGCCAGGCCGGCGTGCCCACCGCCCAGTCGGCCGGGGTCGCTTCGCCCGAAGAGACCCGCGCCTTTGTCGAGCGCGTCGGCTATCCGATCATCCTCAAACCGCGCAGCTCGGCGGGCGCCGCCGGCACCTATCGCGTGGATGACGACTCCGAGCTCGCGGCGGCGATCCGGGAATGTGGAATCGACCGGGGCGAGCCGACCGCGGCCGAGGAGTTCGTCGAAGGCCACGAGGCCTTCTACGACACGCTCACGATCGACGGCAAGATCGTTCACGAGTTCATCTCGCACTACTACCCGGGAGTGCTCGAAGCGATGCGCGCTCGCTGGATCTCACCCTACTTCGTGACCACCAACCGGATCGACGCCGCCACCTACGACGAAGTGCGACAGATGGGCAAGAAGGTGATCGAGGTTCTCGGCATCGAGACATCGGCCACTCACATGGAGTGGTTCTTCGGGCCAAAGGGTCTCAAGTTCTCCGAGATCGGGTGCCGCCCGCCCGGTGTCGGCGCGTGGGATCTCTACTCGGCGGCCAACGACATGAGTCTCTATCGCGAATGGGCTTCGGCTATCGTTCATGGCCGCACCGAAGCCCGCCCCTCGCGTCGCTTTTCGACCGGCATCATCAATCTTCGTCCCGACCGCGATGGCCACATCACCGGCTACGGCGGCCTGGAGGTGATTCACGACCGATTCGGCGACGCGGTTCTGGACAGTCACTTGCCTCCCCCGGGCACGGCGACCCAGCCGGTCGAGGCCGGATACATGGCCAACGCCTGGATCCGCATGCGTCATCCCGACTACGACGAGCTGCGCGGCATGCTCGACGCGGTCGGCCGAACCGTAAAAGTCTTCGCGCGCTAGGTCGCCACTCGGCGATAGGCTCTAACCATGCGGCTGCTCTTGTCTCGCGGCACACGGCGGGCGCTCCAGATCGAAGGGCCGGCGAGCCCCTCGCAGAGCGGCTCCGCGACACTCTCGGAGAGTTTTCGCGAGGCGCGCGAGCTGGCCGATAAGCTCGCCCCGCTCCTGCCCGGGGATAGTCCGGCGAGCTCGGCCGGCGACCTCTATGGCCTGAGCCGCCTCGAGCGGGCTCTCCAGGCATACCTCGAACGGTTCCTGGCCGAGCGCGATGCCGATATTCTCGCGCGCGCTCTGAAGGAGCTGGATCGGCGGTTCGGCACCGATGTCGTCGACCGTCTGCTGGGCGACTTCGAGGACGAGTTTCTTCCGGACCGATCCGACCCGATCGTCGCCGACGCGACGAGTCCGGGAGAAGAGGCCCCACCGATTCCCTTCGCGCGGCGCGAGGAGCTTCTCGCTGGCCTGCTCATCCTCTCGATCGCTCACGCAAACCCTGCCCGCGCCCGTCTCAGGCACCTGTTTCACTTCGGCGGCCTGGTGGCGGACCCGGATTTTGAGCCGGTGATCGAGGCGCTCGAGCAGATCCTGGCACGATCGCCGGGACTCTACGACGATGACGACAATCTACTCAATGGTTTGCGCCGGCCGATCATGGCGGCCCCGGCCTCGATCGCCGGTCAACTTCGCTGGCTGATCGACCACTGGACGGATCTCCTTCCCGAGATCGAGCCCGAGCTGCTGGCGGCTCTGGATTTGATCGCCGAGGAAGAAAAACCCCGCTTCCCGCCTGGACCGGGCCCGGCCGCCCCTCCTCAGCTCGGCAGACTCGAGGAGGCCGAGGTCCACTACGGGGCGGATCGGAGCTGGATGTCGAGCCTGGTACTGGCCGCCAAGAATGCCCATGTCTGGCTCGACCAACTGTCGAGGAGCCACGGACGGGAGATCACGCGGCTGGATCAGATCCCCGATTCCGAGCTCGAGATGCTGGCGGATCGCGGTTTCACCGGCCTCTGGCTCATCGGCCTCTGGGAACGCAGCCGCGCATCACGCACGATCAAGCAGCTGTGCGGGAATCCCGATGCCGTCGGGTCAGCCTATTCCCTGCTCGCCTATCGCATTGCTGAAGATCTTGGCGGCGACCGAGCGCTCGCGGACCTGAACGAGCGTGCCCGGTCCTTCGGCATCCGACTCTCGGCGGACATGGTGCCCAATCACACCGGAATCGACTCGGACTGGATGATTGAGCGTCCGGATTACTTCCTGTCGGTGCCGGAGTGCCCGTTCCCCGGATACAGCTTCCGCGGACCGGACCTCTCCCCCGACCCCCGGGTCGGGATCTTTCTCGAAGACCACTACTACGACCGCAGTGACGCGGCCGTGGTCTTCAAGCGCGTAAACAAGCTGACCGGGGACGTGCGCTATGTCTACCACGGCAACGACGGCACCAGCACGCCCTGGAACGACACCGCCCAGCTCGACTATCTGAATCCGCAGACCCGCGAGGCCGTTGCTCGGACGATTCTCGACGTCGCCCGCAAATTCCCGGTGATCCGCTTCGACGCCGCCATGGCCCTCGCCCGGCGCCACATTCGACGGTTGTGGCATCCCGAGCCGGGCCAGGGTGGCGCCATTCCCTCGCGCACCGAGCACGCCTTGGGAGCGGCCAAGTTCGATTCCGCCATGCCCAGGGAGTTCTGGCGTGAAGTCGTTGACCGCGCAGAAACCGAAACGCCGGACACGCTGCTCCTGGCGGAGGCCTTTTGGTTGATGGAGGGGTACTTCGTTCGCAACCTCGGGCTGCACCGCGTCTACAACAGCGCGTTCATGAACATGCTGCGCAACGGCGACAACCGCGGCTACCGCAAACTGGTCCGGGAGTCGCTCGAGTTCGACCCGGAGATCCTGCGGCGCTACGTCAACTTCCTGAGCAATCCCGACGAAGAGACGGCAATCGAGCAGTTCGGCGATGGCGATCGCTACTTCGGCGCCTGTGTCCTGCTTGCCACCATGCCCGGGCTGCCCATGTTCGCTCACGGCCAGATCGACGGCTTCCAGGAAAAGTACGGAATGGAGTACCGGCGCGCCTACATGGAGGAGTCGCCGAACGAAGGGCTAGTGACGCGGCACGAGCACCAGATCTTCCCGCTGCTTCGCGACCGCAGGCGTTTTGCAGGTGTCTACGGTTTCGCGATGCACGACTTCGTCGGTCGGGCCGGCACGGTCGACGAAGACGTACTCGCCTTTTCGCACCGCCGCGACAGGGAGACTTCGGTGGTCGTCTTCAACAACCAGTTAGAGACGGTTCGCGGCGTCCTGCGCCTGGAGCGTCCGCTGAGCGAAGCGGCAGGCGGCGGCGACACCCTGGCATTTCGGGACAGCCTCTCGAACCGCAACTTCCTCCGAGCGGCGTCGACGATCCGCGATCTGGGTCTGGAGCTCGAGCTGGCGGGATACGAGTCGCTTGTGCTGCGCGACTTCCGTGAGCTCGAGGACGCCCAGGGTCTTCACCGTCGCCTGCGAGAGCGGATCGGTCTGGCCGGTGTCGCGGACTTCGAAGCCGCTCTTCGGGAAGAAGAGCTCGAGGAGGCTCGGCACGCTTTCGGCGAAGTCCTGGCTACCCTGTCGGTGGCGGGCGACATGTCGACGCCTACGCTCTCGGCCCTCGAAGAGCAGCTCGAAGAGCTGGACCGGCAGTTCGAGCTGATCACGGAGGAGTCGGATGACGGGCGAGCGGAGGATTCGCTAGACCGCGGCCTCGACGCTTGGCTGGAAGCGATCTCGCGGCTACCGGCAGCCGAACAGGCTCTCGACTGGCCGAGCACCGACCGCATGCGCCAGGCGTTCGATCGGCTTCTGGGTGGAGTCGAGAACCAGCCCGAGGCGCGTTTCGTACTCTCCGCCTTCGCGTTGCTCGGCTATCTCGGACGCCGCTGGGGGAGCTCCGCGGTGTCCGAGCTCGAGCCCCATCGCCCGGCGCGGCGAGTCCTCGAAGCTCGGGGTGTTCCGGCCGGCGAAGCCGCCCACGGGATCGCGTGGATCGAGCTGGCCGCCAAAGAGAGCTGGCTCGAGCGAACTCCGCCCCCGGGCCGGCCTGAAGCTGGCCGGTGGCTGGCCGGCCTGCGGGAGACCCCCAGCGCGGTAGGACTTCTGGGCTACGACCCGGCCCAGGACAGGGTCTCGAGAACCCGGCTCGGCGACTTCCTGGGGTGGAGGACGACGGCGGCCAGCTTGAGCTGGCTCGCGGCGGGGACCGCGAACGAGGATTCGGGACGGCGGGCCGAGGCGGTGGTGGGCTGGTGCGACGTGCTGGAGCGCCTCCGTGCCGCCCTGGAAGCGGCCGATCTTCGAATCGAGCCCGTGTTGGATCGATTGGGGGAGAACCGGTTGTAGCGGCCGACCGGAGCCTGCCCTCGACCGAATCGAGGAGTGTCGGCCAAAGACCGCGGCGCCCGGTCCCGAAGTTCAGGACCGAAGAAGCATCAAGGAGCGCGCCGGCAGCTCGAAGCCGCCGTCGAGAGTTCGCCGACTGTCCGGTGAGGCGGTGTTGAGCTCTTCGCTCCAGCTGCGGCCGGAGCTCGAAGCCGGCAGCTCGACCTCTCGCGCCCGGTCACCACCGTTCAGATAGACGAGGACCAACCCGGCCGGAGAGTGGCGCCAGCCCGCTCCCAGGACCCGATCCCGCTGGTCCTGCCAACGGCTCGGACTCAACGGTCGCCCATCGCTTCCGACCCAGACCAGATCATCGGCACCCGGAAAGCGCTCGCTACCGAACACTCCGATCTCGCGGCGCAGCGCGAAGGCTCGCCTCACGAACTCCAGAAACTGCTCGGCGCGCGGATCCGGGTCCCAATCGACCCAGGTCTGGGGACTGTCCTGGCAGTAGGCGTTGTTGTTGCCGTTCTGCGTGCGGCCCAATTCGTCGCCGTGGCCGAGCATCGGAACCCCATGCGAGAGGGCCAGCGTGGCGATCAGGTTTCGCTTGATGCGCTCCCGGAGCTCGACAATCGCACCATCATCGCTCGGCCCTTCGATGCCCCAGTTCCGGCTGAAGCTGCCGTCCCGGCCATCCCGGTTGTCCTCGAGATTGGCTTCGTTGTGCTTCACTTCGAACGAGACCAGGTCTGCGAGCGTGAAGCCGTCGTGGCAGGCGACGTAGTTGATGCCGCCGAGCGGCCCACGCCGCTTGGACCCCAGCAGGTCGATGCTCCCGGCGACGCGGGTCGCGAGATCGCCACGACGCCCGGAATCGCCCCGCCAGAACGCGCGCGCCGTATCACGGAAGCGATCATTCCAACCGGCCCACCCCGCCGGAAAGGAGCCCAGCCGGTAGCCGCCGGGGCCGACGTCCCAGGGCTCGGCGATCAGTTTGACCCGCGACAGCACCGGATCCTCGCCGATGGCCTCGAGAAGCGAAGCCTGGGTCGAGAAGATGCCATTCTCCCGCCCGAGAGTTGTCGCAAGATCGAAGCGGAACCCGTCCACGTGCATCACCTCGACCCAATAGCGCAGGCAGTCCAGGATCAGATCGGCGACCTCGGGATGACCGGCGTGGACGGTGTTGCCGCAACCGGTGTAATCGACATACCGGCTCCGGTCCTGGCCTTCGGTGAGGTAGTAGAGCTCGTTGTCGACTCCCCGGAGCGACAACGTCGGGCCGGCGGCATCTCCTTCTGCGGTGTGGTTGAAGACCATATCGAGGATTACCTCGAGCCCGGCTCGGTGGAGCTCGCGCACCATGGTCTGAAACTCGGCCACCTGCTCGTCCCTGGCCCCGGCACCGGCGCTGCTGTAGCCGGCGTGGGGTGCGAACCAGGCGAGCGGACTGTAGCCCCAGTAGTTCGGCAGGCCTTTCTCCATCAGGTGGCGCTCGGCGGTGAAATGCTGAACCGGCATCAGCTCCACCGCGGTAACACCCAGGCTTTCGAGGTGCTCGATCACGGGCGGTGAGCTCAACCCCAGGTAGGTGCCACGCAGATCCTCGCGAACGCCGGGATGAAGACGCGTCATGCCGCGCACATGACATTCATAGATCACGGTCTCGCCCCAGGACCGCGCCGGGGGCCGGTCGCCCTGCCAGTCGAACGACGGGTCCACGACCACCGAACGCGCCTGGAACGGAGCCGAGTCTCGGGAATCCCTCTGCCCGTGGCTGCCACTCCTGAGAGCTTCGTTCCAGTGGACCGACCCGGTGATCGCGCCCGCGCGGGGATCCATCACCAGCTTGGCGGGATTGAAGCGATGTCCGTCGGTCGGCCGGTACGGCCCATCGACACGCAGTCCGTAGAGCTGGCCCGCTATGATCCCGCCCACCAACGCTGCCCAACGACCCTCGCCGGACGACTCCAGCGGCACGCGATCGATCTCCGTCGACTCTGCCGGACTCGAATCCGTGTCCTCGAAGAGGCACACCCAAGCGGCGGTGGCGTGCGGTGCGAGCACATGGAACCGGGCGCCTCCCGGTTCCAGAACAGCTCCAAGACGCTCAGCTTTCGCCATTGGTGCTCGACGGAAGACGGCCCGCCAGTAGGGTCAAACCTCGCAGCCGCTCGGCGACCTCCCGCCCCGGAAGCTCCGAGAGCCGCCAGGCCCAGTTGCCTTCGGCAATGCCCGGCATGTTGAATCGGGCCTCGCTGCCGAGATCGAGAATGTCCTGGATCGGAACGATCGCCACCCGGCCCACCGACAGGAACGCGGCACGGATCAGACTCCAGGTGACGTCCGATGCGTCACCGCCCACGTAGTCCAACACCCGGCGTCTCGCTTCCTCGTCGAGATCGGCGTACCAGCCACGGGTGGTGTCGTTGTCGTGGGTACCGGTGTAGACCACGGTGTGCTGGTTGTGGCGATGCGGCAGGTGGGGGCTGTCGAGCTCTCCGAAGCCGAACTGCAGCACTTTGAGGCCGGGAATGTCGAACCGCTTGCGCAGCTCGATGACGTCCGGAGTGATGACTCCCAGATCCTCGGCCACGATCTCGACCTCACCCAGGCCCCTGGCTAGCGCCTCGAACAGCTCGGCGCCCGGACCCGGGCGCCATTCGCCGTCCCGCGCGGTCTCGGCGCCGGCCGGCACACTCCAGTACCCGGCGAAGCCGCGGAAGTGATCCAGCCGCACGATATCGGCCTGCTCGAAGGCGGCCCGCAGGCGCGCCAGCCACCATCCGAATCCGTCATCCCGCATGCGATCCCACCGGTAGAGCGGATGGCCCCAGAGCTGGCCATCTTCGGCGAAGGCGTCGGGCGGCACGCCCGAGAGCTCGCTCGGCCGGCCCTCTTCGTCGAGTGTGAACAGATGCTGCCGCGACCAGACGTCGGCGCTGTCGGCGATCACGTAGATCGGCACGTCACCGAAGATTCGGATTCCGCGCTTGGCGGCCTCCGACCGAAGCCGCCGCCACTGGCGATCGAACAGAAGCTGGATCCAGATCTGGTAGCCAATCTCGCCGGCCAGCTCCTGGCTCGCGGTCGCCATTTCCGCGGCCTCGCGGAGCCGGACCCCGGGTGGCCAGTCCATCCAGCTCCGATGCTGGAACCGGCCCTTGAGCGCCGCGAACAAAGCCCAGTCGTCGAGCCAGATGCTGTTGACGCTCTCGGCCTCGAAGGCCTCGAGCTCGCCGAGAGCCGGATGTCCGGGCTGTTCCCTCACGTGTCGCCAGGACTCGCGCAGCAGCGCTTCCTTGAGCATCCGCGTCGCTCCGAAGTCGACTGCCTCCGAAGGCTCGTCCGCCGGCAGATCGGCGAGTGCCGATGACGGCAAGAGACCGTCGGCAACCAGGTCTTCGGGGGATATCAGCAGCGGATTGCCGGCGAAGGCGGACATCGTCCCGTAGGGCGCGTCCCCTAGCCCCGGAGGCCCCAGCGGCAGAATCTGCCAGACCGATTGGCCGGCCGCTACGAGCCAATCCAGGAAGCTCCGAGCAGACGGACCCAGGTCACCGATGCCGAAGCCTCCGGGCAAGGCGGTCGGATGAAGGAGAATGCCGGCCGATCGAACCCGCATCCACCGATTCTATTGACACTCGGGGACGCGGGCAGCACACAACGGGCCCCTTTCACAGGTTGGAACCGCATGGACCGTGTGGTACAAAATGCTGCGGCCGAGCCCGCTCCGCCTCCCCCGACAACATGACCACCACCGTTTCGAGCGATCTCCTGCGTGTGCCCGGTCTGCAGGTCACTGAGATCCGGCTCCCCGACGAACTGTCCCGGCTTCGAGACCTGGCATTCAACCTCTGGTGGACCTGGACTACCGAAGCCCGCCAGCTCTTTGCCGCGGCCGATACCGCGAGCTGGGCGCGCTACCGAAACCCGGTCGAGCTCCTTCTCAACATCGACAGCGAGCGCTGGGAGACCCTGCTCAACGACGACGCCTTCATGGCTCGCTACACGCAGGTCGTCGCGGCCTTCGAGGCCTATATGGATCCCGAGCGGGATACCTGGTTCAGCCGCAAAGGCGGTGGCTCCGGAGGCCTCAGCGCCGCCGCACCGATCGCCTACTTCTCGACCGAGTACGGCATTCATCAGTCGCTCGCCATCTATTCGGGCGGGCTGGGGGTTCTCTCGGGCGACCACTGCAAGAGCGCGAGCGATCTCGGCCTTCCCTTTCTCGCGGTCGGTCTTCTGTACCAGCGTGGCTACTTCCAACAGACGATCGACGCCGACGGCGTCCAGAACCACACCTTCATCGAATACGATTTCCACCGGCTGCCGCTGTTGCGCGCACTCAGCCGCCATGGCCGGAAGCTGACCGTCGAGATTCCGTTCCCGGAGCGAAAGGTGGCCGCGAAGGTCTGGCTCGCTCGGATCGGGCGCGTGCCTCTTCTCCTCCTGGACACGGACACCACCAGAAACGATCCAGCGGACCGGCCGATCACGACCGCGCTGTACGTGCGCGGGCGAGAGATGCGCCTCGCCCAAGAAGCCGTTCTGGGGCTCGGCGGCGTGCGAGCCCTAGAAGCCCTCGGAATCGAGCCCGGTGTCTGGCACATCAACGAGGGCCACAGCGCTCTCTTGCAGCTCGAGCGAGCACGGCGGCACATCGCCGAAAAGGGGGTGTCCTTCGACCGGGCACTCGACGAGATCAAATGCAACACGACATTCACTACGCACACTCCGGTCCCAGCCGGCAACGAGCAGTTCGATCGATCGATCGCGTGGAAGTACCTCGACACCTGGGCGCCCGAGCTCGGCACGGACGCCGAGTCCCTGATCGGCCTGGGCGCCGCCGATCATGGCGAGCCGAACCAGCCGCTCAACCTCACCGCCGTGGCTCTCAGAACCAGCGCCTGGGCCAACGGCGTCAGCCGCCTGAACGGCTCGATCGCCGATCGGATGTGGCGGCACAT
The DNA here is from genome assembly GCA_046756565.1 of Thermoanaerobaculia bacterium. Taxonomy (GTDB): domain Bacteria; phylum Acidobacteriota; class Thermoanaerobaculia; order Multivoradales; family JAHEKO01; genus CALZIK01. Next base: position 1,504 of record JBHHWO010000108.1, on the reverse strand, counting down.
TTTCCCCGGGCTCGCCGAAGGGCAGCCGGCGATCCACTCGATTACCAACGGCGTTCACGTGCCGACCTGGATGGGTCTCGAGATGGGCTCCTTGATCGGTCGGGCCCTGGGCGTGGATTGGCCGGGAGCCGTTCTGGATCCCGACGGCTGGATGGCCGTCGCCGAGGCGCCGGACAAAGACGTCTGGCTCGCTCACAACGCACAGAAGGAGCGCCTCTGCCGGTTCGCGAGCTCGCGCTTGCGCGAGCAGCACGGCCGCAACGGTCAGTCCCCGAACGAGCTTCGAGCGATCTCCGAGTTCCTCGAGCCCAGGGCTCTCACGATCGGTTTCGCGCGACGCTTCGCGACCTACAAGCGAGCCGGGCTCCTGTTCAGCGATCTCCATCGCCTTCGGCTTCTGGTCCACCACACCGATCACCCGGTTCAGATCATCCTCGCCGGCAAGGCCCATCCGGCGGACCGGCCGGGCCAGGAGCTGATCCAGAGCATCTTCCAGCTCAGCCAATCCGGTGATCTCAAAGGCCGGGTGATTTTCCTCGAGAACTACGACATGCGAATCGCGCGCATGATGGTCCAGGGCTGCGACGTCTGGCTCAACACACCGCGCCGGCCGCTGGAAGCGAGCGGCACCAGCGGCATGAAAGCCGCCATCAACGGCACCCTGAACCTGAGCATTTCGGACGGCTGGTGGCCCGAGGGCTACGACGGCAAGAACGGCTGGGTGATCGGGGATCCGACTCAGAAGCCGGCCGATGAGTGGCAACAGGACCAGGCCGACGCCCAGTCCCTCTATCGCACGCTCGAGGAAGAGATCGTGCCCGAGTTCTACCGGCGCGACGACGGCTTGCCGCTCGAGTGGATCGCCCGGATGAGACGCTCGATCGTCACGGTCGGCCAGGGCTTCTCCTCCGATCGCATGGTGCGCGACTATTTCGAGAAGACGTACCGTCCGCTCGCGAGAGAGACCGCGCCTTGAGCCGAGCTCGGGTCGTGCCGGCAAGCGATCAACCGGAGACACGCATGAGAGTTCTCGAACCGGGCACTTTCCTCTCGCTCGTCCAGTCCTCGGCCGGCTTCTCGAGCCCCAGGCCGGCGACTCCTTTTTTCGATGGGGCTTTTTCTTGGAGGTCCTGAGCCGCACCGAGTACTTCGAGGCCTACGCCATGGAGCCGCTCGCCCGGCGCATGCTCGCGGCCGATCCCGAGCTCAGGGCCGAGTTCGAGGCCAGGCTCGAAGCCGACGAGGAGTTCCGAGGCGGCGCCCGCGCGCGTCTCGACTTCTTCTACCAGTGCACGCCCTACTACGACCAGCGCTATCTACTTTACCCGGTCGCCCGGGAGCCCTGAAGCGGGCTAAAGTGGGCGACCCGATGAGCGACGAACGATCCCTTCCGACCCTGCTCAACGACGCCCACCGGCGGGCACTGCGCTATCTCGACGGAGTCGACGACCAGCCAGTCTTCCGCCAAGGCTCTGATGGGTTCGAATCCTGTACGCTCTACCAC
>JBHHWO010000107.1:0-15953 GCA_046756565.1 Thermoanaerobaculia bacterium | reverse complement strand
ATCCCGGATAGGAAGTAGGGGCTCCATAGTCATCCTGAGCGCAGCGAAGGATCCCCCTCCGGGCAGGTAGGGGCGATACAACTCAGTCCCCCCGCAGCACCTCCAGCGGCCGGGCCGCCAGGGCCCGGCTGCCGGCCAGCACAGCGGCCGCGGCGGCCAGGACCATGCTCGCGGCGACCGCGAGGGCGACCGGCACCGGCTCGAACTCCCAGGCGATCTCCATTCCACGGACCAGGACGGTCCGCGACAGAACGACACCGCCTACCGCTCCGACCGCCCCGGCCAGCAACCCGAGCAGCGCGAACTCGAGGGTGAACATCAGCGCGATCTCCCGGCGCACCATTCCGAGCGTCTTCAGGAGCGCGATCTCCCGGGCGCGGCGGATCGAGTTCGCGCTGACCGCGCCGGCCAGGATGACCAGGCCCGCCAGCACCGTGAAGCCACCCAGGAACTGCACGCCGAGCGCGAGGCGATCCAGGACCTTCTTGACCTTTTCGAGAACGTCACGGATCCGAAACATGGTCACGTTCTGGTACGCCGCCGCGAGCCGGTCCTGGACGATCTGCTCGCCGCCCTGCGGTAGGCGCACCGTGGCGACGCGGTACTGCGGCGCTTCCACGAGGGCCGCGGGCTCGGCGACGAAGAAGAAGTTGAGATCGAACGTCCCCCAGTCGACGGACCGAATGCTCGACACGGTGAACTCGATCGGAACGTTCTGGACGTCGAGGACCAGAACCGATCCGACCTCGAGCTCGAGATCGCGGGCGTAGTCCTCTTCGACGCTCAGCTCGAAGCGGTCCGGGTCGGTCCAGGGGTCCTCCGGCGACTGGGAGTCCGACATGCTCTCCAAGAGCCGGTTGTCGGGCGCCAGCGCCTCGAGATAGGTGACCCGCTGCTCGCGGGTGAGCGCCCAGCGGCGGCCGCGGCTCTCGGTGCCCTCGACGAGCTCTTCGACGTCTTCGTCTCCGATGGATTCGATTCGCGCGGTCACGACCGGAGCCGAGTTGAGCGACTCGACGCCGGCTTCGTCGAGAATCCCTTGAACGCCGGACCACTGCGAGCTCTGGATGTCGATCAGGAAGGCCGAAGGCGAGCCGGCGGGCAGGGCGGTCGACAGCTGCCCACTCAATCCGCCCTGGACGAGCGCGATCCCGAGGAGGAGCAGCACTCCGATTCCGAGGGCCACGACCGCTCCCACGGTGCCGGCGCCCGGGCGCAGGAGCGCGGCCAGTCCGTGGCGAACCCACACCGGGCCGGACCGCAGCACCTTCCGGGGCATGCGACTGATGGTCCGGATGGCGCCCAGAGAGGCCAGCGCGAGCGAGCCGGCGGCGAGTGAAACGCCGGCGGTAAACGCCAGGCCGTAGCGGAGCGACGCCGCCTGGATCGAAGCCGTCGTGGCGACGCCGGCGACCAAAATCGCGATGGTGAGTGCCCGTACCCAGCGGGTCGGGCGAAGCGGCTCCACGTCCTGACGCAGAACGCGAAGTGGCGGAATCCTGCGCACGGTGGCCAGCGGAGCGAAGCTGAAGAGAACCGCAGTGCCCAGCCCTAATCCAATACCGCGGAGGAAGGCGAGCGGCTGCCAGAGGCCGATCGCCAGGCCCTCGGGAAGGAGGTCGGCGGTCACGACCGGCGCAAGGGCCAGGACCGCAATGCCGCCGGCGACTCCCAGGAGACTACCGGCCAGGCCCAGCGCGAGTGTCTGGCCGAGGTAGAGCAGCAAAACCTCGTTCGGTCGAAAGCCGATCGCGCGGAGAACCGCCATCGAGTCCATGCGTCCCAGGAGCCAGGCCCGCGTGGTCTGAGCGACACCGACCCCGCCGAGGAGAAGCGACAGAAGCGCGACCAGCCCCAGGAAGCGGTCGACGCGGCTGAGCGCGCGTCGCACGGCAGGCTGGGCTTCGGCGTAGGTCTGGACGCGGTAGCGGTTCTCGATCTCGGGCCAGGCGCGGATCTCTTCGGCCAGGGTCTTGAGTGCGTCGCGGGGCAGCTCGCCGGGGAGCTTGATGAGAGTCCGGTAGTCGATCCGGCTACCGAAGCGCTCGAGATCCGCGCGCGCGAGTCCCTCGCCGGATACGAAGACCCGCGGGCCCATGGTCAGCGCCATGCCGATGCGGTCCGGCTCGGAGAGGACGACCCCGGCGATCTCGAACCAGGCGCTGCCGATCCGGAGGCGGTCTCCGGCCGCCAGGTCGAGTCGGGACAGAAGATCCGCCGCCACCACCGTGCGATCCTTCGAGAGCAGCTCGCTCAGGGGCCGCTGCGGCTCGAGAACCAGCCGCCCGTAGAACGGATAGGTGCCCTCGACCGCCTTGAGCTCGGCGAGCTGGCTGGCTCCAGGCACGCTTTCCGGCGCACCGTTCGGCGTAGCGCTTGGAGCCGGGGGCTCGGTCGCGACCACCGTGGCCATCTCCTTGAGCAAGGTTCGCTCGCCTCCGGATCGCTCGTCGAGCATGGACTCGATCTCGGCGGGCAATGGCCTGCGCCCCTCGATCGCCAGATCGGCGGCCATCAGCTGGCGGGCTTCGCGGCCGACAGCGGTTTGGAGCCCTTCGCTCAGGCCCGCGACCGCGACCACCGCCGCCACACCGACGGCCAGGCAGGCGATGAAGAATCCCAGCCGCCCGCGCGAGCCGCGGGACTCACGGACCATGTAGCGGAAGTACTGGGACGACCTCAAGACGGCCTCATGCGGGTTGGCGCTCGCTTCCATCCACGAGCTTTCCCGCTTCGAGATAGAGGCGCCGATCGGCGACAGCCGCCACCGCTGGATCGTGGGTCACCAGGACGAGAGTCGTCCCGCGCCTGTCCTTGAGATCGGCGAGGAGCTCGAGGACCCTGGCTCCCGTCGCCTCGTCGAGATTGCCGGTGGGCTCGTCGGCCAGAAGGATCGGCGGTCGCGTGGCGAAGGCACGAGCCAGGGCGACGCGCTGCTGCTCGCCGCCCGAAAGCTGAGCGGGGTAGTGATGCCCGCGGTCTTCCAGCCCGACCTCCTCGAGGAGATTCCGGGTGCGTCTGGCGGGGTGGTCGAGTCGCGCAAGGTCGATCGGGAGTCGTACGTTCTCGGAAGCGGTGAGATTGCCCAGGAGCTGGAACGACTGGAAGACGAAGCCGATCTTCCGCCGGCGGAGCAGCGCCAGGTCGTCCTCCGACAGGTCCTGGACCTCGCGATCGCCAATCAGCACCTGCCCCGCAGTGGGGTTGTCGAGGCCGGCGATGAGGGCGAGGAGAGTGGACTTGCCGCTTCCGGACGGGCCCAGGATTGCCACCGACTCGCCCTCTGCGATCTCGAGGTCGACATCGTCGAGGACGGTAAGAGTCTGGTCCCCGGATGGGAACTGCTTGGTGAGGCTTTGGAGCCGAATCAGGGCCGGACCGCCGTTGGAGCTGCGAGCGGCGAGGGTGGGTGGCTGCATGGTTCGATGATACGGGCCCGGCCTCGGATTGTTACCATCTGCGGCCATGCGACGGACCGCGAGTCACCCCATAGGCCGGCTCGCCGCGCTCGGTCTCTTGTTCGTGGCCGCGGGCTGCGGGGATGGGGCGGTAGAGGAGGGCGGTGAGGCGCCTTCGGAGACCCTGGCAGCTGGGGCGGAAGAGAGTGGGAGCGGTCGAGAAGGGCGGGAGGTGAAGGAATCGAGAGGGGGCGAACTGGAATCAAGGCAGGGCGGGCCTCCACGGGTGCTCTTCCTGGGAACCAGCTTGACGGCGGGGTACGGGCTTTCGGAGGAGGAGGCGTACCCGGCCCGGCTGGCCGAGCTGCTCGCCGAGGACGGCACGCCGATCGAAGCGGTCAATGGGGGCGTGAGCGGCGATACCAGCGCGGGCGGGCTCAGCCGCCTGGATTGGCTACTGCGCGGCGAGCCCGAGATCCTGCTGATCGAGCTGGGCGCCAACGACGGTCTCCGTGGTCTGCCGGTCGAGATGACCGAGGCGAACCTGCGCGAGGCGATCGGAAAGGCCCAGGCCGCTGGAGCGACCGTGGTCGTCGCGGGCATGATGATGCCGCCGAACTACGGGGAGGAGTACGCCCGCGACTTTCGGGAGCTCTTCCCGCGCGTGGCGGAAGAGACCGGCTCGGTGCTCGTGCCCTTCCTGCTCGAGGGCGTCGCCGCAGTACCGGATTTGAACCTGCCGGATGGGATCCATCCGAATGCCGAGGGGCAGCGAGTCGTGGCGGAGACGGTGCGGCCCTATCTCGTGGAGGTGTTGACGGGTCTGTAGCGGTGCGGGATTCTTCCCTTCGCTTCGCTTCCTTCGCAGAGCCTCAGGACAGGCTGAGGGCAGGCTGCTGCGCTCAGGATGACTGTGGCGGGCCACCCGGAACATTCCGTGTCTCGACGCCGTAGAATCTCCTGGAAGGAGGGACTTGCATGGGCAAAGTCACGAAGTGGTCTCTGCGCGGGCTGGGCGTCGTCGCCCTGGCCGCGGCGGTCTTTCTGGTCCCGACCATCTGGTTCAAGCCGTGGTCGATCGACCATTTCTACGGCCGCGTGTTCGCGACCTTCGCGCTGAGGCATCCGATGATGCTTTCGAGCATGCGGCTCCTGGAGCCGATGGGGATGCGTTTTCACAACGACGATCTCGACGACATGTCGGTCGCCTTCCAGAAAAAGGAGGCCGCCTGGCTCGACAAGCAGCTCGAGTACCTTCGCAGCTACGACCGCGACGGCATGAGCGAGACCGAGGGACTGTCCTACGACATCCTCGAGTGGTTCTTGGCCGACATGCAGGAGGCGAACCGCTGGATGTACCACGACTATCCGGTCAACCAGCTCTTCGGGATTCAGAACGGGCTGCCGGATTTCATGGTGTCGACGCACCATCTGGGCGACGCCCGGGACGCGAGCGACTACGTCAAACGGGTCGGCCAGTTCGGCCGCGCCTTCGAACAGGTGATGGAGGGACTCGAGATCCGCGAGGAGTTGGGCATCACTCCGCCCAAGTTCGTAATCGCCCGCGTCCTGGAAGAGGTACGCGGCCTGATCGAGCCGCCTGCGAAGGAGAACGTCCTCTACACACACCTGACCGAAAAGAGCGCCGAGCTCGAGGGCCTCGAGTCGGAGGACCGCAACGCCCTCCTGGCAGAGCTCGAGACTTCGATCCAGGACGTTGTCTATCCGGCATACGAGACCCTGATCTCCTATTTCGAGCATCTCGACACCATCGCGACCGAGGAGGACGGCGTCTGGAAGTTCCCGGACGGCGATGACTTCTACAACTACCAGCTCCGGCACCACACCACCACCAACCTGACGTCGGAGCAGATTCACCAGGTCGGGCTTGCGGAGGTCGCGAGCCTCCAGTCCGAGATGAAGTCCATCCTCGACGCCGAGGGCTACGACTCCGAGAACTTCGGCGCCACCATGCAGGCCCTCAACTCCGAGGAGCGCTTCCTCTACCCGGATACCGACGAGGCGCGCGAGCAGATTCTGGTCGACTACCAGAGCCTCATCGACGAGATCGACGCCGGCCTCGAAGGGATCTTCGACATCAAGCCCGAGGCCGGCGTGCAGGTCAAGCGCATCCCTGAATTCAGGCAGGAGGGCTCGCCGGGCGCCTACTACGACTCGCCGCCCTTCGACGGCTCGAAACCGGGCACCTTCTACGTCAACCTCCGCGACGTGGCCGAGATCCCGAAGTACGGCATGCGGACCCTGGCCTACCACGAGGCGATTCCGGGGCACCACTTCCAGATCGGCATCGCCCAGGAGCTGACCGGCATGCCGTTTTTCCGGCGGGTGATTCCGTTCACCGCCTACACCGAGGGCTGGGCGCTCTACAGCGAGCGAGTGGCTGCCGAGAACGGCTTCCAAGATGACCCGTACGACCGGTTGGGGTACCTCCAGGGCCAGATCTTCCGGGCCGTCCGTCTGGTAGTGGACACCGGCATTCACGCGCAGCGCTGGACCCGGGAGGAGGCGATCGACTACATGGTCGCCAACACCGGTATGCCCGAAGGTGACGTGGTCGCCGAGATCGAGCGCTACATCGTGATGCCGGGGCAGGCCTGCGCCTACATGATCGGCCGTCTCAAGATGCTCGAGCTGCGTGAGCGGGCCGAGAGCGCGCTAGGGGACCGGTTCTCGCTGCCGGCCTTCCACAACGTGGTGCTCTCGAACGGCGCCATGCCTTTGGCGCTGCTGGAGGAGCAGGTGGAGCGCTGGATCGAGGAGCAGGGAGGGGCGACCGAGACCGGGCTGAAGGGGTAGGGGAGCGCGGGCGAACCTCGCAGTCATCCTGAGCGCAGCGAAGGATCCCTACGAGTCGACCCGATCTTCGGTGTCGGTGCGATCTTGGCGGGACTCAACCCTCATAGTCATCCTGAGCGCAGCGAAGGATCCCTACGAGTCGGCCCGGTCTTCGATGTCGGTACCATCTCGCCGGGATTCTTCCCTTCGCTTCGCTTCCTTCGCAGAGCCTCAGGACAGGCTGAGGGCAGGCTGCTCCGCTCAGAATGACGCGACGGGGACGCGGGGTTCCCCGGACCCACCCTAGTTGAACGACGCGAGCGCGGCGTCCTCGTCCTCGTAGACCTCTAGGGCGTTCATGAGCGCGGTGATCGTCAAGAGCTGCTCGATCGATGAGGGCAGGTTGGTGATCTTGAGCTTGCCGCCGATTGCCTTGGTCCGCTCGCTCGACGCCACCAGCTCGCCGAGGCCGGACGAGTCCATGCGCTTGACCTTCGAGAAATTGATCAATAGATCGGTCGCGCCGTCCTCTAGAGCGGATCGGACGCTGTCTCGCAGCGCGATGTCGCCTATCCCGATTGTGATTTTGCCTTTTGGGTCCAGGATCGTGATGCCGTTTCGCTCCCTGGTTTCGATCTGGATCATCGCTGGTTCTCCTCGTTTGAGTCGCTGTTTTCTTCCCTCACGGAGGCCGGCACCCGCTTTCCCATGGAGACCCGGGTTCCACCCGCCTCTGGAAACTCAAACGTAACTGAGTCCATGAAGTTTCGAATCAGGAGAATTCCCCGACCGGTGGGCTTGAGGAGGTTCTCGGGAGCCAGGGGGTCGGGAAGGCCATCTATGTCGAAGCCCTCGCCCTGATCGACCACTTCGACCAGGAGCCAGGAGTCGCCTCCAGAGTCCGCGTCCCCGACGGTGCAGTAGATCTCGGCCGGGATACTGGCGTCGAGCCGGTTGCCGTGCTGCACCGCATTGGCGGCCGCTTCCCGCACGGCGAGCGTGACGTTGGGTCCATCCTCGGCGTCCCACCCGAGGTATTCGAGAAAGCCGTCGATGAGCCGATCGACGAGATCCAGCTCGTCAAACCGGCTCGCGATCCTGAGATGGAGCTCCGGCTGGTGGGCCATGGCGCCGGGGAGTGTACCAATGGCGGAGCTATACTGGAGAGGTCTGTGCAAGCTGTTCTCGAGGACGATTCCGGTCGACTCCGCGCCGCGCGCGAGCGTGTGGACAAAATCGATTGGATGTGCGAGCGAAAGGAGCCTTCATGAGCGATCATCGTCAGGGCAAACTCACGGCTGGAGCCATTCTGATCGTGATCGGTTTGGCCTTCTTTCTGGCTCCCCGTTTCGACATCTTCGAGTCGGAGTACCTGTTTCTGGTCATGGGCCTCGCCTTCATGGCCGGGTACTTCGTGCGCAGGATTTACGGTCTGCTGGTGCCAGGCGGCATTCTCTTCGGCCTTGGCCTGGGTGCGACTCTGGATGACGCATTCGCACGCTGGGGAGACGGCGACCAGATCGGCCTGGGGCTCGGTTTCGTCCTGATCTATGTGATCGCGCTCGTCTACCAGCGCCGCTCGCACTGGTGGCCGCTCGTCCCGGGCGGGATCCTCATCGTCTCGGGAATCGACAAGACCCAGGACGTGGCCTACTACCTGTTCAAGAACTGGCCCCTGATCCTGGTGATCGTGGGCGTCTTCCTGATCTTCGGATCGTTTCGAAAGGGGAGCCGGAGGGCGGCAGCGGAGGAGTGACCTTTTCTGTCATTCTGCCTGTCCCGAGGCTCGGCGAGGGAAGCGCAGCGAAGAATCTCGCTAGTGTCCTGTCCCAGTGGTTCGGTGCATAAGGCTCGAGGTCATGGTGTGCGCTGCCAAGGCGCCCACGACGCAAGCATAGCTGGGCCTATGTTGAGGAGTGGCAACGCCGGCAGCGTGCAGAAAGGCCCGAGATTTGTGTAGCGAATCACTGGGACAGGACACTAGTACGTTTTGATCACGCGAAACCGTTCGCCGTCTAGGGATCCTTCGCTCCGCTCAGGATGACCACTGGGGACCGGTGCCGCCTGGGTGGGGGTGACGATGCAGCGACCGACGTCCCCGTCGGCCCTTTGTTGCTCAGCCGGCCCTACGACGCTCGGGCCGAGCCCTGGCCGCTACGCGAGTCGGACCGGCCGATGCGGCCCATCACCCGTGAGGTGAACTCGAGCGGCTCGGCACCTCGAGCCAGCGGCGTGGTCGATCGGTTGCCCACGTAGCCCGAGCGGCGACGGCGCGCAGACTGGATGAAAGACTGCGCCAGTCCGGCAAACAGTACGAACGCCGGAAGCACCAACAGGCCTGCCAAGAAGCTCGGCCAGTGCATAGCTCGCCGAGTATAACCCCAACATCTTGGGGGTGCAAATACACATGGGTACTAGATATTGGGTAGGGCCGGAGACCGTCGGAAGTCTGCAGAAGACGCAACTCCAACGCTGTCATTCTGAGTGAAACGAAGAATCCCGCGGCCCACCGGTTGTTACACTGAGCCCTGCCGGAGTGGCGGAATTGGTATACGCAGGGGACTTAAAATTCCTGAGCCGCAAGGCTGTGCGGGTTCGAATCCCGCCTCCGGCACCACCGCACGCTAGTCAGAGAGCTGGAATCCAAGCACCTTGATCAGGCGGGACTCTGTCCTACGAGAGGATCGGGGCTGAAGCGGTCGCCAGCCTTCTTGGCAAGGAGAGGAGTGGGCCCATGAAGATAACGATCCAAGCCTTGCTCGTAGCATTTCCGATGCTCGTCGCCCCGGCGTCCGCTCAGCTGCAGCCCCCGATCATCGACATGCATCTCCATGCGTTGCCCTTCGCGAGTTTCCTGGCACCGCCACCCGTCGGCATGTGCGTTCATTCCGATTACAAGCCGGTCTCGTAGCGCCCTCGGGCTCGAAGCCCGTTGGGGGCACCAGTGCCCGCTGGACTCGCCAGGTCCCTCTAACGGCTTGCCTCGTCGCGTTCCGCTTTGCGAGCGGATCGCTGCGGACCGAATCCGGTGGAACTTCTAACCTCTTAGAGCTGTCTCGGCCACACGAAGCCGGTAGATCCGGATCGCGTGGCGGCCGTTCAGGAGGCTCCAGGCAGGCCGAAGGGAGCGGGCTCCAGCTCTTGCAGGCAGCCAAGGTCGAGCCCGTCGGCGCTCGCCCGCTCCAGGAAGTCGAGGAGAATCCGGTCCACGCATCCGACATTGCTGGCATCCCAGGGCAGGTGGCCGGCGTGGGGGACAATCACCACACGGGCGTTCTCGAGAGCCGCCGCCACCTTCTCGGCCTCCGAGGGCGGGGTCACGGGATCCCGCTCACCGGTGACCAGCAGGGCCGGTACCGACGACGCCACGGGCTGGTCGAAGTCCTCCGGCACGTCGCCCTTCGCCCAGGCCTCGCAGGCGTGGCGCTGCCGAGCCACCCGATAGTCTCCGAGGTAGGTGCCCCGGGTGTGGGACGCAACCTCGTCGGCGCCGATCCTCGGCAGGTCCTCGGTGCAGGTGATGCTCAGATACGCGCCCTCGGAGAGGAACGGCGGCGCGTCAGGATGTTCGGGCAGGGCCAGCTCCACGAAGGGCCCGAAGTCTCCCTCTGCGGCGGCAACGATCACCCGGGGCAGGGCCCGAGCGGCGCTGGCGAAGTAGAAGGTCGAGCGCAGCTTCTCGACGAAGACGTTACGACGGATCTCGAGCTCCACCACCGGTGAGTCGCCGCCGGAGGTGTAGAGGTGGCGGGCCGGGGACCGCTCGAGGCGCTCGAGGAGCTCGAGCCATTGCTCCCGCAGGCGCGGGTAGGCCTCGTGGCACTCGGCGTCGCCCTCGCAGTCCTTGAGCAGAAGGTCGAAGGCCCGCTGGAACGACGAGGCGTGGTAGAGCGGCATGCGGTGGGACGGGGGCAGCGAGCCTATGGCCAGCAGGCTCCGCACCCGGCTGGGATGACGCCGGATGTACTCGAGCGCCAGGCGAGAGCCGTAGCTGATCCCCTGGAGGTCGATCCGCTCGTAGCCGAGCGCCCGGCGGACCGCCTCGAGGTCCTCGACCGCCCGGGCCGTGGTGTACTGGGTGAGATCCGCTCGCGCCTCGAGCTGCTCCCGACAGGCCTCGACCTTGTGAAGCGGATACATCTCCTCCAGATGGTCGGCCGGAGGTACACCGCGCCCTTCGAGCTCGGGGCAGTAGAGGGGGTGGGACCCGCCGGTGCCCCGAAGATCCACCATCACCACGTCGCGGGACTGACCGTAGGGGTTGCCCGCGGTGACCAGGAATTCAGCCATGTGCGAAGCGGGGATCCCGGGACCACCCTCCAGCACAAAGAGCGCCGCCGCCCCCTCCATCGGCTCGAGGGCCGGGGCGACGACGACACGGAGATCGATCCAGCGGCCGTCCGGCAACGAGGGGTTCTCCGGCACCGGGAGCCGGCCGCATTGGAGCTCAGCCTGAGGGCCCTGGTCGGCGCAGGGAACGAGCTCGAGGCGCTCGTCCCCGGCGGGAGCGCAGGCGGCCGCGACCCAGAGGGCAGTCAGCCACATCTTTCCTCGTAGCAGAGGCGAGCGCGAGAGGCCGGGCATCCGGAGTGTGGGTCCTGGTAGTGGGAGGTGATCTCGGGGCTGAGCTTGCTCATCATGAGGTAGGTGGGCACGGGGGTCCCATTGTTTACTCATGGCGTGCCTCTCCTGGTTTGTGTGAATCGGCGCTTGGTGATGATGCGGTGCGAAGCCATCTACTCACAGTGGTTGTCGGACGCGAATCTACAGCGGACAGCCTGTCCTTCCACTTGTTGAAGATCTCGGGGAGCCTACCGCAGGAGGGAAGGGCGGCTCTCGAGACGGCCTGGTCGGTGGGCCGCTGGACCCCCGAAGCCTACGCCGCCTGGAGTTGTGAGGCCATCCTAGCGTGACCCCAGTGATAGACCCTCCAGGTGCGCAGAATGCCAGGCTGCAGCCTCTGCCGTGGTGCACTCATGGTGCAGTTGGCCCCAACAAGGGCCAACTCTCCTCAACTGATGCCAACAATGCCGGCACTCGTAACCCACTGATTCTAGAGTTGTTGTCTGTTGCCGTCTGTTGGCTCGCGAACGACTTAAAATTCCTGAGCCGCAAGGCTGTGCGGGTTCGAATTCCACCTGCGGCACCAACGTAACCTGCTGAAATAAGGAACTTACGGTGACTGCCCCGCTTGGCGGACCCGCCTGGCAAGACGCCTCCATCTGCCCTATACCCGCAGCGCGCAGGAGGGAAGTCGCAAGTCCACTATTGGGTCGAAAGCTTCAAGGTAGACGCAGGGGTCCAAATCCCGTTGAGGACACCAGTCCAAGACCCTCCGCTGGACGATAGAAAGCCAGTTCAAGGTCATGCGCCGGCGGATAGGCGTGCTCGGAGTTGGTGGTCAGGCGGAAACGCCGCCGCCCCTTGGCGCGCAGACCGAGCTCGCGACGCAGACGAGCGACCCGCTTGCGGCTGGTGGCGACGCCCCGGCGGCGAAGCACCCGCTCGATCCGCGGCGTCCCGTAGCGCCCCTGTGCCTCCGTATGCACGGCGAGGATCTGCTGCTTCAGGCGGCGATCTTCCCGGACCCGGGCTGGTGTCTCGCGGGCGCGGCGCGCATAGTAGCCGCTGCGCGAGACCCCAAGCACCTTGCAGACGCGCTGCACCGGGTGACGCTCGGCAAGCCGAGCCACGAGCCCGTGGCTCACCGACGTCGTTCTGAGAAGATCGCCAACGCTTTTTTTAGGATGTCGCGCTCCTCGCGAATCCGCGACAGCTGCCCCTGCAAGCGGAGGATCTCCTGCTGCTCGGTCGTTGGCGCTCGACCCTCCGGCACTCCCGCAAACTTGCGCCGCCAGCGACGGATCAGGTTGGTACCGACATCCAGCTCCCGCGCCACATCTGACAAACGACGACCGCTCTCGTACGCCAGACGCACCGCCTCGCGCTTGAACTCGTCGCTGAACTGCCTGCGCTCCCGTGCCATTCGTGGACTCCTTTCCGGCCATTGTGCGGCCTGTCTCGGTGTCCACAAAATCGGGGCAACTCCACTATGCCCGTGCAAGGGCCCTTGAGCTGTGGAAGGAAGGCCCGCCGATGACGGACTCCAAGGAACTGCCTACGACCTATTGGGACTACATCCGTGTCCCGGAGCTGCTGAAGCTGCAAGAAGGTCTGGAGAGGAACGAGGATCACCTCTGCCAAGACGAGGTCCTCTTCATCACCGTCCACCAGGTTTACGAGCTTTGGCTCAAGCTCATGCTCCGCGACCTGGTCGTGGCTCGAGATCTGTTCGGGCAGCCCGTGGTGCCTGACGATGCACTGGCGGGCGCCTGCCGCTTGCTCGGCCGGATTCGCACCATCTTGGAGATGGCGGCCGACCATTTCCGGCTCATGGAGACCATGACCCCGCGGGACTACCTGAACTTCCGCGACAAGCTCTTCCCCGCCAACGGCGGGCAGTCCGTGCAGTTTCGGGAGGTCGAGATCCTCCTGGGCTTCGAGGAGAGTCAGCGTCGCTCTTATGTGCATGAAGAGAGCTGGCTCAGCGTCCTGATGGAGGCTGACGGAACCGAGGGTTGGGCCATCGCCAGGATCAAGACCCGGTTGGCAGACCGACCGACCCTCAAGGAAGCGTTCGAGAACTGGCTCTTCCGCACGCCGATCAACGGCTCACCACCTGATGGTCTTGCTCGTCCGTAGGCATCGATCCGCGGCTGAAGCGCCGCTTCCATGCACAGCGGCCGAACCAGATCTGGGTGGGCGACATCACCTACCTGGCCCAGGGACGCCGCCGCTGGCTCTACCTCGCCATGCTGATGGACCTGTACTCGCGCCGGATCGTTGGCTGGTCCCTGAGTGATCGGATCGACGAGACGCTGACGCTGACGGCCTTGCGGCGGGCCGTGGAGTCCCGGCGTCCGCCAGCGGGCCTGATCCACCACACCGACCGAGGGGCGCAGTACGCCAGCCGGGCCTACCGCCAGGCCCTCGAGGCCGCCGGATTCGAGGCCAGCATGAGCCGTCGCGGAGATTGCTGGGATAACGCTCCAGCGGAGAGCCTGATCAAGACGGTCAAGACCGAGCTCGGGCGCAGCTTCCTGAGCCGTCAGCTGGCCCAGCGTGAGCTCTTCGCCTACATCGAGGGCTTCTACAACACCCGGCGCCTGCACTCCGGCTTGGGCTACCGGACGCCGCTCGAGGCCGAGCAGCTGGCCTCACCGACCTTGCTCACCCAGACCTCTGGGGCGCTGTCTCTGCCCGCTATCGCGGCCCGATCCAGCGCCTCCCCCCGCCCGGGGATACGATGACGAATCTAAGATCGCTTTTTGTCTACAGAATCGGGGCAGGACCGTAGCTACGCCGAGAGCCGGCAATAGGGCACCTCATCAGTTACCGGATACACGAGCATCTCATTTGTTGTGGAGAATCTCCCCACTCATGGGGGTAGGGAGCCAGCCTACTGGTGCCGACCAAAAGGGTGGCGCGGGAAGTCTGTGGCTGATGCAAGCTTGACTGGGCTCGAGTCCCGATTCATCAGAGTCTGGATGGGGTCCGTTGTCGAGCGGACAGATGCCGTCGGACTACGACATCGTGATCGTAGGAGCCGGCATCGCCGGATCTTCGGCTGCCATAACCCTCGCGCCCCGTGGGTATCGCATCCTGCTTCTGGACGAAGCCGTCTTTCCGCGGCACAAGTGCTGTGGGGAGGGCGTCATGCCGCAGGGTGTTGCCATCCTCG
Organism: Thermoanaerobaculia bacterium; assembly: GCA_046756565.1. GTDB lineage: Bacteria > Acidobacteriota > Thermoanaerobaculia > Multivoradales > JAHEKO01 > CALZIK01. The sequence continues at coordinate 2,018 of JBHHWO010000107.1, read as the reverse complement.
AAGAGCTAGGTCTGTTGCCGGAGACCCTGTCCCGTGGCGGAGCCAGGTTCCGAGGGATCCGGTTGCGAAGTCTCGAGGGCGTCGCGGCGGAGGCGGACTTCCCACCTGACGAGGGCAATCCGTGTCTTGGGGTGGCGATGCGCCGCTTCGAGCTGGACCATTTGCTCCTTCAGAGAGCGAAAACGTTCCCCAACGTCACGGTGCGGGAGGGTTTCCGCGTGGCAGGCGTGCTTCTTGCCGGTCAGACGGTCGAAGGTGTCGAGGGCTACCCTGCAAACGGTGTTGGTCGTAGGGAGGTCTTTCGATCGCCTCTGATCATTGCCGCCGATGGCCGGAGCTCCGTTTTCCACACTGGGTGTGGGATCTCCAAGGTCTATCTGCCGCGGAAACGATTCGGCGTGACGGGTCATCTGAGCGGGCTCGAAGGGGTTGGCGCCTATGTCGAGGTCCTGATGCAGCCGCACGGCGAGATCTATCTCGCACCGTGCCGCGAAGGCTTGAGCCTGGTTGCCCTGCTCCTCGAAAAGGAGGCCGTGAGATCCTTTCGAGGTGATCTAACCAGTGCCTACTCGAGCTTCCTAAAGTCGGCCCCAGGCTTCGGAAAGCGAATGCGCAAGGCCGAGCTGATCCCGCCGGTGTTGATGGCTGGACCTTTGGGCTTCGCGGTCGAGCCCTGCTATGGGTCGGGCTTGTTGTTAGTCGGCGACAGCGCGGGGTTCCTGGATCCGATTACCGGCGAGGGCATGGCGCTCACTTTGAAGAGCGTCCGCGCCGCCGTTCCTGTGATCGACGAGGCCTTTGCCGCCGGGAACTTCGGAGCCGGTTTCCTCCAGCGCTACGCCGAGGAGCGTTCCCGCCTCGTTGAGGATCTGTTTCGATTCACTCGGCTTGTACTGACCGTCTCGAAACACAAGCCCGTCGTCAACCGAGCGATTCGGCGCCTGAGTCGGGATCGGGCCTTGTTCCGCAAGCTCCTCGGAGTCGTGACCGGAGCCAATCGCTACTCGGAGATCAACCTCTGGGACAAGTGCTCGCTGCTCCTCGGATGAGGTAGGGGCCGCTCGGGGTCACAGCGCCCCGCCGCAGCCGCTTCCCTGGCCGGCAGTGCAGCCGTAGCAGTGGTCGGCCACGCGGATCGGGTTGCCCCTCAGGTTCACTCCCAAGAGGTCCTTGACGTGGATCCGCCGGCTGCTCCCCAGGTGTAGAGGAATGCCCAACAGCTGGTTGAAATCGCAGTCGTACGCATAGCCCTGCCAGTCCACGCTGAGAAGCGTGAGGCACATCACGGATTCGAGATTCTCGGGACGGTGAGCCGCCTTCAGTATGGCCATGTACTCGTCGAATCGACCCCTTGAAACGAGCATGCTCCCGAAGCGCTGGATGGGCATGTTGGTGAGCGTGAGGAGCCGAGTGAACTCGATGCCGAACCTCTCCCGGAGCTGAGTCCGGTACTCGGTTTCGAGGGCGGCCTGGGGAGGAGGTAGCGTGGCGCCCTGCGGGTTGTGGACCAGGTTGAGAATGAGATCCGTGCCCGATCCCCCGTAGCCCAGAGCGTTGAGACGGAGAACGCCGCGGATGCTCCTCTCGAATACACCCTCGCCGCGCTGGGCGTCGACGTTCTGCTCCAGATAGCAGGGGAGGGACGCCACCACCTCGACCCCGTGTGTGGCCAGAAACTCCGCCAGGTTTTCCTGCCCCGGCTCCTCGAGAATCGTGAGGTTGCAGCGGTCGATCACGTGGACGCCCAGGGCTCGGGCCGCCTCTACCATGTGCCGAAAGTTCGGGTTGAGCTCCGGCGCACCACCCGTCAGGTCCAGAGTGTAGGCTCCGGATACGTGCAGGAACTCGAGCACCTGGTCCGCCGTGCTACGGGTCATGTTCTCCTTGCGGGTGGGACCGGCGTTGACGTGGCAGTGCACGCAGCTCTGGTTGCAGCGATACCCGAGGTTGACCTGCAACACCTCTAGGTCCGTACGGAACAGAACCGGGAAATCCGTCTCTTCCAGAAGAGGCAGCGT
>JBHHWO010000106.1:0-16341 GCA_046756565.1 Thermoanaerobaculia bacterium | reverse complement strand
CGAAGGTATCGCCGTCACGTTGCAGGTCGCCAGCGGATCGGTCACCACGCAGTTCTCGAGCGGCGCACTGCCGGTATTGCTGACCGTCACCGTGTAGAGAAAGTCTCCGTTCGGAGCGAACTCGCCGTCGTCGCACGTCTTGCTGACCAAGAGCCCCGGCGCCTGGCAGTCGATATCGGCTTGGTCCGTGAACTGAATCGGCACGTTGTCGCCCACGTCTTCCGGGCAGATGCAGTCGAGCGTGGCCGTGTTGGGCTCGGCCGCCGCGAACGCCGAGTTGCACTCGAGCAACGAGGTCTCGAAAAGCATCACGTCGCCGAAGCCGGGATCCCCCAGTCCGGGCAGATCGCCGACCACGACCGTACCGCCCACCTCGGCCAGAACCGCCGCGTTCGAATCCGTCAGCGTACACGAAGTCAAGGCGTTGGCGGGGTCTCCCTGAGCATCGAAGTTGGAGGTGGAGTTATTGCGCGCGAAGTAGCGCACCTTGACCTCGCGCGGGCTTGCCGGGTCGTCCCAGCCCGTGCAGCCCAGAGCGACGCCGTCTCCGATGCCGTCGCTCAGATCGGCATCGCTGTCAAACCAGGTTACGCCGCCATCACACGACACCTGTTTGTCCACCTCGCCGCCACATGTCGCAATCTCGAACGGAATCGCGCCGCTGTCCTTCGCCTGCGAGCCGAGGTCCTCGGCGAGGCCCGGGTTGAGCTCCACCGGGCACACGGCTTCGGTGCCGACCGCCTGGAACACGATCTTGTTCAAAGAAGGAATCGGATCCGGCGGCGCACCCAGAAACGTCAGCGGGAAGTTTGCCGTGGTCTGTCGAAACTCGAAGACGCAGCTCTGCCCCGCACCGAGGGTCAGAACACCCGGGTTCGCACCTCCTGAAAACGTGAACTCGAGGTGGTCGGGCCCGGTCGGCGCGCCTGGAAGGTCGATCGCCGTTGCCGTCGGCGTGCCGATCGAGTCGTCGCAGCTCACCACCTGCAGAGTGCCAAACGAGATGTCGCCGAACGGGCGCGGGTCCCCGGACAAGCCGTCATCGAGCGTGCAGGTGGCGGGGTCGTCCGGATCGAGAGCGGTGAAGACTCTGCGACAGTTCGGCCGAAAGAAGATCTTGTCGAAGGTCTCGACATTGACACCAGGCGGCACCGCCTGGTCGTTGGTGTTTTCGATCGTGAAAGTGAAAAGGGGCACTCCGCCCGGTGCCAAAGGAAGAAAGGCGGGATCGATATTGACTGTAATGTCTGCGTTACAGACCCCGATGTTCTGCGCTTGTGCCGGGGCGGCCGCCAGAGACAACAACACCAGAACCAGCCCCGCGGCCAGGGCGCCGAGACCGGCGATCGAGCCGGGTCTCAACTGATGGCCAAGAACCGCCCGCAGCCGCGAGCCGGCCTGCGGAATGGATGCTCGACGTCTGCCGACGCCCCGGTCGGGACAGTGACGCTCACCGCCATCAGCACTTCCACACATTACGACTCTCCTAAGGGACTCGAGTTCGTGAAATTCTCTTACCCGTCATAATCAACAACAAATGACAGCCCCGTCCGTTGGCACCGGGGACTCCCTCATCCTTCGTTGGATAGGATCACATCCAGCGTCAGCGGACCGTCAGGAGAGAATCGAAGCTCGTCTATGAGCTTTTTTCCAACAGACCTTATGAGCGGCGGGCACGGGAGTCAGATAGCGCCTCGCGCATACGAGGGCCCCGCCCCTTCAGGAGAGCCGGAGTCCCTCCCTGCGCCTGGTTGCAGAGCGGCATTCGTGCGCTCGACATTGCCAGAACGCCAGTTATGCGCCTGCGCGGAGGCGGCGGCGCGGGCGAGGCGACGAGTTGTCCTCGAGCTGAAGGCTGGACCTCGGAACCGAACCGAGGTTTATACTTCGAGTCTCGGGGAGCCCAAAGAATGTGCGCAGAAACTGCTTCCAGCGCCGAAACGCCGTCGGGCTCGCCCGATCGGGCGCTTCGATTCAGCCCGAGCCTGCGCTTCCTGCTTCGCGCCCTCACCTGGGCCCTCCTGCTATTCGGATTCGTGCGGATTCCCTGGGTGCAACGGAGTCTCCTCCTGCCTTTTGCCGGACTCCAGGGCAGGATCGGCTGCGCTCTGGTCGGCACCGAACCGAGCTCGGTCTTCGTCGGGCTGAGCTGCACTGGCGCCGATCCAATGGCCCTCGTGCTGGCCTCGGTTCTGGCGTTCCCAGCCTCCCTCCGCCACCGCCTTCGAGGTGTCGCCCTCGGGCTGGCCCTAATCCTGGCCCTCAATACGGTCCGCATCGCCACGCTTTCCCTGGTGGTTGGTGACCGCCCGGTCTTTAATTTTCTTCACGTCTATTTGTGGCCGGCTCTGCTGATCATCGCCGCCGCTGCCTACGTGTTTCACTGGATGGGAGCTTCGCTTTCGGGTGAATCGAAGCAAACACGGCCAGCCGCGGCACTGTCGTTCTCGCGCCAAGCGACCTTCAGGTTCCTGTCACTCCTGCTCGCCTTCGTGCTCGCCTTCTACGCGCTGGCTCCGTGGATGATGAGGAGTGAGGCCGTTCTCGGAGTGGCCCGCTGGGCAACGGTTGCGGCGGGAGCGGTCATGCGCACACTCGGCACCCCAGCGACCGTGTCCGGCAACTACCTGGAGACGCCCAACGGTCTCTGGGTCGTGACGCAATCCTGCGTCGTCACCCCGCTTCTACCTGTCTACCTGGCGGCGGTTTTCATGCTGCCGATCTCGAGAGCCGCGCGCGCGATCGCCGCGATGGCAGCCTTGCCCCTCTTCCTGCTCCTCGGAACCGCTCGACTCCTGGTGCTCGCGATTCCGGCCTCGTTGCTGGGCTCACCGGAGGTCGCGGTGCACGCCTTCTACCAGACCCTGGCGGCGGTCCTAATCGTCCTGGCGATCGCCGGCCTTGCCGGGCTCCACCCAAGCGTCATGGCCCGAGCAGGGCTCGCCGCGCGGGCCCTGGCTACCGGCGTGGGATGCGGCGTGCTCGGCGGGCTTCTACTCCGAGCCTGGGCCCAACCGGCGCTCATCGGTTCTCGTGACTCCCTTCATCTCGGCCACGCCTACAGCGACCCGCAGGGTGCGTTGCTCCTGCTGCCCGCGTTCTTCGTCGGTCTCTTTGTGGCGATCTGGGCAGCTCTCCGACAGCCCTTGCGGAGTCCCCGGTTCCTCGTCGGGCTGGGACTCCAGCTTGCGGTGGGTGCCGCTATCGTGGTCACGGCAGGCGAGCTCGCTACTCACGCTCGCTTCGAGCTTCCGGTCGCTGCAGTTCGAGCAGTGACGCTGGTCGTCCCGTTGGCTGCAGCCTGGTGGCTCTCGACCCGGTACGCTAGAGACGCTTCTCCATCTCCGGTGTCCATTTCCGCGAACACTTCACTCGGCTGAGCTTTCCGCGGGTCCGACGGTTCGCGATTTCCGTGTTGTAGAGTAAACGCCGCTCGCGCGCGACGCGTAGAGTAAGAAGAGCATGACCTCAAGATTACCGTCCTATCCACTCCGCGTCGCTCTGCTGGTGGCCGGCGTTGCGCTGACAGCGACCCCGGTTTCCTCGAAGCCCGTGGAGCCGGCCGGAGATCCGGTCGACCTGGTGATCGCGCTCGACACGAGCGGCACGATGCGAGCGCTGATCGACACGGCACGGGTCAAGATCTGGGAGATCATCAACGACCTCGCGGCAGCCGATCCGACTCCCCTGCTCAGGGTCGGTGTCGTCACCTATGGCAATCAGATTGGCAGCCCGGCGGACGGCTGGGTGCGGGTCGAGGCCGATCTCACCGACGATCTCGACCATGTCTCCGAGCGCTTGTTCGCTCTTCGCGTTCGCGGCGCCAATGAGTACGTCGGCCGAGCTTTGCAGACCTCTATCGAGAGCCTGAATTGGTCGGCCTCCGACGACGCGCTCATGCTGCTCTTCCTCGCCGGCAACGAGCCTCCCGGACAGGATCCCTACGTCGGATACGAGGAGATGAGCGAGCTGGCGCGCGACCGGGGCATTCTCTTGAACGCCGTCTTCTGCGGCCGGCCCGAGAGTGAGGACGCCATCGGCTGGAAACAGATGGCGGACCTGGCGGAAGGCCAGTTTGCAACCATTGACCACAGCCTGCCGCCGGTGATGACCAAGACACCCGTGGACCGCCAGCTCGTCGAGCTCGGCGAGTTGATGAACCAAACCTACGTTCCCTACGGCGCGGCCGGCAAGGCCAAGATGAAGAGCCGCGCTCGTCAGGACAGTAACGCTCGCAAGCAGGGTCTGGCGGTCGCCGCTACCCGGGCGATAACCAAGGCAAGCCCGGTCTACTCGACCGCCGGCGATCTCGTCACGGCTCACGAAGACGGCCGCGTCGACGTTCTGAGCATGGCCGCGAGCGAGCTGCCGAGATCGATGCGCCGCTTGACGCTCGAAGAGCGGCTCGCTTTCCTGGAGGACATGAGCGAGATCCGTAAGGACCTGCGCGAAAGGATCGTGGAGGCGGCCACCGAGCGGCATCGGATCGTCGCCGCGCGCGCCGAGCCGAGAAGGGACAACCGAACCTTCGATCGGCTCGTTCGCACGACCATTCGAGACCGAGCCCAAGAGGCGGGCTTCTATTTTCCAAAGGAGTAGCTCCACATGGCGAGTCGAAAGAACCAGCAGCAATCCTCTCCGCCGGTGATGCCGCCAAAGTCGGGAGTCGACGCTCTCGCACTCGCGACGCTGGCCGGCGTGGTCGGTCTTCTGATGATCTCGTTCTCGAACCTCCGCGCGATCGACTCGTTGCGGGAGGATCTCGACGACAGCCTCGACCGGGTCGAAGACAAGATTGCCGCGGTCGGCAAGACTCAGATTCAAGCACAGGCGACACCGGCTGCGACCCCCCCGCCCCAACGCCGCGGGCCGGACCCGAACAAGGCCTACCCGATCAAGACCGCCAACGCCCCGAACAAAGGAGCAGAGAACGCGCCGATCACGATCGCCGAGTTCTCGGACTTCCAATGACCGTTCTGCGCGAGAGTCGGTCCGACTCTCAAGCAGGTGCAGGAGGTCTACGGCGACAACGTTCGGCTGGTCTGGAAGCACTTCCCCCTGCCGTCACTGCATCCCGACGCGCCCGCCGCGCACATCGCGTCGGTCGCGGCTCAGAAGCAGGGCAAGTTCTGGGAGTTCCACGACAAGCTCTTCGCCAATCAGAGGAACCTGAAGTACAACGCGTTGGTGCAGTACGCCGGGGAGCTGGGCATGGACGTCGGCCGCTTTGAAGCCGACTTCCGAGATCTCTCCAACAAGAAGAGAGTCGACGACGACACGGCCGAAGCGCGCTCCATGCAGCTCACCGGGACCCCGGCGTTCTTCATCAACGGCCGGTACCTCAGGGGCGCGCAGCCGTTCTCGGGCTTCCAGAAGGTGATCAACGAAGAGCTCGAGCGGCTCGACCTGCCAATTCCGGAAGCGGCTCGGTAGCGCCGGGAGGGCTCGACGCCGAACCGCTTGGTCCAGTCGCGGTTCCGGGGCGCGCTCGGCGTCGTCCTGGTCGCGCTGATTCTGACCGTGGCGATGGCGGCGCCCGTCTTGTGGGCGCCCGGATCAAGACTCTTCGGATCGGAGATCGTCGGACGCCACGAGGCGCCCTTCATCGTCGCCAACCAGTTCGAGCATCCACGGCGCCCGGGGCTCTACACCCAGCCGGTCACCGACTATTTCGGCGCGTTGGTTGCCCGGGTGACGGGTGATGGAATCTCCGCGTACAACGTCGTCGTCCTGGCGACCTTTCCGCTCGCGGCGCTGTTCGCATACCTGCTTGCCTTCCGCCTGACCGGCACTAAGGCGGCGGCGGCGTTGGCGGGTCTCCTGTATGCGTTCGCACCGATTCACGTCGCCCAGTCCGCCTACCACCCGCACGGCGCCCAGATCCAATGGCTGCCCCTGTATTTCCTGGCGGTTTGGCTCAGTCTGGAGCAAGCAAGTCGCTCTCGACTCGTGCTCGTCGCGCTCGCTCTAGCCCTGGTCGCCCTGTCCAGTTTCTACTACGGCCTGATGGCGATCGTCCTGACGCCGTTCTGCCTGGTCGGATTCTGGATCGCTCAGACGTCCGGCTTCGAGGGCCGACCGAAGGGCCTCCTTCGAACTCTCGCGGTTCTGGCCGGCATGGCGGGGGCGGGCGTTGCCTACGTCCTCGCGTTCGCCCCGGCCGTGCTGACCCGCATACAAGACCTTGCGTTTCCTCGAAGCGACCTCGGCCTCTACGGCGCGCGCTGGTGGAGCTATCTGCTACCGCCGGTCGGACACCCCCTGGCGGCGGCCCGGGTCGAGGACTTCTGGGAGCGGGTGGGCCGCGGCGGCGTGCTGGAGCAGCAGGCAACCCTCGGCTTCGGGCTCCTGGCTCTGGCGGCAATCGCCGTGGCCCATTGGTGGACGCAACGCCGGTCGCGGGAGCTTGCGGCGGTTCCCGCGCTGGTGCTCATCTCCGTGGCGGCGTTGCTGTTTTCTCTGGCGCCGGCGGAAGCGACGGACGGCGGCACGCAGCAGTTGCTTCGGCCGGCGGGAATCGTCCACAACCTCCTACCCATGTTCAGAGCCTTCGCCCGCTTCGGTGTTGTGGTCTTCCTGGCGGTGGCGATCCTGGCTTCGGCCGGCGCTACGGCTCTCCTCCGGACCCGCGCCCTATGGTCGAGAGCCGTGGGTGTCGCGCTTGTGGCGCTGGCCCTGGTCGAGCTGGCGCCGTTTCCGCCATTTCGTTGGCGTGACGTACTGCCGACTTCGGCGCACCGTTTCCTCAGTGATGGTCCGGAACCGGCCCGGGTACTGGACTGCGCCTCCCCTCCACGGATTGCCGATCATCCCGGCTTCCAAAGGTTCGCGCACGAGATCGCTCTGCCGTCCGGCAATTCCGACTGCGGCGACCCCGGGCTTGCCAACAAGCTGGCACAAGAGGGCTTCACCCACATTCTGGTGCGCAGGCCGAGTGCACTGGGCGCATGGCTGATCGGGCGGTCTACGCCTCGCGGATGGTCGCAGACCGGGGGCTTCGAAGACGCCCTGCTCTTCGAGCTGGCGGCTCGTCCGCCGGCGCCCTACTTCTGGTTCTCGAGCGGCTTCTCCTGGCGAGAGTTTCGCGATAACGAGAGCTACCGATGGATGAGTGACAGCGGCCTTCTGACGGTCGTTAACCCGACCGGCTCCACCCTACTGCTGCAGCCGACTGCCAGACTGCACTCGTTTCCCGACACCAGGACGATGGCGATTCTCCTCGATCGCGTGGCGCTCGCCGAGCTCGAGGTGACCACCCGGCCCGAGGACTACGAGCTGCCCGAGATTCGGCTCTCCCCGGGCGCCCATTCCTTGAACCTGAGACCGACGACGCCCGCCGTCGTCGCGGACTCGCTCCTCGGGAACGGAGATTACAGGCCCATCAGCATCGCAATCTGGGATTTCAAGCTTCAGTGACTCGAGCCACTTCCGCAATCGAGTAAGATGAGAGCGGAGCATGTCCTCGCATCACTTCATCGGCAACGGCCTTGTCTCGCGGGCGCTCACCGACGCCTCGGCTGAGCCGGACTTGCTGGCTCTCACCATCGCCAATCAGGTGCAGACCGCAGGCCTGGCGGTGGTCGATCATCGCGCGGTCCGCTTCGACAACGGAGGCCTGACTCTCGCGTGGATTCTGGCCGAGTCCCACCTCGTCCTCCATCACTGGGCAGAGGAGGGCTACGCGACGATCGACCTGCACGTCTGCGACTACGGCGAGTCGAACGCCGTCAAGGCTGCGGCACTGGTCGAGACATTGACCGCCTTCTGCTTCACGCCGGGAACCGCCCGCTGGCACGAGATCCATCTCGAAGAGCCGGCGGCCGCCCGATCGGCCTGACCAGTCCTCCTGCGGAGGCGGTCGATCGCTCAGCGATGCGACCTCGCCCAGATGATCACGGCCTGATTACCACCGCCGCGATCAGATATCCGTGACGACGTACGCCGGGAAACTTGCGATACAGCCATGCGAACGGCTTTACCGCCAGGCCCGTGATCCGGGCCAGAGGACGGCACCATGCGTGCAGCGCGAGGTCGAGCATCCGCAGCCACCCGGGGATGAACAGAATGCCGCTTTCGGCGATCACGTCGAATCCGGCTCCCTCGAGCATTCTCCGCAGGTTCGCGCGGGAGTACGACTTCTCGAATCCGTACCCGTACAGCCCGAGCCGGTATAGGACCCAGACCATCAAGGGTCGCAGAAACGGGTCGCGCCGGTTCGGCACTCCGATGACGGCGCGCCCCCCGGCCTTGAGGACGCGGAAGATCTCGGCGATGGCCTGCTCCGTCTCGTCGAAGTGCTCGATCGTTCCCATGGAGTAGATGGCGTCGAACGACTGGTCTGCGAACGGTACCCAGCGGATGTCGGACACCGCCGCCGCAAGCTTCTGGTCGATTGACTCGAACTCGGCTCGCGCCATCCTCGTGGTCGCCGGCGAAAGGTCGAGGCCGAACGCACGCGCTCCCCGCTCGGATGCCCATTGAAGGATGCGGGTGTTGCGCGCCTCATCCCAGAGATCGGTCTTGAAAACGCGCCGGCCGGTCAACGGTTCGAGGAACTCCCGGAACAGCCGCTCTTCATTATCGGCGTAGTACCGGGTCGACGCGGCGCCGCCCAGGTCGGGGAACTTGGCGCCGACCCGGGCCCAGAAGTCCCGATACTGCCAGCCCTCGCGATCGGCGCTCTCAGCCACCTAGAACGCGGCTCGGGTTTGGGTTGGATGCGGCATCGTGTGGATCGCCGGGAACTTAGTCCAGGGTCCGGTGGGCGTCAAGCGATCCTTGACCCGGACGCGCTTCCGGCTCTTGTCTCGGTTATGAGCTTGTGACATTCTTCACGAGCTCTTTGGACCCCAGAATCCGGGTCCACCCTTCGATCGGAAAACACGGCCGAATGCCACAGGATCACTACCCTGTTCTGCTCGCGCTGGGGCTCGCACTCGGCCTCGGCGTAGTCATCCTCACGCTCTCGGCGGTGGTCTCTCGTCGCCTGGGTGGCAGGGTCTCGCTGGACACCTACGAATCGGGCGAGCCTCTCCTCGACCGTTCCCACAAGCGCATCTCGGTACTGTTTTTTCTGATCGCCATCGACTTCGTCGTGTTCGACGTCGAGGCCGCATTCTTATATCCCTGGGCACTGGTGATCCGCGAGGGGGGCTGGCCGCTCTTCTGGGCGGTCATGGTATTTGTCGCGATGCTGCTGATCGGCTTCGCCTACATCTGGAGGAAGGGCGGACTGGACCTGCGGCCCGAACGCCAGAAGCGGAGTCTCGGTGGCTGAGCTGGCTCCGACGTCAAGCGAGAGCGCCGGGCTTCCGGACGGCGTGCGCGCGGCAATCGGGGAGCTGCGCAGCGCCTATCCCACCGAGGAAGCCCTGCTGCTTCCGGCGCTCCACCTCGCTCAGCGGCACTGGGGTGGATGGCTTCCCGAGGAGGCGATTCTGGCCGTGGCCCAAGAGCTGGACCTGCCACCGGCGAGGGTCTACGGAGTCGTCACTTTCTACGACCTGTTTCATCAGAATCCGGTCGGACGGCATCGCGTGCGCATCTGCACCAACCTCTCCTGTACCTTGCGGGGGGCCAACGAGGTCCACCGTGCCGTCAAGAGCAAACTCGGGGTCGGTGAGAACGAGGTTTCGGCCGATGGCAAGTGCTCGGTGGTCGAGTTCGAGTGCCTGGGCGCGTGTGAGCAGGCGCCGATGATGATGGTCGACGACGAGTACCACGGCACACTCACCCCCGCGAGCGCCTGTCGGATTCTCGAGGAACTGGACTGATGGCGTACGAACCGGTCTTGCTTCGGCGCAGCCTGGGTGCCGAACCCTCCGGACTCCCGGTGGACCTGGCTACCTACCGGGCCGACGGCGGCTACGAGGCGCTCGGCAAGGCCCTGGGCATGGAGCCCGAAGAGGTCGTCGAACTGATCAAGGCCTCAGGCCTCCGTGGCCGCGGCGGCGCCGGCTTCCCGGCGGGGGTCAAATGGAGCTTCATACCGAAAGAGTCGGAACGACCCAAGTACCTGGTCTGTAACGCCGATGAATCCGAGCCCGGCACCTTCAAGGACCGGCTGCTGATCGAAACCGATCCGCACCAGTTGATCGAAGGCTGCGCAATCTGTTGCTACGCCGTCGGCGCTCACACCTGCTACATCTACATCCGCGGAGAATACGTCCGCCAGGCCGAGATTCTGGAGTCCGCCATTCGGGAGGCCTACGAGGCCGGGGTCCTGGGTGCCACGGTTCTGGGCAGGCCGTTCCAACTCGACGTTCGGGTGCATCGAGGCGCCGGCGCGTACATATGCGGCGAAGAGACCGGCATGCTGGAGTCGCTCGAGGGCAAGCGCGGGCAGCCGCGCGTCAAGCCGCCTTTCCCGGCGATCATCGGCGCCTTCGGGGCGCCCACCGTGATCAACAACGTCGAGACCCTCTGCAACGTACCGCATATCCTCGAGCGCGGCCCCGAGTGGTTCTCCGCCATCGGCACCGATGAGCGAAACACCGGCCCCAAGCTCTACTGCGTTTCCGGTCACGTCGAAAGGCCCGGCGTCTACGAGTTTCCGATCGGCGTGACTCTGGACGGCTTGCTGGAGGCCGCGGGAGGAATGTGGCGCGGCCGCGCCCTCAAGGCCTTCATTCCGGGAGGAGCCTCCGCGGCTCTCCTGCCTGCCGACAAGAGTCATTTGCCGATGGACTTCGACAAGCTCGCCAAAGCGGGCAGCATGCTCGGCTCGGCTGCAGTCGTTGTGATGAACGAAACCACCTGCCTGGTGCGCGCCGTCTACCGGCTCGCCAAGTTTTTCGCTCACGAATCCTGCGGTCAGTGCACGCCCTGCAGGGAGGGCACCAACTGGTCGCAGATGGTGCTGGGCCGGATCGAGAGGGGCCACGGCCGGCCCGGAGACGCCGAGCTGCTCCTGCGGATGACCGGCAACATGAGCGGCACCGCACTGTGCGCGCTCGCCGACGCTTGTGTCGGGCCAGTGCGATCGCTGGCTCAGAACTTCCGGCCCGAGATCGAGGCGCACACCAAAACCGGGACCTGCCCGCTTCCCTATCGACCGGTGTTCGAGGAGACCGCCTGATGTCGGATCTGGTCAGCGTCACCATCGACGGGCGAGCGGTCGAGGTCGAGCGCGGCAGCAACCTGGTCGATGCCAGCCTGAAAGCCGGCGTCCAGATCCCGCACTACTGCTACCACCCGCAGCTTTCGGTCGTCGGCCAGTGCCGCATGTGCCTGGTCAAGGTCGAAGGCGCTCCCAAGCTGCAGACCGGCTGCACGACGCAGGTGATGAAGGACGGCATGGTCGTTCACGTCGACGATGAAGAGGTAAGGGCGGCGCAGGAAGGGATCATGGAGTTCCTGTTGATCAATCACCCTCTCGACTGTCCGATCTGCGATCAAGCGGGCGAGTGCGGGCTACAGGATTACTCCTTCAAACACGGCCAGGCGTTCTCCCGGTTTTCCTACGAGGACAAGCGCACCTATCCGGGCAAGGAGCGGATCCCACTGGGCCCGAACGTCGTTCTCAACATGAACCGATGCATCCAGTGCACTCGATGCGTGCGCTTCACCGAGGAGATCACCAAGACCAGCGAGCTCGGCTTCTTCCAGCGTGGCTCACGGGCCGAGATCGGCGTGTTTCCGGGGAAGGAGCTGGACAATCCTCTGTCTACCTGCGTGGTCGACATATGCCCGGTCGGAGCACTGACCTCGAAGCGCTTTCGATTCGCAGAGCGGGTCTGGTACCTGGACAAGAAGCCGTCTCTGTGTACCGGCTGTGACGCCGGCTGCAACATCACACTGGAGCATCGACGGGAGAAGATCCGCCGCTACAAGCCGCGCTTCAACCCTGAGGTCAACGACCACTGGATGTGCGATTTCGGCCGCAGCTCCTTCGAGGCCTACGGCAACGGCAGGATCACCTCGCCTCGGCGCCGCCAGACCCAGGGCGGGACGCGCACGCTGACATGGGAGGACGCTCTCGCCACGGCACACCGTGCGCTCGGTCACGCGGCGGCGCTTGGAACCGTGGGAGTCTTGGCCCGGGGTGCCGCTACCACCGAAGAGGCGTACCTCTTACGGCGCCTCGCGGACGCCCTGGCAACCGGCAATCACGGTGTTCTCGAAGAAGCCGGCCCGGAGCGTTCGATCCCCAACGAAAGCGGAGGCGTGCACGGCACCGAGGTCACTCCAAACCGGAGAGGCGCCCTGCTCGCGGGCCTGAAGCCGACCAGCGCGGGAGACTCCGAGAAGATGCTCGAAAGCGTCGTGTGGGGATCCAACTCGGTGCTTCTGGTCTTCGATGGAGGGCGACCGGGGGACGACAACGCCCTGGCCACGCCGGCCGCTCTCGAAGCCATCCGGGCCGTCGAGACCGTGATTCTCGTCGGCTGGGCCGAGACCCCGCTGGCCGAGGCGGCCGATCTGGTTCTGCCGATCACGACCCACGCCGAGACCGACGGTACCCTGGTCAATTGCCAGGATCGCCTGCAGCGTTTCGAGCGGGCCGTCCCGGCTCCGGCCGGAGTTCGGACCGGCATCGAGGCGCTCGGCGACCTCCTGCGGCTGTTCGATGCCGGTTACGCCGCGATCGACGTCGCCGACGTCTTCGCTCTCCTGGCGGCCGAAGTCCCTGCTCTTCGGGGACAAACGTTCGCCACCCTGCCCGCCAACGGGCTGCAACTAGCGGTGCGGCCCGAATGAGCTTCGAGCTGGTCGCTACTCTGGCAAAGACCGCCCTGTGGCTTGCACTCCTCCTGCAGGTCACGCCGATCATGGTCTGGGTCGAGAGACGAGGCAGCGCGCTGATCCAGGATCGACTCGGCCCCAACCGGGTGGGTCCTCTGGGGCTCTTTCAGTCCATCGCCGACGCGGTGAAATTCCTCTGCAAGGAGGACATCACGCCCGCGGACGCGGACAAGTTCCTGCACCGCCTGGCGCCACTGCTGGCGCTGATTCCTGCGCTCACGACCTTCGTGGTGATCCCGTTCGGCCCCGACGTCACGGCGTTCGGCGAACGGATCCCACTGGTCGTCGCCGGCGCGGAGACCGGCGTGCTCCTGCTCCTGGCGCTCGCCAGCCTCGGCGTCTACTCCCTGGTCATGGCGGGCTACAGCTCCAACAACAAGTACTCCCTGCTGGGCTCGATCCGAGCCTCTGCCCAAATGATCAGTTACGAGCTGGCGCTGACTCTGGCGGTGGTCGCCGTCTTGATCCCGGTTGGCTCATTCGAGCTGAGCGAGGTGGTCCGGTATCAGCAGGACGACTTCCTCGGATTTATTCCGAAGTGGAACGCGATTCCCCAGGCGATCGGCTTTCTGGTCTTCGTCGTGGCGGCCTTCGCGGAGACCAACCGCTTGCCCTTCGATCTCCCCGAAGCCGAGTCCGAACTGGTCGCCGGCTACCACACTGAATACAGCTCGATGAAGTTCGCTCTGTTCTTCATGGGCGAGTACATGGGCATGGCGACGCTGTCCTGCCTGGGTGCGACCCTCTACCTCGGCGGCTGGCACCTGCCGTTTCTGAGCTACACGGGATCGTGGTGGTGGGTAGCCGCACAGGGAATGGGTGTCTTGCTGGCCAAGGCGGCTCTCTTCCTGTTCTTCTTCGTCTGGGTCCGTTGGAGCTTCCCGCGGTTCCGATTCGACCAGCTGATGCGACTGGGATGGAAGGTCCTGTTGCCGCTGGCGGTGGTCAATCTGATCGCGGTCGCCGCGCTGACCGTCGGAGGCGTTCTCTGATGGAAGTCGCGGTCTTTGTCCTGTTCGCAGCGCTCGCTCTGAGCTCGGCGCTGGTGGTGGTCCTCCATAGAAACCCGATCTACGCGGTGATGAGCCTGGTGGTCACCTTCATTTCGATCGCGGTTCTGTTCGTACTTCTCGGCGCTCCGTTTCTGGCTGCCGTACAGGTGCTCGTCTACACCGGCGCCATCCTGGTTCTTTTCCTGTTCGTGATCATGCTGCTCAACGTCTCTCGCGATGCCGGGGAGTCCGGACTGAGTCTGCAGCAGGCCCTGGCCGCGATCGTCGGGGTCGGCTTCGCGCTTCTGCTCGGCACGTTGTTCTGGAGCCGGTATCAAGGTATCGAGCTCTCGCCCCTCCAGGAGGCCGACGTCGCCCTCCAACCGCTGGCGCGATCGCTGCTCGGCGCGTACCTCCTGCCCTTCGAGATCGTTGGTCTGCTGCTTCTCGCCGCGGTCACCGCGGCTACGGTGCTGGCCCGCCGATCGAAAGGCGAGCAGACATGACCGTACCGGTCTCCTGGTACCTCGTTCTCGCGGCGGCCCTGTTCGGCATCGGCACTCTGGGCGTCCTGAGCCGTAGGAGCGCGATCACCATGTTTCTCTCGATCGAGCTGATGCTCAACTCGGTGAACCTGTCGATCGTGGCCTTTGCCCGCTCGATCGGAGACCGGACCGGAGATCTGGCCGGCGTTCTCGAGGGGCACGTCCTGGTGCTCATGGTCATCGCCGTCGCCGCTGCCGAGGCCGCGGTCGGCCTCGCGCTGTTCATCGCCGTTTACCGGCGACGAAGAACAATCGACGTCAATCGTCTCAACCTGATGCGCTGGTAGTGTCTTGAACGCTCTCGATCTTCTCTGGCTGATAGTCCTCCTGCCCTTCGCAGGAGCGGCGCTGAACGGTCTTCTGGGCCCGCGGGTGCCGAAGTCAGCGACCACCGCAGTGGCACTCGGGGCTCCTGGAGCCTCGGCACTCCTCGCCATCCTCGCGATTCTCGAGTACCTTCGCGGTACCGCTCCCGAGCCGATCCAGCAGGCGGTCTACGCCTGGACCGCAGGTCCGCTCGACATCGACATCGCCTTCCTTCTGGATCCGTTGTCGTCGGTGATGATGTTCGTGGTGACGTTCGTGGGTTTCTGGATCCACGTGTACTCGGTGGGCTATATGAGCCACGAGGAGGGCTACCAGCGCTACTTCGTGTACCTGAACCTGTTCATGGGAGCGATGCTTCTTCTGGTACTGGGCAACAACTACCTGGTGACCTTCGTGGGTTGGGAGGGCGTGGGTCTGTGCTCGTATCTTCTGATCGGGTTCTACTACCAGGAGAAGTTCCCGCCGTACGCTGGCAGGAAGGCGTTCATCGTCAACCGGATCGGTGACTTCGCGTTTCTGCTGGGACTGTTCGCGTTGATCTCGCGGTTCGGAACGCTGGACTACACGTCGATCTTCTCGGCGATCGAGGCCGACCCTCACTCGGTATCGGGAGGTGAGCCGTATCTTCTGGGTCTTTCGTTCGCTTCGTTCGTGGCGCTGTGTCTGTTCATCGGAGCGATCGGAAAGAGCGCTCAGATCCCGCTCTATGTCTGGCTTCCGGACGCGATGGCGGGTCCGACGCCGGTCTCGGCGCTGATCCACGCGGCGACGATGGTGACCGCGGGGGTGTACATGGTGGTGCGCTCGAACGCGCTCTACCAGCTGGCACCTGGGGTTTCGGGCTTCGTTGCCGTGATCGGGGCGGCCACGGCGCTGTTTGCGGCGACCATCGGTTTGGCGCAGAAGGACATCAAGAAGGTGCTGGCGTACTCGACGGTCTCGCAGCTGGGCTACATGTTCCTGGCGGCGGGTGTGGGCGCGTACGCCGTGGCGATCTTCCATCTGGGGACGCACGCGTTCTTCAAGGCGCTGTTGTTTCTGGGCTCGGGGTCGGTGATCCACGCGATGAGCGGCGAGCAGGACATGACCAGGATGGGGGGGTTGAAAAAAGCGCTGCCGGTGACCTATCTGACGATGCTCATCGGGACGCTGGCGATCGCCGGGGTGCCGGGTCTGGCCGGGTTCTTCTCGAAGGACCAGATCCTGGCGGCGGTATGGGCAGCAGGGGGCTCGTCGAAGGTCCTGTGGGTGGTGGGTCTCGTGACCGCGGGTCTGACCGCGTTGTACATGTTCCGTCTGGTGTTCATGACGTTTACGGGCGAGTTTCGTGGCACCGAAGAGCAACAAGCACATCTTCACGAATCGCCGAAGGTGATGACGATCCCGTTGATCATTCTGGCTGTGGGCTCGGTGGTGGCGGGCTACGTCGGGCTGCCGAAGCTGGGCGAGTTCGACTGGAACGTCTTCGGGCACTATCTCGAGCCGGTGGTGGCTCGAGTCGGCCACGCCGGCCTATCAGAGCATGGCGCGCATCACGCGTCGGTCCTGACGGAGCTGGTGCTGATGGCTCTGTCGGTGGCGGTTGCGGGTTTCGGGATCTGGATGGCCTGGACGCTCTACGCCAAGGGCCGCGGCCTCACCGGCGGCCAGAGCTGGGCCCAGCGCTTCCCCGGAGTCCACAAGCTCCTCGAAAACAAGTACTGGGTCGACGAGGCCTACGACGCCTCCGTGGT
>JBHHWO010000105.1:0-16395 GCA_046756565.1 Thermoanaerobaculia bacterium | reverse complement strand
GGCCCCATGGCGCTCGCAACGCGACCGTCTCGACTTCTGCCACGGGCTGCTAGGAGCCCTGGTCGGGTCCCGCGAGCAGCCTCGCCTGCTCAGCGAGCTTCAAGAACTCACTCCGGTATCCACCCGCGTCCGAGGCCAGGGCCGCTCCGGCGCGAGCCAGTACGGACTCGTAGGAGGCATCGCCCCTGAGCTCCGACTTCCGCAGGAGCATCCCGAACTCCGCCACCGCGGAGGCGAACCGGAAGTCGTCGCTTGTGGCCGCGAACGGCGTGCTCCGGTCGGTAAGCGGCACCGAGAGGAGCTTGCTGGTGTCGGAGTTGGGCTCCTTGTAGCGGAGCTTGACGGTCAAGAGCTCTTCAGAAGTGGTCGCGACGCGACGCAGACGCGACTCCTGGTACTTGAGCTCGTCGACTCCCGGAAGCTCCTCGTCGGATCCGGCGGGAACGATCTCGTAGAGCACGGTCACCGAGTGACCGGCGCCCAGCTCGCCCGCGTCTTTGGTGTCGTCGTTGAAGTCCTGGCTCTGGAGCAGCCGGTTCTCGTAGCCGATCAGCCGGTAACCCTTGACCCGCGCGGGATTGAACTCGACCTGGATCTTGACGTCCTTGGCGATCGTCAAGAGGGTCCCGCCCATCTCGCTGACCAGCACCTTCTTGGCTTCGAGGATGCTGTCGATATAGGCGGCGACGCCGTTCCCGCTGTTGGCGAGCTTCTCCATCTTGGAGTCCTTGTAGTTGCCGGTACCGAAGCCGAGAACGCTCAGAAAGACGCCGCTTTCGCGCTGCTCTTCGATCAGACGCACTATCGCCCCGTCGCTCGAAGGCCCAATGTTGAAGTCGCCGTCGGTCGCGAGGATGACCCGGTTGTTGGCATCAGGGTCGTAGTTGCGTTTCGCGACCTCGTAGGCCTGCTTGAGGCCGGCGCTCCCCGCGGTCGATCCGCCCGCCCTCAGGCTCTCGAGCGCACACAGGATCACCTCTTGTTCGGATCCGATCGTCGGAGGCAGCACCAGACCGGCAGCGCCGGCGTAGACGACGATCGAGACACGGTCCTGGGAACGCAGGTTCTGCACCAGAAGCCGAAACGCCGCTTTGAGCAGCGGTAGCTTGTCGGGCGAGTCCATCGAACCCGACACGTCGAGGAGAAAGACCAGGTTGTTGGGAGGCAGCTCGGCGGTGTCGACCCGCCGGCCCTGAAGGCCGATACGCACCAGGCGATGAGCGCGGTTCCACGGCGCGGCCGAGACCTCGGTCGCCACCGAGAACGGATGGCGACCTCGAGGGTCGGGGTACTCATAGCTGAAATAGTTGATCAGCTCCTCGATTCGCACGGCGTCGATCGGAGGCAGGCGGTGCTCCTTCTCGATGAAGCGTCGGAGATTGGAGTACGAGGCGGTGTCCACGTCGATCGAGAAGGTCGAGAGCGGATCATCGAGCGCAGACTTGAAGGTGTTCTCGGCGATCGCATCGTAGGCTTCGGTATTGAACGGTGAGGGCACAAGAGCGTCGGACGCCATAGGAGCGTGAAAACGGACAGCCAGTGGCGCTCGCAGAATCTTGGCGCGCGGCTTGGGCACCAGCCGGCCCGCTTCCTTCTCGAGCATCGGCCGGTTCGGGTCGGGTGCGGCGATCAGCGCGAAGTCGATCAGCGCCCGTCCGCCGGCGACGACCTCGACCCCCGCCCGCCGCGCAAACGCGTAGCCGGTGGCCCGGCAGGTGACCGTCCAGATCCCGGACGGTACGCCGTCGAGCCGAAAACGGCCGCTCCGGTCCGAAACCGTGCTGAAGCTCGTTCCCCGAACAGAGACCTCGGCCGAAGCCACGGGCGATCCGGTTGCGGCGTCGGTTACCCGACCCCGGATGCTTCCGCCACCGTCTGTCCCAGCCGGCGTCCGGCTGCCCAGGAGCGCCGCCGCGGCCAGAGCCAGTACCAGAGCTACGAGTAATCCACGATTCAAAACGGTCTTTCTGGTTCCACTCATGGTCGGCCTCCGTCGGTTGCCATTCACATCAGTAGACCGGGCAAGCACAGATCCGGTTCCCGAGAACGATCGCGAGCCGTTCCCCGCTCGCTCGCCGCGCTCGAACCGGTAATCCGCTGGCGCCGGCTAGCCCGGGGATTGCAGGCGTTCGAGAGCCGCCGCGGCAGCGAGCTGCTCGGCCCGCTTCTTCGTGCCGCCCTCGCCCGAGCCCTCGACCTCACCCTCGACGAGGCACTCGACCGTGAACACCTTGTCGTGATCCGGCCCATCTTCGGCAGCCGTTCGGTACGCCGGAAGGTCCTGGCCTCTGCCCTGAAGAAACTCCTGCAGGCGCCCTTTCGGGTCCTTCAGCTCGGTCGAGTCGGCGTCGATCTCGACGCCATCGAGCATGCGCCGCACGAGCAGCCGGGCGGGTTTCCAGCCGCCGTCCAGGAATACAGCGCCGATGACCGACTCGACCACGTCCGAGAGAATCGAGTCCTTCTCGCGGCCGCCCGAGCGCTTCTCGCCCACGCCAAGGCGCACGAACTCGCCGAGTCCGAGATCGCGTGCAAAATCCGCCAGGATCGGTTCAGACACCAGCCGGCTCTTGTGCGCCGACAGCTTCCCCTCCGAAACGCCGCGATGCTCGGAATACAGCCACTCCGAGGTGGCCAGGCCCAGCACGGAGTCTCCGAGGAACTCGAGGCGCTCGTAGTTGGATCCGAGTCCCTGTTCGTTGGCGTAGGACCGATGGGTGAGCGCGCGTTCCAGGAACTCGCGCCGCCGGAAGCGCCGGCCCAGCCGGCGCTCGAGCTCCCGCAGGGGATCTTTGGCTCTCGAGAACATCGATTGGCTTCCTACGAGCGGATTCCTACCACGGGCCCTACCGCCGCCCAAATCGGCTTTCGAGGTCGCCATCGCTCATCTTGAGGACGATCGGCCGGCCGTGTGGGCAAGCGTATGGGTTTTCGGTAGCGAACAGCTCGGCGATCATCGCCTCCATTTCGTCCGGCGACAGCGGCTCGTGCATCTTTACAGCCTGCTTGCACGCCATCGAAGCCGCGAGCGACTCGAGCAGCCGCTCCGCGATCGCGGTTTCCGACCGGCCCGTGGCGGCAAGCGAGTGCAAGAGTCCTTCGGCCTGTTTTCCACTGAGGACCACCGGAACGGCCGAGACGGCGACCGAGCCACCTGAGAGAAACGAAACCGCGAAGCCGGCCGCCTCGAGCTCCTCCGACAGCTCTTCGAGCCGCGATGCCTCGGCAGGCGACGCGTCGAGAAGCACGGGCTCGAGAAGGGGCTGGCTCTTCGGCGTCTCGCGACTCAGCTCCGAGCGGAGGCGCTCGTAGAGGATGCGCTCGTGAGCCACGTGCTGGTCGATCAGGTAGAGCCCGTCTGGGCCCTCGAGAAGAACGAGGGTGCCCTTGTACTGACCGAGAATCCGAAACGGACGCTCCACGTCTTCCCTGCCACTCAACCGCACGTGTGCGGCCTCGACGGGTAGATAGGTGGCGCGTGCGATTCTCTCGTTCGGATCTGGCGAGCCGGTCTCGTGGACCTCCGAGGCCCTGGCCTGGGAACGGCCACCGAGGCCCTGCCAGGCCAGCCGTCCCTCGCCGTCACGCCAGGCTCCTGGCGGAGCGATCTCGCCGGCCCGCCCCTCCAGAGCCCGTACCGGCGCCGCCAACTCACCCTGGCCCGCCTCGAGCGCCCGGCGCACGGATCTGTAGACGTCGCCCAGCACCTCTCCCTCGCGAAACCGCACCTCGGCCTTCTGGGGATGGACGTTGATGTCCACGGCTCGCGCCGGCAGCTCCAGAAACAAGAACAGGGCCGGGAACTGGTCGCCTTTCCACACGTCTCGGACGGCGCGGTAGAACGACGACAGAATCGATTTGTCTTTCAAGAGCCTGCCGTTGACGTAGGTGAAGTACCGACGGCCGCGGGTCGTCTCCGGGCTCCCCACGAAACCCTGAACCCGGCAGCGCGAGCTCTCGAACAAGACCGGATGGAGCTTCTGGCTCACGGATGGCCCGAAGATCTGTCCGACCCGGTGCTCCAAGCCCACGAGGCCGTCTCCGGCCGGGAGTGCTCCCAACAGGCGCCTGGATGCCGTGTGCAGCTCGAACCGGAGGTCGGGTCGGGCCAGGGCGTAGCCCTGAATGACTTCGACGATCCGCCGCGTCTCCGTAGACGCCGCCTTGAGGAACTTGCGGCGCGCCGGGACATTGAAAAACACCGACGACACCTCGACGGAGGTGCCAGGAGCTCTCGCCGACGGCTCGGCGAGGATTTCCTGGCCGGCCTCGACGCGGACCTTGAAACCGTCACCCGGCTCGCGGGCCGTCTCGAGCTCCACCCGCGCCACCGAGGCGATCGAGGCCAGGGCTTCTCCCCGAAACCCGAGGGTGCCGACCTCGAGCAGATCTTCGAACTCGGCGATCTTGCTCGTGGCATGGCGCGAGAACGCCAGCCGGGCGTCTTCGGCGCTCATGCCAGCGCCGTCGTCTTCCACTTCGATTCTGGCTTTGCCGCCGTCGTCGAGCCGAATCGAGATCGAGGCGGCGCCGGCGTCGAGAGAGTTCTCCACCAACTCCTTGACGATCGAGGCGGGCCGCTCGACCACCTCTCCCGCGGCGATCTGATCGATCAGCTTGTCCGGGAGCCGGTGAATCGTTGGCATGCAGATACATTGTAGCGGTCGCTAGTGTCCTGTCCCAGTGATTCGCTACACAAATCTCGGGCCTTTCTGCACGCTGCCGGCGTTGCCACTCCTCAACATAGGCCCAGCTATGCTTGCGTCGTGGGCGCCTTGGCAGCGCACACCATGACCTCGAGCCTTATGCACCGAACCACTGGGACAGGACACTAGTGTCCCGTGCGGTAAGTTCGTTGCCACACCGAGAGCGGTGAAGCGTGCGCTGGGCAAGGCGCGACGACTGAGAATATCGGGCATATTCGACAGAGGAGCAACGCCGCCCAGCGGGATGCAGCACCGCTCGAATGTAAAGGAACTTGCCGCACGGGACACTAGCCCGCCCTCCGGCGCAGCTGGCCGCAGGCCGCCTCGGCTTCGATGCCGCGGCTCTCGCGGAGATGGGCGTTGGCGCCGCGCTTGCGCAGACCATTCAAGAACGCAAGCGCCCGGGAGCGCTGCGGCCGTTCGAAGGGCAGCCCCTCCACCGCGTTGTACATCATCAGGTTGACGTGGGCCTGGAGCCTGCGAGCGACGCGCGCAAGATCGTCGAGATCACGCTCCCGATCGTTGACGCCCGCCAGCAGGCAATACTCGAGTGTGATCTCCCGGCCGGTCTTTTCGAGATAGACCCGGCAGGCGTCGAGGAGCTCGCCGAGCGGCAGGCGCCGGGACCAGGGGATGAGCTCCGCGCGCAGTTCCTCGTTGGCCGCATGGAGGCTGAGTGCGAGCGTCGTCTGCAAGCCCTCGCCGGCGAGTCTCACGATCTGCTTCGGGAGACCCACGGTCGAAATCGTGATCTTGCGCTGGCCGATTCCGAATCCCCATTCGGCGTTGAGTCTGCGAACCGCCTCCACGGTGGTCTTGTAGTTGGCCAGCGGCTCGCCCATTCCCATGAAAACGACATTGGTCAAGCTCTCGCCGAGCCCGGACAGCAGCCTGGAGACGGCCAGGGCCTGACCGAGCACCTCACCCACCGAGAGATTTCGAAGCGACCCTTCGATACCGCTGGCGCAGAAGCGGCAACCGACGTCGCAGCCCACCTGGGTGCTGACACACAGGGTTCTTCGGCGCTCGTCATCGGGCGCCGGGATCATCACGCACTCCGTTGTGGCGCCGTCTTGCCAGGCGAGCAGCAGCTTGACGGTTCCGTCGGGAGCCTCGGATCTTGCCACCTCGTGACCGCTGTCGATCCCGTAGCGAACGGCAAGCCGACTCCTCAGCTCCTTCGAGAGATTGGTCATCGCCTCGAAGTCGGTAGCCTGATCCTTGAAGACCCAGCGCAGAACCTGATCCGCCCGGTAGGCCGGCTCGCCCAGCTCGACCAGCTCAACTGCCAGCTCGGCCGGGGTGAGTTCGAGGAGCGAGCGAGCGTTTGACATTTCGAATCGAGTCTAGTGTCCCGTGCGGCAAGTTCCTTTACATTCGAGCGGTGCTGCATCCCGCTGGGCGGCGTTGCTCCTCTGTCGAATATGCCCGATATTCTCAGTCGTCGCGCCTTGCCCAGCGCACGCTTCACCGCTCTCGGTGTGGCAACGAACTTACCGCACGGGACACTAGCTGCCGGGACACAAGAGTCGGGCACCTTTCGCTGCGCTCGAGGGAAGGCTCCGGCCCCGACGCTACCTCACGTGTCCCGAAACTTGGATCGTCTTGGCGCCAGCGTCCCGAAGTCGTCGGCGAGCGGAGCGATTCGAGGTCGGAGGCGAGGCATCCGTCGGGCCGAATGAGAAACGGCCAAGGTGCCTTCTACGGCGAACACCCACCCGAAGGGTCGAGCCGAAGGCGAGGTCGGTGTCGCCGTCCGAGGCCGCGACGAATGAGGCCCAGGCGGATCGTCGTCGAGATCGGCCCGGCGAAACGGCCGGGAGTCGCCATCGGAGCCGAAGCGAGGCGCCTCAGTCGGTCGGAGCGCCGCCCTCGATCCGCGCGCGCGCCGAAGACAGCCGGGCCACCGGCACCCGGTACGGCGAGCACGAGACGTAGTCCAGGCCACACTTCTCAAAGAACTCGATCGACGATGGCTCGCCGCCGTGCTCCCCACAGATTCCGATCTTGAGTTCCGGCTTGACCTCGCGACCCTTCCTACAACCCATCTCCACCAGCTGGCCCACGCCTTCCTGATCCAGCTTCTCGAACGGATCGAAGGGCAACACCCCGTCCTCGACGTAGAGAGGCAGGAACCGGCCCGAGTCGTCACGAGAGTAACCAAAGGCCATCTGGGTGAGATCGTTGGTTCCGAAGCTGAAGAAATCCGCGTGCCGCGCGATGTCGTCCGCGATCAAGGCAGCGCGGGGAATCTCGATCATGGTCCCGATGGGGATCTCGATCGCCGTGCCAACTTCTTCCAGCACCCGCGCCACCACCTCGGCCGCCCGGTCCTGAAGTCGCTGCATCTCGCCTCGACTGCCGACCAGCGGCACCATGATCTCGGGCCTCGGGTTCTTCCCGGCCCGCACCAGCTTTGCCGCGGCCCGCGCGATCGCTTCGACCTGCATGTCATAGATCGCCGGACTCGTGAGGCCCAGCCGGCAACCACGGTTGCCCAGCATCGGGTTGAACTCGGAGAGCGATTCGGCGGTGCGCTCGACGTCCTCCACGCTGACGCCCATCTGGTCTGCCAATCCCTGGCGGCTCTTGTCGTCGTTGGGAAGGAACTCGTGAAGCGGAGGGTCCAGGAGGCGCACCGTCACCGGCAGCCCGTCCATGGCTCCGAAGATCCCCTCGAAGTCGCCCTGCTGCATCGGTAGCAGCGCAGCCAAGGCCTGTGCCTGATCGCCCTCGTTCTGGGAGAGAATCAGCCGTCGCACCCAGGAGATCCGGTCCTCCTCGAAGAACATGTGCTCGGTGCGGCAAAGGCCGATTCCTTCCGCACCGAGTGCGCGCGCCACCCGCGCGTCGTCCGGCGTGTCGGCGTTGGCACGAACCTTCATGCGCCGGCGGCCGTCGGCGTACTCGAGGATCCCCGAGAACGCCTCGACCGTGGCCGACGTGGCGTCTCCGCCGTTGCCGCCCTCGATCACCGTCTGGATGACCTCGGAAGCCCGCGGATGCAGCTCTCCCGCGAGCACCTGGCCGACGGTTCCATCCATCGAGATGTAGTCGCCCTCTCGGAAAGTCTGGCCGGCCACGCGCAGCTCATCGCCGTGCACGTCCAGGTCACCGGCGCCAACGATGCAGGGCTTGCCGAGGCCGCGCGCCACCACTGCGGCATGCGACGTCATGCCGCCGCGAGAGGTCAAGATGCCCGCCGAAGCGTGCATGCCGACGATATCTTCGGGCGAGGTCTCCTCTCGAACCAGGATCACCGGTCCTTCCGACGCCATCTCGGCCGCCCGATCCGCGGTCAGCGCGATCCTTCCGGATGCCGCCCCGGGGCCGGCCGCGAGGCCTTTGGCCAGCAGGCCGCCCTCGTCGATCACGCTCTGCTTTTCCTTCGGATCGAACGACGGCGCGAGCATCTGCATCAGTTGCTCGCCTTCCACGCGTCTCAGCGCTTCGATCGGATCGATCCGGCCCTCGCCGACCATCTCGTGCGCGATCCGCACTGCGGCCAGACCGGTGCGCTTGCCGTGCCGGGTCTGCAACATGTAGAGCTTCCCGCTCTCGATCGTGAACTCGACGTCTTGCATCTCGTGGCGATGATCCTCGAGCACCTCGCAGATGCGATTCAGCTCAGCAAAGGCTTCGGGAAAGTCCTTGCCCAGATTGGACTCGTCGTCGTCGTCCAGAATGGAGATCGGCGTGCGGATGCCCGCGACGACGTCCTCGCCCTGCGCGTTGACCAGGTACTCGCCGTACAGGCGCCGTTCGCCGGTCGCGGGATCGCGGCTGAAGGCGACGCCGGTCGCACAGTCGAGCCCCCGGTTTCCGAAGACCATGGTCTGCACATTGACGCCGGTGCCCGAATCCTCGGGCAGGTCGTGAATCCGCCGGTATTCGATAGCGCGGCGGTTGTCCCAGCTCTCGACCACCGCGAGTATCGCGCCCGCGAGCTGGGCCTTGGAATCCTGAGGGAATTCCTTACCCTGCTCGCATATGTAGGCGAGGTAGTTCTTGGTGAGGTCGGCCAGCCCCTGCGCCGAAATCTCGGAGTCGACTTCGACGCCCTCGCTCTTCCTGGCCTCGGCCAGCAGCCGCTCGAAGCCGTCGTGCGGGACTCCCAGAACGACGTTGCCATACATGGAAACCAACCGGCGGTAGCAGTCCCGAACGAATCGCTCGTCGAAGCCGTGTTGAATCATCCCGTCGACGTTGTCGTGATTCAGGCCGAGGTTGAGCACGGTGTCCATCATGCCGGGCATGGAGACCGGTCCGCCCGAGCGCACCGAGAGCAGGAGCGGATCCGACGCCTCTCCGAACTTCCGGCCCTGCAGCTCCTCGAGCCGCTCGAGTGCCTCGTCAATCTGGCTCTCGACGCCCTCGGGATAGCTGCCGCCATTGCGGTGATAGTCGATGCAGACCTCGGTCGTGATCGTAAAGCCCGGCGGCACCGGCAAACCCAGGCCGCTCATCTCCGCGAGCCCGGCGCCCTTGCCGCCCAGAAGCTCCTTCTGATCGCCCCGGCCCTCGGCAGAGCCACCACCAAATGAATACACATACTTAACCATCGGCTGGTTTTCCTTCCCTTTCTTCCGTCTTTTCCACCACAACCGCGGTCAAGCCCGCGGTACGGGACAGTGATCTCTGAATGGCCTGCAGCAGCGCCACTCGGTTATTGCGGACCTCCGGGTTCTCGTCCATGACGAGAACCTCCACGAAGAAGTGATCGAGGACGTCGGCGAAATTCGTCATCGTGCGCAGGCACTCCTCGTAGCGCTTTTCCCGCTCCGCCTTCCGGATGTCGTCTTTGAGATTCTGGTACGCCTGGTACAACAGCTTCTCGGCTGTCTCCGACAGCAGGTCAGACTTCAGTTCCTGCTCGGGCACGTCGCGGAGAATGTTCGCGATTCGCTTCGCGGCGAGGACCACCGAACGGAAGCCGGGCTCCTCGCGCACCGTATGAATCGCTGCCACCCGGGCCTTGAGGTCGGGCAGGTTCGTCGCGCCCACCTCCAGCGCTGCTTCGATCTCGTCGTAGGCGAAGTCGGCAAGGCCGAGAATGTGACGAATCCGGTCGAACAGAAACGGCCGCCAGACCCCGAGAACGTCCTCGGCGTCCCGGTCGAGCCGGTCCAGGTACTGCTTATACGCACGCGCCGCCACCAGATCGAGATCGAGCTCCATCTCGCCCTCGAGCGCGATCCGAACGACTCCCTGAGCGGCACGGCGCAGGCCGAACGGATCTTTGCTCCCAGAGGGGGTCATTCCGATTCCCAAGATGCCCACGATCGTGTCGACCCGGTCAGCCAGGCCGGCGATCCGACCGGCCCGGGTACTCGAGATCGCATCGCTCGAGCCCTGCGGCATGTACTGCTCGTAGATGCCTTTCCACACGGTTTCGGGCAGGCCTTCCTCCCGGGCATAGACGCCGCCCATCACGCCCTGAAGCGAGCTGAACTCCTTGACCATCTCGGTCACGAGATCGGCTTTCATCAGATGCGCGACCGCGGCGGCGTCCTTGGCCTCTTGTTCCCAGCCCAACTGGCGGCCGATGAAGCCGCACAGCTCGATGATCCGTTGGGTCTTGTCGGCGTAGCTCCCCAGCTGCTCGTGGAAGCTCAGGCGATCGAGGCTGGCGGCGTGCTCGCCGAGGCTCTGCTTGCGGTCTTCGGCATAGAAAAACGCACCGTCCTCGAGCCGCGCTTCGACCACCCACTCGTTGCCACGGCGGACGAATCCCTCCGGATCATCGGGCCGGTCCATCAGGGTCAGGAACGCCGGCTGCAGCTCACCGCCTTTCTCCACCGTGAACGCGCTCTGGTGGTCGCGCAGACTCGCGATCAGGACCTCGCGTGGGAGCGCCAGGTACTTGTCGTCGAACCTGCCGGCCACGACCCCCGGGGTCGCGCACATCGCCGTCAGCCGCTCGAGCAACTCCTCGTCACGGACCATGGCGCCACCGAGCTGAGAGGCCGCTGTGAACAGTCCGTGTCGGAGTCCGGCGAGGCGCTTCTTGAAGTTGATCTCGATATCCAGCCGGCGCAGCTTGCTTCGATACGTCGAGAGGCCGGTCACCGAGAAGCTCTTGGGAGAAAGCAGCGGGTGGCCGGACGTGGTCCTGCCCGACTCGACGCCGAAGACCGCGAACGGCACGACCTCGCCCTCGAAAACAGCCAGAAGCCCGTGTACCGGTCGCGCCCAAGGCCCCACCCCCGAGCCCCACATCATCACCTTGGCCCAGCTGAGGCCGGCTATCGCCTCGGGAACGATCTCCCCGAGGACCTCGGGAGTGGGTCGCCCCTCGATCTGAACGACCGCTGCCGCGTACTCTCCCTTGCTGGTCTGCACCCGGGTCAACTCGCCCGCACTTACGCCGCAGCGCTTGGCGAAGCCCTCTCCGGCCTTGGTCGGCCGGCCGCCGTCATCAAAGGCGACGCTGGCCGGCGGCCCGGTGACTTCCTCGGAGCGGTCGGGCTCCCGAGCCGGCACGCCCTTGAGCGCGACCATCAGACGTCGCGGCGTGAACCCGGTCTCGATCTCGCGCGGCGTCAGCTGGCGATCGAGCAGCTCCTGGAAGATCCGGCTGCCGAGACCCTGCGTCGCCTTGCGGACCATCCGCGCCGGAATCTCCTCGCAGCGCACCTCGAGTAGAAACTCGCCTTTCGGCATGGCTAGGAGCTCCCCCCGTTCAGCAGGGGATACCCGAGCTCCTCGCGGCGAGCGGCATAGCCCCTGGCGCAGGCGACCGCCAGATTGCGCACTCTCTTGATCAGCGCCACGCGGTCGGTCACCGAAACCGCCCCGCGAGCGTCGAGAACATTGAATAAGTGCGAGCATTTGAGCGCACACTCGTACGCCGGCAAGACCGCCTCGGCCTCGAGGCAGTGTCTTGCCTCCGCCTCGTTGCCGTCGAACTGGGCCCGCAGAAACTCCACGTCGGCCAGCTCGAAGCAGTAGCGGGAGAACTCGACCTCATCCTGATGGCGTACCTGCCCGTAGGTCACTCCCTCCGGTACCCACTCGATGTCGTACAGGCTCCTCTTGCGACCCAGGAACATCGTGATCCGCTCGAGGCCGTAGGTGATCTCGGCACTCACGGGATCGAGCTCCAATCCGCCGGCCTGCTGGAAATAGGTGAACTGGGTGATCTCCATCCCATCGAGCATCACCTGCCAGCCGACGCCCCAGGCGCCGAGAGTCGGCGCTTCCCAGTTGTCCTCCTCGAAACGCAGATCGTGCAGTGTCAAATCGATTCCCATTGCCTCGAGGCTGTTGACGTAGAGCGCCTGTACGTCGTCCGGGGAAGGCTTCAAGATGACCTGCAACTGGTAGTGCTTGCCCAGCCGGAAGGGATTGTCGCCATAGCGGGCATCGGTAGGCCTTCGGGACGGCTGCACATAGACCACCTTCCAGGGCTCCGGACCCAGCACTCGCAAAAAGGTCTCAGGATGCATCGTGCCGGCGCCGACCTCGAGATCGTACGGCTGCTGGAAGACGCAGCCCTGCTCCGCCCAATACTCCGACAGCTTGAGAATCAGATCCTGGAAGCTATTCATGGTGTTGTGGTCCCGGGGTCGGAGGCGGGGCGCCTTCGCGCGGCAGGCCGGCCAGAGTTTCCCGCATAATGCGATAACTCTTCAACTCCTGCTGCAAAAAAGTCCTCCGAATCCGCGCGCAGATTGCCTCCATCTGGCGCAGAGTGTCGGCGCCCGGGGGCTCGTTGCGCATCTTCTCGAGACTGCGCCGGCTGATATCGCGCAGAAAGGCCAGCGAGGGATCGGTCACCGGCAGGCCGCCCTGGCCGGCGCACTCCCGGCAGAGCACGGTCTCGTCGGACGACGGAAGCGCGGCGCCCAGGGGCTCGCCGTCGGCGCCGAGCTCGCTGAACACACGGCCGCACGACGGGCACTCTTCAGAGACGCCCAGCAGGCCGGTGAGCCGTAGAACCCAGGCTTCGAAATAGCGCGCCGCGAGATCCAGGTCACAACCCCGAAGGAGCGACTCGAGCGTCGAGTCCAACAGCCGGAACGCAAGCTCGCTATCTTCATTCTCCTGCACGAAGGCGTCGGCTTGGTCCGCCAGGTACGAGCCGAGCAGGATTCCCTCGAGCGTCGCCTGCAGGGGGTCGGCGGCGCGGATCAAATCCGAGCTCGAGATCCTGACCAGATCCCGACCCTCCCTCTCGTACCAGGTCATCTCGACCTTGGCCAGGGGCTGAAGCTGCCCGGCGAAGCGGCTGTACTTGCGCCGCGCTCCGTTGGCCACACCCCGTTTCTTGCCGAGGTTCCGGGTCAGGAAGACAACGATCCGGTCGTACTCCTGGAGGTCCATGACGTCCAGGATGACGGCCTCTCCCGAGTGGAGTCCCATGGGATTCTCTTGCTGCCGGAGCCCCTGCTACGCGATGAGCCGACTGATCAGGAGCGAGGCCAGGCCGAAATAGATGATGATTCCGGTTATGTCGTTCGAGGTCGTGACCAGCGGACCGGCAGCGACCGCCGGATCGATACCCAGCCTCTCGAACACCAGCGGAATGAAGGCGCCGTTGACCGAGGCCACCACGATAGCGAGAAACAGAGACACTCCGACCACGAGCGCGTAGGGCACGAGCGCGACTTCACTGCCGAGCTCGAGAACCCCGATTCGCGGCAGCACGAAGGCTCCGGCGGCGGCCAGGAGCGCGCAAGCGATGCCGATCAACGCGCCCACCTTGAACTGCTGCCAAAGGAACTTTCGCGTGGTACCGCGCTGGAGCGTGATCCTACCGGTGGCCAGCCCGCGCACCGCGATGGTCGAAGTCTGGCTGCCGATGTTGCCACCCATGCCCATGACCACTGGAACGAACGGCAGCAGAAACAGCGCCTCGCTCAGCTGTATCTCGAACCAGTGGATCAAGAATCCGGCCACGGCCAGCCCGATCAAATTGACAACCAGCCACGGAAAGCGAATGCCGAAGACCTTGAAGGAGCGATCCTGGTAGACGATTTCGTCGTCCGAGGTGCCGACCATCTTGAAGAAATCCTCGGTCGCCTCTTCACTGACAACGTCGATGATGTCGTCGACCGTGACGATACCCACGAGCCTGCCCTCCCCGTCGGTAACCGGAATGGCCAGCAGGTCGTAGCGACTCGCAAGGCTGGCAACCTCTTCTTGATCGGTGTCGATATCGGCGCGGATAATCGAACGCGAGATCAGATCCGCCAGCGGCGTTTCGGGCGGGTTCAGCAGGAGCTGTCTGAGCGAGGTCACGCCGACCAGCCGCTCCTCCCTGTCGACTACGTAGAGATAGAAGATGTTCTCGATGTCGCGATCTCTCTGGATGACCTGGATGGCCTCGCCCACCGAGGTGTCTTCCGGCAGCGCCAGAAAGTGCGTGTCCATGATCCGGCCGGCCGAATCATCTTCATAGGTCAGATGTTCCTGCACCTCTTCGAGATCCGGTCGCTCGATCAGCTCCATGACCGACGCCTGGAGCTCCGGCGGCAGATCCTCGACCACCGCCACGGCGTCGTCGACCGGCATCAACCGGAAGAGGGCTTCCACCTCGCGCTCACTCAGCTCCTCCAGAACTCGTGACCGCAACGACGGTTCGAGCTCGATCAGGACGTCGCCCGCGCTCTCCTGAAAGTCCGACAGCAGCATGCGAAACACACTCGCTTGCTCCGATGGAGTCAGTCCGCGCAGCTGCAGGGCTACGTCCTCGGGCCTGGTTTTCGCTAGCAGTTTCGCCACATGAGACCGCGCTCCACGACGGACGAGCCGGCGGAACGTGGAGCCGAGCAACTCGGCCTTGCGGGGCGAAACAATCGGTTCCATAAGGGCAGGAATGGTAGCATAAGCGACCCTCGATGCGGGGTCCTCCGGAGCAAGGGAAACCCTTGAATCATCGCTACTTATCGCAGTCGATTCGACTGGCCGGGAACGGTCTCGAAATGATCCTGTCGGCCCCGAGTTCACCGGGCTCCCGAAGAGCTCGAGCGGTAGCGGTCGCGATCTTCGCTCTCGCCGTTCTCACTCTCGCCACCGGCGCGGCGAACGGAGCGCTGCGCTCGTTCGAGCTCAGCCAGACCGCCATGCTGGAGGACACTCCAACCGCGATCCGCGCCTACGCTCGTGTACTCGACGAGCGCAATGAGCCCGTCTTCCGGCTCGAGGACGCGACGATCACCGCCTCTCTGGGTGAATACGAGCTGAGTCTGGACGAGATGAAGTCCTTCCAGCAGAGCGACGAAGGCGTCGCCTACATCTTCATGGTCGATATCTCGCGATCTCTGAGCGTGAACGAGTTCGCGCTGATTCAGGCGTCGCTCGAGAACTGGATGGTCAGCCTGCGTCCCCAGGACCGGGCGGCAATCCTGGCGTTCGGGAGCGAGAGTCGCCTGGTGGTCGACTTCACCAACGATGTTTCGGAGCTTCGGGAGAGCGTTCAAGCCCTGGGCCCCACCGACGACTCGACCGTCTTCTTCGAGGCCCTTCACAACGGCTTCGAGCTCGCCCGCCGCCGCGATCCGGCGCTGCCAGGGCGCCGGGCACTGCTGGTTCTCACCGATGGCCGCGACGAAGGCAGCGGCTGGTCGTTCGACGACGTCCTGGCCGCCCTCAAGGATGACCCGACTCCGATCTATGCGATCGGTCTGAGCAGGATCCGTAACCGAACCGAGCGGGGGCGCTACCTCCAGCTGCTCCGGCGTCTTTCGACCAATTCCGGAGGTGCCTTCTTCGAAGGCTCGACCGACAATCTGGCGTCGCTCTACGCGTCAATCCGCGAGGCGATTCACAATGTCTGGGTCTTCGATTTCTCCTGTCCGGACTGCCGCCGGGACGGCGAGAGCTACCGTCTCCAGGTCAACCTGTCCGAGGGCGAGCGCGTGCTCTCCGATGGCCAGAAGATCCGGCTGCTACCACCCGCAATGGCGGCGGGCGCCGCTCTCCCGAGCGAGCCGGCGACCCCCTCCTCGCCCGATTCGACGCCGGCCGAAGAAACAGTTGCCGCCGAAGACGCGAGTACCGTTTCAGGCTGGGGCTGGCCCTGGCCGCTCTTGCCTCTCCTCGCCGCGGCCGCAGCCGGCTGGCTGATGTGGCAGCGCCGAGCCACGGGGGCGATAACTCCCGAACCCGACCTGCCCGACGTCGATCTGAGTGTCGTGCCCAGAGCCGAGCCGGTCGAGGCGCAGAGCTTCACGACGCCTACCGGCGTCATGACCACCCGGCCGCCACGGCCGGTCAAGCTGCGGGTCGTGCGGCTGATCGTCGTTCGCGGCAAGCAGCCCGGCCGCACCTACAACGTCACGCTGCTCGAGAAGGCGGTCGTGGGCGCGCGCTCGACCTGCGACTGCGTCCTGCTCGACGAGCCCGGAACCTCTCCGGAGCAGTTCGAGTTCTTCCAGATGGACGGTCACGTCTTCATCCGCAACCTCTCGAAGGACCATCCCACCCTTGTCGACGGCCTGCCTACCGACGATCACCAGAGAATCCAAACCGAAGCGCTCGTGGGCACACGAGACTTCATCGTGCGGGTCATCTTCGGAGAAGGCCGCGCAACGGCCAGGACCTAGGCTGGTGGGCGAAGGTCGACAACCCGCGTCGAAGCGGAGACGCAAGGCCGCTCATCGGCTCGCGACCGGTGTCCTTGCCGCTTCGGTCTCCATGGTCGCTGGGCCGCTGTGGGCTCAGGATCCGCCTGAGTCCGAGCCGG
>JBHHWO010000104.1:0-16485 GCA_046756565.1 Thermoanaerobaculia bacterium | reverse complement strand
CCCGGGCGGTGAGTCGTCCACCAGGATCTCGGCGTGCCCGGTGATGACGGTCAGAATATTGCTGAAGTCGTGGGCGACGCCCCCGGCCAGCTGGCCGATCGCCTCCATCCTCTGGGATCGTTGGAGGCGCTGTTCGAGCTGGTTGCGCTCCGTGACGTCGTGCACGATCGCAAGGATCGAGGCCGCGGCCCCCTCGTCGTCTCGCACCACCCTCGTGGATACGAGCGCCTTGATCTCGTTGCCGGCGGCGTCTACCAGATCCACTTCCTGGTCCTCGAGCTGGCCGGCATCCAAGAGACGCCCGAGCAACTGCCCGCGGCGCTCCGGCTCGCGGTAGAACGACTTCGCATCTCGAGCCAGAACCTCCTCTCTGGAATCGAGGCCCAGGAGTTTGACTGCGGCCGGGTTGGCGTCGAGGATTCGGCCGCCCGGCAGGGTCATCAGGATCGCGTCGGTTGCGTTCTCGAACAGGCGTCGGTATTTCTGCTCGGACTTCTGCAAGGCCCGAGTCGCCATTTGCCGATCGGTCACGTCACGGCTCTGGACGACGAAGCCCCGCACCGAGGCGGTTTCCGCAGTCAGCGACACCCGCGACTCGAATATCCTTTCCCTGCCTTGGGGATCCTCGGAGGTGACCCGGTAGTCGCCGTCTTCGCCGCTCTCGCGAATCTTCCCGAAGCACGCGAGCATGGCCGGGCGCTGATCCTCGGAGACGAGCTCGAACACCGTCCTTCCGATCACCTCTTCGACGGAGAGGTCGGCCACCGCGCGGTTGATGAACCGGATCCGGCAGCTCTCGTCGAGGAGCATCAGATGGTCGGGACAGTTCTGAGCGATCGTCCGCAGAAGCGGGCCGGACCAGGGTCCTTCTCCCGAACGCTCGGCAGGGAGGGCATCGATGCGGAAAGGGCCGGCCTTCTTCATTGTCGCTTCATGCCCGAGACCACCAGGTGTGGGACATCCGGGCTGGGCCAGTCGATGACCATCCCCCGGCCGACCCCCTTGGCCACCTCCTCACCGTAGATGAGATCTACCAGATACATCGCGACATCATAGCTGCGCGCGCCGCCCTGCGAAGTGAGGGCGCGACCGTCGTGAACGAAGCTCACGCCGCGACGGACGTCGAGATCCGGAAACATCTCGACGTACCTGTCCACGTCGCCCGGAAAAGTGGTGCTCGCGAGGCCGTCGAGAAGCCCCGCGGCCGCGAGCACGAACGCGCCGTCGCAGAGCGAGACCAGGTAGTCGGCGTCGGCTCCGATCTCGCGCACCCACGCCATCGTGACCTCGTTCTCGAGATCGGTGTCCATCGAATGCTCGGCGCTCGGAACTACCAGGACATCGATCTCCGGGTGGTTCTCGAACCCGTAGTGAGCGGCGATCTCGAGCCCTTCGAACGTGGTCACCGATGTGCCGTCGGGCGATACGGTAAAGAGCTCCATCCCGGGCTGGGTGTGGAACACCGTGTGATGAAAGATGTCGTAGGGAGCGACGAGCTCGCTGTTGTAGACGCCGTCTACGATCAGGAAGCCCACGCGGAGAGGCTCGGCGGACTCTTCGGCATGAGCAGCCTGCGCGGATACCTGTGCTGCGAGAACGAGAACGGTGACTACGGTTCGGACCACTCGAAACATGGCGCGACCCTACACCGAGAGGCGCGCTCGGTTCAGCACCACCTACCGCTCCGGCCGGTTCAGGGGCAGCCCCCGGAGGCCACGCGAGCGAGGTTCGCTAGCAGGAGTCCACGCCCTCGCGTAGTCTCCCTTCCAGATGCTCCGCGCATTCGTCTTCAACTGGACCGCCATTGCGGTAGTGCTCGGCCCATCCGGCCTGGCCGGTGCCTCGGAGCACCCAATAGATCGCCTGCAGGCGGAAGAGCGCCCGCAGGCAGAGGAGAGTGCCTGGGTTCGCCCTCCCGGAGCGACCGGATTCTCGGACGGGCTCGGCGCGCGGCTCTGGAGCGCCTACCAGGCCAAGGGATCGGACTACGAGCCACGCACCGAGCTCCTCCGCCCGAACGGTAGCCCGCTCCACGTCAACCGGTTGATTCTCGAGGACTCTCCCTATCTTCTCCAGCACGCTCACAATCCGGTCGACTGGCATCCGTGGGGAGCGGATGCATTCGAGAAGGCGCGCCGGGAGGACAAGCCCATCTTTCTATCGATCGGCTACTCCACCTGCCACTGGTGCCACGTGATGGAGCGGGAGAGCTTCGACAACGCGGCGGTCGCGCGGGTCATGAACCAGCACTTCATCTCGATCAAGGTGGATCGAGAGCAGCGACCGGACGTCGACGACGTCTACATGACCGCTGTCCAGCTTCTCACCGGGCGCGGTGGCTGGCCGATGTCGAGCTTCCTGGACTTCGAGGGCAGGCCCTTCTTCGGGGGCACGTACTATCCCGAAGCCACCTTCGTCGACCTGCTTCAGCAGGTGGCCGCGGCATGGCGAGACCGGCGCCCGCAGCTTCTCGAGCAGGCCGAGAAGCTGGCCGAAGCCGTCGGCCGGGCGACCGCCGCCGCGGGCGAGACCGTCGAGGTGGGTACCAACCTCATCGACATCGCCGTCGAACGGAGCCTCGCGCGCCACGACAGCCGCCTGGGCGGCTTCTCGGGAGCACCCAAGTTCCCTCACGAAGCCAAGCTTTTGTTCCTTCTCGACCGAGCCCTGCGGCTCGATGACGAGCGCGTGCTGGCCGCGGTCGAGACCTCTCTCGACCACATGGCGCGGGGCGGCATCTACGACCAGATCGGCGGCGGCTTTCATCGCTACTCGACCGACGCCGAGTGGCTGGTTCCCCACTTCGAGAAGATGCTCTACAACCAGGCGCATCTGGGCCGCGCCTACCTCGAGGCGGCCGCGCTTACCGGAGATCCCTCCTTCGAGCGCGTCGCGCGCCAGACCCTGGACTACGTCCTGCGCGACATGACCTCGCCCGCGGGCGCGTTCTACTCGGCCACCGACGCCGACAGCGAGGAGCGCGAGGGCGAGTTCTTCGTCTGGACCCCGGCCGAGATCCGGGCCGTGCTCGTGCCGGCGGATGCCGAGCTCGCCCTCCGCGTCTTCGGAATCACGGAAGAAGGCAACTTCGAGGGCAAGAACATCCCCCACCTTCCGAAGCCGCTACCCGCAGTCGCGAGCGAGCTGGGACTTCCCCTCGGGGAGCTGTTCGACCGGGTCGACCGCATCCGCCAGCAGCTCTACGAGGTTCGCGAAACGCGAGAGCACCCGCTCCGCGACGAGAAGACCGTCACCGCCTGGAACGCGATGATGGCATCCACCCTGGCCCGGGCCGGAGGGATCCTCGGTGAGGACCGGTACCTCGAAGCGGCGATGCGAGCGACCGACTTCCTGTGGTGGCACAACCGCCGCCCGGACGGGCGGCTCTGGCGTATACACCTTGACGGCAACTCGTCTGTCGAGGCGACCCTCAACGATTACGTCTATCTAATGGAGGCGCTCATCGTCCTCTACGACGCCACCGGGGAGCGGCGCTGGCTCGAGAGATGCCGATCGCTCGCGGAGATCACCGTCGAGCGTTTCTGGGACGACGTGGCCGGCGGCTTTTTCGTCGGCGAGGGCGACCACGGCGGGCGGCTACCGGTTCGGCCGAAGAGCCCCATCGACGGCGCCGTTCCGTCGGGAAACTCGGTCGCGGTCCGGGCACTGGCTCTGCTTTCGCGCCGCTCGGACGATCCCAGCTACCGACGGACCGCGGAGGCTTCGCTGGCCGCGTTCTCGGGCCTCATCCACCGGTCGCCCGATCTTTTCAGCTACATGCTGCTGGGTGCCGAAGAGCTCCTCGCCGGTAGCGCCGGACCGCTCGAGTACGGGGCACGAGGAGTGGTCCGGGCGCGGGCGTCTATCACACCGGGATCGGGCGGAACCGGCGCTCTGGAGGTGGTCCTCCGGATCGCTGACGGCTGGCACGTCAACTCGGATCGGCCACTTCAGGATGAGCTGATTCCGACCCGGCTGGTCGCAAACGGTTCTGATTGGACGCTTTCGGACGTGACCTACCCCGCCGCCCGGCGTGTGACACTCGGGTTCCAGGACGAGCCCCTCGCGGTTCTGGACGGCGTCGTGCCGATCCGAGCGGCGCTCGAGCACGGAACCGGAGATCCGCCCTCGATCGTCCGTCTCGAGTTGACGATCCAGGCCTGTGACGATCGCAGGTGCCTCCGGCCGGAGGACCTTTCGCTCGAGCTCCCACCTCCTAGATAGCGCGACCTATCTCACTATCTGAGCAGTGCGACCGCCTTGATCTGAACGAAGAGCTCCTTGCCTGGCTCGAGCTCGAGCGCTTCCGCCGACTTCCGGGTGATCTTCGACAGCAGGCCGACGCCGGCGAGATCCAGGCGCACCGCCACCTGGGACGCATCGAGCGCCCTCATCTCGTCGATCCGGGCCGGAAAGATGTTCAGGATACTCGTGCCCTCCTGGCGCTCGAGGGTCAGGCTGACGTCGCGCGCCAGGACGCGGACCCGAACCGCCGTCCCGATCGCGAGCGAGCTCCCGGCCACGATGAGGCGGCCCCCCGGGAATGCCAGATAGGTCAGCGCATGCTCGACGTCGTGCTCGACCACCAGGGCTTCGACCACCGAGGCGGCTTCGTCGGTCCCCGCCAGGGGAAGGTCGGTCCGGGTCAGGATCTCCGCTACGCCGCCCGCGGCCGACACCCGACCGCCGTCGAGGATCACCAGATGATCGGCCAGGCGGGCTACCTCGTCCACGGCATGGCTCACATAGAGGATCGGAACATCCAGCGTCCGGTGCAGATCCTCCAGAAAGGGAAAGATCTCGGCCCGGCCCGCGAGGTCGAGAGCCGAGAGCGGCTCGTCCATCAGCAGGAGCCGAGGTCCGGTCAGAAGCGCCCTGGCGATCGCGACCCGCTGGCGCTCGCCGCCCGAGAGGCCGGCCGGCCTGCGATCGAGTAGGCCCTCGATCCCGAGGAGCCGCACCACCTCCCGGCGATCGACGTGCCTCGAGCCGTGCCGCCGCCGGCGCTCGGCATAGCTGAGGTTCGCTGCCACCGTCAGATGGGCGAACAAGCTGGCTTCCTGGAACACGTAGCCAAGGGGCCGGCGATGGGTCGGCACGAAGACGTCCGGGCTCTGCCAGATCTCTTCGCCGACGCGGAAGAAGCCGCCGGGGGCCTCTTCGAGGCCGGCGATCGCCCGCAGCAGGAGCGTCTTTCCGGCGCCGGATGGGCCGAACACCGCGGTGACTCCGCGCGCCGGCGCCTCGAACTCGGTGTCGAGCTCGAACTCCCCGCGTCGCAGCCGGAATCGCGCCTCGAGGGTCATGCCTTCCCCACCACGTATCTACGGTTGACCGCGTAGACGACCAAGAGCAGAACAAAGGAAAGCGCCAGAAGCCCACCCGCCAGCAAATGAGCCCTGGAGTACTCGAGCGCTTCGACGTGCTCGTAGATCGCGATCGAAAGAACGCGGGTTTCACCCGGAATACTTCCGCCGATCATGAGAACCACACCGAACTCGCCGATCGTGTGCGCGAAGCCGAGAACCGCCGCGGTGACGAAGCCCGTCCGCGCCAGCGGCACGGCGACCGACCAGAAGCGATCCCAGGGCGAGGCGCCCAGCGTCGAGGCGACCTCGAGCGGCCGGCGCCCGATGCTCCCGAAGGCGTTCTGAAGAGGCTGTACCACGAACGGCAGCGAATAGAGAACCGAGCCGATCACCAGCCCGCTAAAGGTGAATGCCGGCGCCTGGCCGCCGAGCGCTTCGACTAATCGGCCCACTGGTCCCCGGGTCCCCAGGGCGACCAACAGATAGAACCCCAGCACCGTCGGCGGCAGCACCAGTGGCAGCGCGACCAGCGCTTCGACCGCGACCTTGAGCCGGAAGCTGGAGTGCGCCAGCCACCAGGCCAGGGGCGTGCCGACGAGGAGCAGGATGAGCGTCGAGACCGCGGCCAGCTCGAGGGTCAGGGCGAGCGCCCTGAGATCAGCTGCCGGCATCGAGAGACACTCGTCTGCCCTCAGGGCGCTTCATAGCCATAGCTCCGGATCAGCTCGCGCGCGGCGTCGCTCGCCACGAACTCGAGAAACCGGTGCGCCGTGTGGCCATCCTTCAGCAGCACCGCCTGCTGTTCGATGGGCGTGTGCAGATCGCCGGGCACCAGCCAGCTCGAGCCCTTCAGTCCCGCCGGCAGGCTTCGCAGTTGCGACAACGCGACGAAGCCCAGCTCGGCATTGCCGCTCGCCACGAACTGAAACGCCTGGGCCACGCTCTCGCCCTGGACGATCCGGCCCGCGAATGAGCTCGACAGCCCGTAACGCTCGAGAATCTCCGCCGCGGCCCGGCCGTAGGGCGCCAGCCGCGGATTGGCCATCGCCAGTCGGCGGACACTGGTCGAGGAGAGCGCCTCCGCGCCGTTTCGAACCGCTTCCTCGTCCACACTCCAGAGAACCAGCCTGCCCGAGGCGTAGGTGAACCTGGATCCCACGACCGCAAGTCCGCTCTCCTCGAGCTTCTGGGGCCGCTCGCGATCGGCAGCGAAGAAGACGTCGAACGGGGCGCCGTTGACGATCTGGGCGTAGTGCTTTCCGCTTGACCCCGAAACGACCGAGACCGAATACCCGGTCTCCAGTTCGAACTGCTTCGCGAGCTCGATCACTGGCGCGGCGAAGTTCGCCGCCACCGCCACCCGCAGCGCCCCGGGGCTCGCCGACGCACGAGGGCCGGAGACGAGCGCCACCGCGGCGAGGGCCACGAACCCCACGCGCAAGCTGGCCCACCGGCTTGTCATCAGCCGGCAGTCTAGCGAAAGGCGGTCAACCGACGAGCTCGTAGAGACGCAGATCCACGTCCCCTTCGATCGAGCTCCCCTTCCTTTCCGGGCTCGGCTTTGGAGGTGGCGATCACGCGGGTTCGACTTGTGGTCATTGGAGGTCCCTTCAGCGCAGCCTCGCCGCGATGCCGCTCAACGTCTCGGCCAGCGCCTCTCGTCGCACTCGTGCAATGGTGTCGCGCTCGCCTTTGCCTTCGCCCTCTTCTTCGAGCGCCGCCGCCAGCGATTCAATACCGGCGGCCAGATCTTCGTCACGCTCGCCGTCCTCGAGGCGCACCGCCGAGCGGTCGAGCGCCTCGGCCAGGTCCACCGCGAGCTCCTCCGACAGCGCCTCCCCGCGCTCGAGCTGGTCCAGGTACGCCCGGGCCACGACCGGCTCGGCCGGCCAGCCCACGCGGAACTGTTGCTGCGGGTTGAACACGCCGCCCTCGTCGGCCACCGCCGCCGCCGCGATCTCGTGCTCGGACAGGTGCTCACCGGGCACCAGCGCCAGCACGTCCAGGCCGCGCGCGATCTCGGTGCCGTAGATCCTGCCGTCATACCAGTAGGTCGACCAGTACCCGCCGAGGATCAGATCCTCGGCGTCGATGGGCCCGCGGTCGAAGTACGCGATCTCGACCGGGTTGGCCGAGTCGGTGAAGTCGACCACCGAGAGGCCGCCCTGGTACCAGGCCTGGACGAAGATGTCCCGGCCCGGTACGGGCACGATGGAGCCGTTGTGCGCCACGCAGTTTTCCTCCTCGAGCTGCGGCGCAGGCATCTTGTAGTAGGCACGGAACTCGAGCTTGGCTCCTTTCTCGCCCCCATCTTCGGTCGGCACGATGTCGTAGATCGCGTCCGCGCCCCAGTCAAGCGGGTCGTAGGCCCGGCAGCGCGGCCGGCTGCCGCCACCCCACTCGTCGGTAAAGATGACCTTGGTGCCGTCGTTGTTGAAAGTGGCCGAGTGCCAGTAGGCAAAGCCCCTGTCGACGACCTCATCGATGCGGGTCGGATTCAGCGGATCGGAGATGTCGAACAGGATGCCGTTGCCCGAGCATGCGCCGGCGGCGATCCCGCGCTCGGGGAATACGGTGATGTCGTGGCACTGGTCGGTCCGTCGGGTCTCCTGCGTTTCGTCGCCGTGGTCGCCGCCTTTCCACAGCCCAGCCAGGACACCCAGCTCGGGATCGGCGAACACGGCCGGGCTGTCGACGATGCGCGCCTCGGCCGGCCGATCGACCGGGATCTCGATGACGTCGATCCGAAACAGCGCGGTGCGGTCGTCGCCGGGAGACTCGTCGATGCAGCCTGCCAATTCCTCCTCCTCGCGCACCGAGCTGGTTCCGGAGTTGTAGACGATGATCTTTCCGTCCTCGCCCCCACCCTCCCCGGTACCCAAACCGGGCCCGGAGACCACCGAGTGCGTGTGCGAGCCGCGGCAGGTCTGGACCGCGCCGACCTGCACCGGCCGGGTCAGATCGCTGATGTCGATGATGCGGAGCCCACGAAACCGCTCGGCGCTGACGTCTTCGTTCACGCCTTCGAGCCCGCAATCGAGCCGCCCACGGGTCTGTTCGACCGACATGATCAGCAGGTCGCCGACGATGGACACATCGCCCTGGCCGCCCGGGCAGACAACGGAGCTCAAGAGCTCCGGCCGCCCCCCGTCAGCCAACCGGTAGAGGTTGAAACCGTGGTAGTTGCCGGCCACCATCACGTCGCCGGCGAAAGCCATGTCGGTGTTGGCGAAGGAGAGCAGCGGCGAGCGACCGTCCGAGTCGTCGTCCTCTTCTTCCTCTTCTTCCTCCCCTTCCGGCCCTTCGGGTTCCCCACCGTCCTCCGCCTCCGCTTCGTCCCCAGCGTCCTCATCGTCCGCTTCGTCCCCGGCGGTGTCAGTCTGGAGGCGCTCCGGCGGAAGCCCCGCCGGGTTCTTCGGGTCGAAAAAGCCAGCGGGCTTGGGCAACGATGCCACGAGCTCGAGGTTCAGCAGGGCCTGGCCGGCGTTTTCGAAACCGGCGGCCAGTGCCGCGCGCGGGTCGTCGGAGAGACTGATCAGGAGCGCGTTCATGCGCTCGATCTCGGCGTTCTGGTCGTTGGTGATGTCCGTGGTGAACTCGAAAAGCACAGGATCGTAGGCCGAGCCCGGCTGTTCGAGCAGCTCCTCGACCATCTTCACCGCGCCGTCGTGGTGGGTGATCATCAGCTTCAGGAACAATCGGTCGAATGCCGTGCCTTCCGATGCCGCGAGCTCGGCCATCTGCTCCGGCGTGGCCATGCCGGCCATCGAGTGGGCGGTGTGCATCGCCTCGTACGCGGTCGGATCCGGCACGCGCTCGCCGCGCTCGGCGAGCCACCTCTGCATGAACTCGATCTCGTCTTTCTGCGAGGCGTCGATGCGCCCGGCTACATCGACGAGCTCGGGCCGGTTGGTGCGGTCGGCCACCAGCGCGGACATCTCGACGGCCTGGTGATGGTGCGGAATCATGTCCTGCATGAACAGCGCGTCAGCCGGCGAGTAGCTCGTGTCGGCTATCTCGATCGCCTCGTCGGCGCTGAGCTCGCGCGCCGGCTCGCCCGGCGCGCCCGGCTGGATGATGGGAACTTGAGCCCGGCAGGGGACCAAGCTTGTCGGCACCAGTCCCACCACAAGAGCCAAGAGACAGGCGCTCCGAAGCTGCCTGGCAAGAGATTCGGCGGGGGAATCAGGAATTGCGGTCATAGGCCGTCGACCTTATCGCGGCCTGGCTACGATACTCGACCGTGGGGGACCAGCTCATCGGCCAGGTGCGGGTTGGAGGCCTCCCCATCCAGAATGAACGGCGGCCCTGGTGGCTGGAGAGAACAGCTAGTGGAGCCGATCGGGATCGAAGCGACGACCTGTTGAGGGCCGCGAGCCCGACCGACGCGGCATTCAGAACTTCAGGTTGTAGTCCAGTCGAAAGCGATTGCCGTCTTGGCGACTGGTGATCGCTTCGACCAGGTAGAGGCGGACGACGAGGTTCTGCCCCTGGCCGAGACTACGCGCATAGCGAAGCTCGAAGCCTTCGAGGTCGCTGGAATCGGCCTCGATGGCGGAACCCCATCGGATCCAGTCGTCCTGGGCATAGGAGGCGGCCACGGCCAGCGCTTCGATGTGGGCGTAGTA
Organism: Thermoanaerobaculia bacterium; assembly: GCA_046756565.1. Lineage (GTDB taxonomy): Bacteria > Acidobacteriota > Thermoanaerobaculia > Multivoradales > JAHEKO01 > CALZIK01. The sequence continues at coordinate 6,548 of JBHHWO010000104.1, read as the reverse complement.
GAGACCGGCGAGCCAGTCGCCTCTCGCCTTGGTTTGTCCGAGGACGATGGACGCGACATAGGCGTCGGTCTCGTCTCGGTTGGCGAAGCCGAACGGATCGGAGCTGCCGTAGCTTTGGTCATTGTGCATGAAGTCGACGCCAAGAGCGAGCGGACGCCCGCCCGCCCTCCGCTTGGCCTGCACATTGACGACCCAGATCCGGTAATCGCGCAAGCCGTTGCCATTACGCAGAACGGTGGCGTCCGGGTCCGAGCTGGCGGCATCGATATCGAAGAGCCCGGCCGCGAGGGTGAAGCCCTTGTTGGCGAACACCAGCTGAGCGCCGCCCAGGTTGCCCGAAAACTCCTGCATGCCGACCGGGAGCGTCAAATAACCGAGCCGAAAGTCCAGGCTCCGGTTGTCGCCGGACTCTCCGAGCACTCGGCGGAACCCTCCTGCCACGCCGGCCGGGGTTACGTCGTCGTCCCAGAAGAACTCGTTCGCCTTCCAGAACGGGAACGAGTTCCTGCCGACCCAGGCCCAGCGGTCGTCTTTCTTGGCCTGGAGGTACCACTTGTCGAGGTTGAAGTCCGCGTCGCCCGTGTCGTTGTCGTCGAAGTCGACGACCGTCACGTGAGGCGACTGGTGGCTTTCGTCCGAGCCCGAGCGGAGGCGTGCGCCGACGGTCAGCGACTCCGTGGCCCTCCAGGTGATGCCGAGTCGAACCCGTGCCCGGAGACGCAGCCGATCGTCACGCTCGCGGCCGTCGGCTCGCTGGGAGTCGAAGTCCTGCTCGAGCCGCGCCCGGAAATCGCCGCTCAACGTGACTTTGCCCCCATCACCCAAGTCGACTCCGGCGCCGGCCGAAGTCGCCCAAAGAAGTAGGTACACGGCCGAGATGAAGGCCGCGATCGCGGGCAGGCCGCGCCTACGAGAAGATCGCATCGCGAGTGGAGCCAGGCTCTGTGCGAAAGCAGCGGTACCGATCAGCAGGGATGCGAAGGCTATCGACAGGCTCATTCGCCAGTGGGCCCAACCAAGTGGGCGCTCGTGATCCATGGCCGTCAGCATGGTGGCCTCCCGACAATGCAACAACGTGCCTGGAGGTGGAGAACAAGCTGCCTCTTCAGGTGGGAAGGCGTTGGAAGAACTCGCGGCCTGTGCCGGGTGGCGTCCTTCGCGGTGCCCTACGGGCAGCCCGGCACGGACCCGATCAAGACCCCGAGCGACCCGCCCGCTTCGACTTGCGAGTCGCTCCGAAAGGTCGCGAGGCCGCCGGCATGGAAGGTGATGCCGCCCCGGTGAGGACCTTGAACGGGTCGCCGGGCAGGCCGGTGGATATCGAGTTGCAGGCCCAGAAGATCCGCATCGTGCTTTGCTCCGCTGCGGCTAAAGTGGAGGATGCACCAGCGCGAGTCAGCGATGGTCTCGAAGCTTTCAGACAGGCGGGTTCCGAGGCTGCAGGAGACCCTCCCGAAGAGCTTATCGAGCGCATCTCGAGAGGCCTCACCGATCTCGTGCAGCCCGATCCTCCCCAGGCTCGCTGAGCCTGCTAGGCGCCGGCTATTCGTGGACAGCCTTCAAGTTCCCCGCTTCTACGGCCCACCCAGGGAGGTGGCTTACGCGCAGCCTTACGGGGTATTGTTGGAGCGAGTCGCCTCGCGGTAGAAGTAGCCAGGCGATTTTGCACAAAGAGAGCGAGCGCGAGCTCGAGGGGAGCAGGCGAGCGCTGCGGGCTCGCCGCGTCTGTAGATTCTGATCGGTCGAGGAGGGCTGGCCCATGCTTGGTCTACTGAAAATCCTGGGCGCAATCGTTGCCCTGATCGGGGGGCTCTTGGGGCTGCGCCAGACCCTACTGTTCTGGTACCGCCACAAGCTGGTCAAGCTCGGAATCCCGCCGACGCTCGAGGAGTTCCACAAGCGGGTTCCGTTCGGCGACCGCCGGCCCTGGGTGATGGAGCTCTTCTTGAAAGCGGGGCTGAAGGCGGGACTGGATGCGAGCACCGAGAAGGGCGATACCGGCCTGTTGATTGCCGCCCGGTCCGGTCAGGAGAATACAGCCCGCCTGTTCCTGCGCAAGCGCAAGCTCTGGAAGGGGCAGTTGCGCAAGGGCGCCGATCCGGCGGGGTCGGATAACTGGGGCTTTACTCCGATCACGGCTGCCGTTCTGGGCGGGCACGACGGAGTTCGCGACGCCCTGATCGAGGCCGGGTTACCGGCCGAGGCCGTGGTCGGGCCGGGGATCCTGCTGGCCGCACGTCGGGGCGACCTCCCCGAGCTGCGCCGGCTGATCGACGACTCTCAGCCGGAAGCTATTTCGGACGACCTCGAGACCGCCGCCGAAGACGGCAGCACGCCGCTGATCGAGGCGGCGCAGCGGGCCGGCAACTCTGAAGTCGTCGACGCCCTGCTCGAGGCCGGAGTGGAGAAGAACGCACACAACCTGCTCGGCTCGACGGCCTTGATGGCGGCGGCTCGAGGCGACGCCGCCGATTGTGTCCGCGCGTTGATCGACGCGCGAGTAGACCTCGAGGCGGTCGATAACGTCGGCCAGACGGCCTACGTGATCGCCGTTCGAGCCGGGCACGGCGCGGTCATGAAGCTGCTCGAAGACGCCGGCGCCAGCACGGTCCTGCCGCCCGAGCTCGCCCCCAAATACGACATCGTCGACGCCATCAACCGAGGGCTCGTCGACGAGGTGCGCAAGCTCTTCGCGAAACTCTCGAGTCGCCCGGCGTTCGACCCCAACATGCGTCTGCCGGACGGCCGCACACTGCTCCAGGCGTTGATCGACGCCAAGGCAATCAACGAGGTCAAGGACCTGATCTTGAAACGCGGCGCCGATCCCAATCAGGCTAGCAACGACGGCACCACGCCGGTCCAGGCGGCGATCGACAACGAAGATCCGGAAGCGACTCGGGTCCTGGTCAAGGCCGGAGCGAACACCGGTGTGTCCACCAAGGAAGGCGACAGCCTGCTCGGCGTCGCCATCGACACCGGAAGCACCGAGCTGGTCGACGCGCTCCTCGAGGGTATCGACGTGGACCAACGCGGCCGCAACGGCGCGACGGCGCTCCTGGTCGCGGCGCGCAAGGGCAATCTGCCTCTCGTCCAGCGGCTTCTGAAAGAGGAGCCCGCCGTCGACGCTCCCGACGACTTCGGGGCGACGCCGCTGATGACTGCCGTCTTGGACCAGAACCAGCCCATCGAGGAGGCGCTGGTCGCGGCGGGAGCCAAGCGAGGCAAGGCCGAGGCGCTCCTCATCCGGGCCGCCGCGCAGGGTGACGTCGACAAGGTGGGAGAGCTGCTCGAAGCAGGCGCCGAGGTCAACGTCGTCGGCTCCCGCGAGCGATCCGCCGTCCTCGAAGCGGTCCGCTACGGCCGCCAGGCGGTTCTCGACCAGCTCCTGGCTCTCGAGCCTCCCCGCGAGCCGGACCTCGAGCTCACCGGTCCCAAGGGCAACACACCGTTGATGATCGCGGCGGCCGCGGGCCGCGTGGGGATGGCCCGGCAGCTCATAGAGGCCGATGTAAAGATCCAGACCCAGAGCCGAGACGGCCATACCGCGCTGATGCTGGCCTGCCGGCGCGGCCAGACGGAAGTCGTAGCACTGCTGCTCGCCGAGGGCGCTCAGGTAGACACCCGGCGCCGGGACGGCCGCGATGCCCTGCTCCTGGCCGTCGAGAATGGAGACCCCCGGATCGCCGAGCTGCTGATCGACCGCGACGCGAAGGTGGTCAACGCCACCTCCCGGCGGGGCGAGAGCCCGCTCATGCTCGCGATTCTTCTCGGCAACTCGAAAATGGTCGAGCTGCTCAAAGGCAGAGGCGCCGAGCGCGGCCAGGCAGAGGCAGAGCTCTTCATGGCCGCGCGCCGCGGCGACACCCAAGAGATCGAGCGCTTGCTCGCCGAACACACGCCGGTCGATGCGCGCCTGAAGGGCAAGAAGACGCCGCTTCTCGAGGCGATCGACAACAACAAGCTGGAAGCGGTCAGATTGCTGACCGCTGCGGACGCCGACGTCAACGACACCGAATGGCAGCGTAAAACGCCGCTCCTGCGGGCCGCGGGCCGGGGCAGGGAGGGCATCGTCAAGCATCTGCTCGGAGAGGACGCCAGCGCGAATGTACCCGGCCCCAACGACCAGACTCCGCTGATGGCGGCCTGTCAGGGCAACCACTTCAAGACCGCCAAAGCCCTGGTCGCGAATGGCGCCAATGTCAACGCCCGCGACCGGCTGGGAAGAACACCACTGATGATCGCCATCCTGGAGGACAGGCCCAAGCTCATCAAGCTGCTCAAGAAAAAAGACGCAACCGAGGGCGAGAGCGACGCCCGGCTGATCCAGGCGACGAGGATCGGGAACCAAGCGCAGGTGAAGTACTGGCTCTCCCAGGGGGCGGACGCCGACGCCGTCGGCGTCCACCGCGAGCGGCCGCTGGTCGAAGCCTGCAAGCGAGGCGCCTACGGGATCGCAAAGGAACTGCTCGAACAGGGTGCCGACGCCAACGGCACGGCGACGGCTGGTACCAGGCCACTGACTGCGGCAGCAGCCGGCTCGAGCGCAGAGCTGATCGATCTCCTGATCGAGCACAAGGCGGATATCGAGGGCCAGGGCAGCCACCAGAGAACGGCGCTCATGGTCGCGGCCGAAGAGGGCCGGGAGGCGAGCGACCCGAGCGGCGAGTCGGTGCTCGAAGCCCTGCTGCGACACGGCGCGAACGTCAATGCTCGCGACGTCAACGCCGACAGCGCATTGATCCTGGCCGCCGCCGCGGGCAAGCTCGAAGCGCTCGGTACCCTCGTTGACGCGCCGGGCATCGCGATCGACGCTGCCGGCGAGGAGCGTCGAACGGCGCTCATGGCGGCGGCTGTCAACGGCCACGGGAATGGTGTGGCGCGTCTCCTCGCCCAGGGCGCCGCCGTAGACGCCCGGGATGTCAACGACTCGACCGCGCTCATCCTGGCGGCGCCGAAGCTCGAGAAGAATGTGATTCGTATTCTCCTCGGCAGGGACCCCGAAGCGCCCCGGGCCGATCCCAACGCCCGCGACGCCCTCGGCAACACGCCGCTCATGGGGGCGATGCTCGCCGGCAACACGAGACTCTCGAGGAAGATCGTCCGTCTGCTCCGCAACTTTGGGGCCCGCGAGGGCTCGGTCGAAGCCGAGCTTCTGGTCGCGGCCGAAGCCTGCGACACAGTCAGGGTCAAGGAGCTCCTGTCAGGACGCATCAATGTAGATGCCCGCCGGCCCGGCGAGGACCCGGCGCTGGTCGTTGCCGCCTGGTGCGATTGCGATCCGGCCGCCCAGGAGGATGTGATCCTGGCCCTCGTCGGAGTCGGCGCCGACGTTCGGCTCAAAGGCAGGTGGGGGCGAACGGCGCTCATGGGAGTCGCCCGGGCCGGTAACCAGCGCCTGGTCCAGGCTCTGCTCGATTCCGGCGCGGACGACGTGCTTGAGGCGGTCGAGGACCGGCAGGACCTGCTAACGCTCAATACAGCCACCACGCTCGCCGACACCGCGGGCAAGAGCCAGACGGTCGATCTGCTGGCGCAGCACGATGCCCTGCGACCCGAGGACTCGGTACTCCTTCTCACCCATGGCGACAAGTATCACCTCGGCGGCTGCGCTTTCGCGAGGGCGGCGCCGGACCATACGTCCCTGGCCAAGGCTCTAGAACAGGGCCGGCGCCCCTGCCACTTCTGCCTGCCGAAGCAGTAGGCGGCGTCGACACCGCTCGCAGGGCGAGGACGGGTTCACCCGATGCTCTCGGCTCAGCTGGGCGAAGCTGATTCGGCGCGTCTACGAAGTCGACCCCTCGTATCCAGCTCGGACGCGGTCTCGCGGCACGTCGCAGGCTATTGACATAGCTGGTGGAGCCGATCGGGATCGAACCGACGACCTCTTGAATGCCATTCATCGGTAGCCAGTTTGCTGGAGCCTGTTCCGGTTTGATTCTGTACTTATTCTATTGGTTCTATCTGCTGCGCTTTGCTCTGGTTTGAGCCATAGTGATTGCTATATGATTGCCGAGGAATGAGAAAGCGAATCACCAAACGCTCGGTCGAAGCGCTCCGTACAGGCGACCGTCCGGTCTTCCTCTGGGACACCGACGTCACCGGATTCGGCTGCAAGGCCACACCTGCCGGCAAGAAGGTGTTCATCTTCCAGTACCGCAGAAAAGGTCAGGACTCGAAGACCGCACCAAGACGAATCACACTTGGGAACTACGGCGAGATCACACCCGATCGAGCTCAGTCGTTAGCCGCGAATCTCCGGCTGGAAGTCAAGGCCGGCGGCGATCCGGCTTCGGCATGGAGACCCGGGGAATCCCCAACGGTCTCAGATCTGTCCGAGCGCTTCCTTCAGGAGTACCTCCCCACCAAGAAACGTCCGCCAAGAGACTCAACGATCCGCTACTACGAGACCCTCTTCCGTTGCCACGTGCTCCCCGAGCTCGGCTCGGTGCCCGTCGGAGCGGTGACGCCAACCGACGTCGAGAAGCTCCACGGCGGCATGCGCGCGAAGCCCTACGTCGCGAACCGGACCCTCTCGCTTCTACAGCAGG
>JBHHWO010000103.1:0-16790 GCA_046756565.1 Thermoanaerobaculia bacterium | reverse complement strand
TTCATCGGCACCTACAAGCTGGGCGAGAACATGGCCGACACCATGTTCAAGCCGTTTCTGGTCGACGCTGGCTTCGCGCGCGAACAGATCGGACTCTGGGTCGGTACCTGGGGCATGCTGTTCTCGATTCTGGGATCGGTAGCGGGCGGGCTTCTGGCCAGCAGGATCCGATTACTGCACGCGGTTGGACTGGCCGCCGCCTTCAGGGTGGTGCCGGTCATCGGCGAGTGGTGGCTGACGCTCGTCGAGCCGACCGCCGAACGGGTGCTCGCGGTGACCTGTGCGGAGCACTTCTTCGGAGGCGCGCTGACGACCGCGCTGTTTGCCTACATGATGGCGCGCGTCGACAAGCGGATCGGGGCGACCCACTACACCCTTCTGGCATCGGTCGAGGTCTGGGGCAAGGTGCCGGCCGGCTGGGCCTCCGGGGTCATCGCCCAGGCCAGATCGTACACTTTCATCTTCGGTTTGGCGGCGATTCTGTCGCTGCTGTTCCTGAGCCTTCTGGTGCCAGTCGACAAGCACGAGCCGCAGGAGCTCAAAGCCGACCCCGGCAGACGAAACGGCGAGCGCAGGGTTGCGTGACATCTGAAGGGCAGGCCCTGGTCGTCGGCGCCGGAATCATGGGCGCGGTTGCCGCGCTCGAGCTCGACCGCCGCGGCTGGCGGATCACGCTCCTCGACCAGGGCGAGATCCCACACCCCCTTGCCGCCTCGACCGACATCTCCAAGGTCTGCCGCATGGAGTACGGTCCGGACGAGCACTACATGGCCCTGATGGAGACCGCCCGCGAGGGCTGGCTCGAGTGGAACCGCCGGTGGTCGTCCGAGAATCGCGACCTTCTCTACCACGAGACCGGCGTGGTGATGGTGTGCCTGGACGAGATGGCGCCGGACGGGTTCGAGCACGAGAGCTTCGAGCTTCTGAAGCGCCGCGGGCATTCTCCCGAGCGAATCGGTGGGGCGCGCCTGGTCGAGCGCTTTGCGGCCTGGGACGAGCGGTTTGTCGACGGCTTCTTTCACGCCAAGGGCGGCTGGGCCGAGAGCGGCCGGGTTGTGATCGCCCTGATCGAAGAGGCCCGTGCGCGCGGGGTCGAGATCGTAGAAGGCGAGCGGGTGTCGTCACTGGTCGAATCGTCCGGCGGAGTAGCCGGCGTTTCCTCCGCTCGAGGTACGCGTTTCGACGCCGATACCGTGGTTCTGACCGGTGGCTCCTGGGTCGGCGAGCTCCTGCCCGAGCTGACCGGGTCGCTCGCTCGCAGCTACCACCCGGTCTGGCACCTGAGACCGGAAGATCCGACGTTGTTCGAGGCCGAGCGGTTTCCGGTCTTCACGGCCGATGTCGCCCGCACAGGGTTCTACGGATTCCCGCTCCATCCACGGGAAGGTGTCGTCAAGATCGGACACCACGGCGTCGGTGTTGAGCCGAGCGTTGGGCCCGAGGGCGACGACCTCGTCGTACCCGGCGAGATCACGGCCGGCTTCCGCTCGTTTCTGGCCGAGAACCTCCCGAGCCTGGCGCCGGACCTTTCCCGAGCCGAGATCGTCAAGACCCGCTTGTGTCCCTACTGCGACACGCCAGACGAGGACCTCTGGATCGCATCCGACCCCGAGCGGGATGGCTTGACCGTCGCTTCCGGCGGCAGCGGCCACGCCTTCAAGTTCGCGCCGGCGCTGGGAGCGATCATCGCCGACGCGGTCGAAGGCGAGCGAAACGCCTATTCGGAGAAGTTCCGCTGGCGGCCGGAGCTCGAGCTCGCGCGCGGCCTCGAAGCGGCCCGCTGCCACGAGGATGCGTGGTGAGAGCGTGCAGGATCGCGTCGATAGTGGCGCGAGAGCCGGCTCGCCGAGATCCCTCGCTACGCTCGGGATGACCGCCGTGTGCTGGATGGCACACGGCGGTCACATCTTCCGGCTGCGCCTCAACGTATCGGTCAGGGTCGTCACCACCTTCTTCTCCTGGCGATCCGAGAGATCCAGGATCTCGCGCAGGGCGATGCCGACGTGGGGGATGTATTTCTCGATGTACTGGCGCTTCCTCTCGGCATCCCTGGCCTTGGCCGCGCGCTTGATGTGGGTACCGAGCTGGCGGCCGACCTGCTGGAGCGCGAGCTTCACTTCTTTGATGATCTCGTCGTAGCCGGCCACGGCCTCCTTCGACTCACTGGTGAACGGCACCCAGACGCTCGCGATGTGCACCATCAAGACCAGCGGCCCCGTGGGAAGCGCGCCGCGCGCCTTCAGTAGCCCGTAACTTTTCCAGTTGGTCGCGAGAACGCTCTTGGTCAGAGCGCAGGCGCCGGCCTGGTAGAGGAGCGGCACCCGGTTGGCGTAGCGGTAGACGGTAGCGAGGTCCTCGGCCGGGAGCTCGCCGCCGTAGGCGAGTCCGATCTCGATCTGGAACGGATTACCGCGGTAGACCGAGGGCGACCGGGTCACCGCGTGGTAGAAGTCGGCCTCGGCGACCTGCTCCTTCAGGCTCGCGAGAATCCGCTCTTCACCGATCGGCGACAGACAATCGGTCGGCGGCGCCGGAATCCGGGTCTCGCGAATCGTGGCGATCAACTGCTCGGCGCGCTCGGCCGAGACCCGTCGCGGCGAGGTCCGTGTAGTCAAGCCACCGCCCTCGGCGATCCGCTTGGCAGTGGTGCCACCGACCCGGCTGAACTCGGTCTGAAAGAAGGACTTCAGGGTGGTGGCCTTCGAGTCCTTGAGCAGGCGCAAGAGCAGCCCGACCTCGACTCCGTACGGATGGGGCTTGATCTCCCGCGCTTCGGCCGGAAGCTCGCCGCTGGATCGCCGGATCACCGTCGGCTCGCCTTCAGCCGGCCCGGTGAACGAGATCTCCACATGCGGGTTGGCCAGCGCCGTCTGGCGCAGGTAGGCCTCGACTCCGTGCCTGCCGCCCCGGTAGACACCCTCGAGCTCGATCTCGACCCGGGTGCCGCGGGCTGCCTCCCAGGTGACCGTCGTGTCCTTCTTGACCACCGGCTGGTTCTTCTTGGTATCGATCACTAGCTCGTAACGGTGGGCCGGCCGGCGTTTCGACGTCCGGCTCTCGATCACGATTGGCTTGCCCGTCGTCAGCTGTCCATACATGCCGGCGGCGCTGATGCCGATCCCCTGCTGGCCGCGGCTTTGCCGCAAGCGGTGGAACTTGGAGCCGTAGAGCAGTGTTCCGAAGATCCTCGGAATCTGGGCCTTCAAGATTCCCGGTCCGTTGTCGGTGACCGTCACCCGATAGCGATTCTCCTTGGTCGCCTCGATGACGACATCGAGCGATGGCCGGATGCCGGCCTCCTCGCAAGCGTCCAGCGAGTTGTCGACCGCTTCCTTGATGGTGGTCAAAAGGGCTTTGGTCGGGCTGTCGAAACCCAGCAGATGCCGGTTCTTGGTGAAGAACTCCGAGACCGAGATCTCGCGTTGCGCCGCCGCCATCGACTTGGCCGTGGCTCGACGGCGCGAAGGCGTGGACTTCGCCTTGGCCTTCGGGGCCGGGCTCTTGTTTCTGTTGCCGCCGGTCTTCCCGGCCGGCTTCCTCGCGGTCTTTCTGGCCATGTGGAGAGTGTGGTCCGAACCAGAGGAGGCGCGGACGGCCGATGATATCGTCGCCGCTCGTTCGAAATCACGCTTTTTTCGCCACCTGCGCCAGCCGGCACTTCCAGCTTCCTTCCCGAGGAGACCGTCATGATCCGATCCCCGAACCGCCCATCGCTCGTCGTCTTGGTCTTGGCTCTCTCGAGCCTCACCACGGCCGTATCACTTCAGGCAGCCACCCTCGTCCACGCCGGCAGCCTCATCGATGGCGTTTCGGACGAAGCGCGCAGCGAGGTCACGATCGTGGTCGAGGACGGCCGGATCGCCGAGGTCCGCGACGGCTATTCGAAGCCCGGTTCGGGAGACACGGCGATTGACCTGCGCGACTCCACGGTCATACCGGGCCTGATGGACATGCACGTTCACCTGACCGGCGAGCTCAATCCCAAGGTCTATCTCGAAAGAGTTCAGCTCAACACGGCCTCCTACGCGGTGCGCTCCGTCGAGTACGCAAGGCGGACGCTGATGGCGGGATTCACGACCGTGCGCAATCCGGGCGACGACGGCACCATCACGGTGGCCCTGCGCGACGAGATCGCAAAAGGCATGGTGCCCGGGCCCAGGATCTTCACCGCCGGCAAGAGCCTGGCGACGACCGGCGGCCATGCCGATCCCACCAACGGACTGCGCGACGATCTCACCCGCGACGCCGGCCCCGAGGATGGCGTCGTTAACGGCCCCGAAGACGCCGCCAAGGCGGTTCGGCACCGCTACAAGGAGGGCGCCGACTTCATCAAGATCACCGCCACCGGTGGCGTGCTCTCGGTGGCCAAGAGCGGCCAGAACCCGCAATTCACCGAAGAGGAGCTCCGGGCCATCGTTGCGACCGCTAACGATTACGGGTTTCACGTCGCCGCCCACGCCCACGGCGCCGAAGGCATGAAGCGTGCGGTTCGCGCCGGTATCCGGTCGATCGAGCACGGCACGCTCATGGACGAAGAGACCATGGAGCTCATGAAAGAGCACGGTACCTACTACGTTCCGACCATCCTCGCCGGCAATTTCGTCGCCGACAAAGCCGCGATCGACGGGTACTTCCCGGAGCTGGTGCGGCCCAAAGCCGCCGAGATCGGTCCCAAGATCAAACAGACCTTCGCCAAGGCCTACAAGGCCGGCGTCAAGATCGCCTTCGGCACCGACTGCGGGGTTTCCCCTCACGGCGGCAACGCCGAGGAGTTCGTACACATGGTCGAAGCGGGGATGCCGGCGATGGAGGCGATCCAGTCGGCGACGGTCTCGCCCGCTGAGCTCCTGGGGATTTCGGACGAGCTCGGCTCGATCGAGGCCGGCAAGATCGCCGACCTCGTGGCGGTCGCCGGCAACCCACTCGAGGACATCGCCCTGCTCCAAGACATGGCGTTCGTCATGAAGGAAGGCACCGTCTACAAGGATGAGCGATACCGCCGGCCCGTCACGCGAGTCCAAGCTCTCGATTGACACGTCCGTCGAGCCACCGGACAAACCAACCCCCTGGTACAAAGGGGGTCTACGCTTCGGCTGCACCGGCTGCGGCGCTTGCTGCTTGATAGAAGGCCACGTCTGGGTGGACCGACACGAGGTACGGCGGCTGGCGCGCCACCTCGACCTCGATGTGAAGGAGTTCGGCCGACGGTTTCTCCGCGAGGTGGGAAGACGCTCGAGTCTCACCGAGATCCCTCTGCCGGGTGAGCCCGGCAAGAAAGCCTGCGTCTTCTGGGACGGCAAGTGCACGGTCTACGAGGCCCGGCCGACCCAGTGCCGCACGTTCCCGTTCTGGAAGGAAAACCTCGAGACCCCGGATGCCTGGAGAGAGGCGGCCCGGCTGTCACCTGGGATCGGCCAGGGACGGCTCTATGCGATCGGCGACCTCGAGCCTCTGCTCGAAGGCAAAGGAGAGACCGCGGGCGGGTAGCGAGACGCTACAAGTAACTCAAGATGGCGCGATTGCTCTTCCTCTTCACCTCCGCGTACCACTTGCAGGGCCAGTAGAGCGCGATCGTGATCGCGATCCAGACGCTCCAGCCTCACGGTAAGAGTGCTACTTGTCGAACAACTTCAGCACCGCGATCGTCGCGGTGATGCCGTCGTCGGGCCCGTCGACCGCGACGCCCAGGTCGACGTTGATCAGAGTGCTCCACGGTCCGACCAGGGTGCCGGCCACTCCCACGCCCGCGAGCAGCTCGCGATCCAGACCCGATATCTTCTCGGTCGCCCAGGCGGCGTCCGCCAGAGCCTCGAGCCGGAAGGCGCCGCCGACGTTCCAGCCGTAGTTGAAGTGCGCGGCCAGGGCTTCTTCGGCTCGCACTTTGCCGGTCTGATAGCCGCGGACGCGAACATCCGAGAAGGTTCCGAAGTCGAACTTGGAGAAGCGGTCCAGATTCGACCCGTCTAGGTATTCGAGCTCGGCGCCGAACTTCAAGAACTTCGGCAGGTGCCAGGTCTTACCGAGCGCGACGTTCCAGGTCGTATAGGTATCGTCGTCCGGCTCGAACTCGGTGTTTCCAGGCAGTCCCCAGAAGTCCCAGTCGCCCCGCCGGTGACGGCTCCCGCCAACCCGAAATCGGTACCCCTTCCGGTTGTACTTCGCGGTCAAGCGGAACTCGTGATTGAGGTGGTTCGAAGGCATCACGAACTCCTCGGCCGTCTGATCGCCGCGCCGGAAGCTCTGATAGCCGAGCTGGTACTGCGCCTCGATCTTGGCGAAGTTGCCGATCGGGCGGCCCAGCTTCAGATCGAAGTTCGGGTTGGAGGTCCTGACCTCTTCGAGAGGGGCTTCGCGTCCGTCCCTGAACAACGTGTCCTCCCCGCGCAGTGCGAAAGCGAAGGCATCGACACCGAAGTCCCACTTCGAGCCCAGGAAACTGGGATCCTGAATCGCGACGGTCGCGAGTGGGCCGGCGAAGAAGACGTTGGCCTGGGTACCGGTCTCGCGCCAGTCGAACCAGAACCAGTTGACACCGGCCAGCGGAATCGGAAAGTCCTGATTCTCGTCGTAGAAGACGCCGCCGACGAGAAACCGGCGTTTCTTGTCGAACTCCTCCTTGACCACGCGCTCGCCGGTGTCCTCATCCACGACCAGGTACTTGAGACCCTGCTCGGTGTCCCGAACCATAGTGGCGTCGGAGTCGAGCGCAGCCTGACGATCCGCCTCGAAGCTCTCCGGGTTGATGCGCACGTTCTCGAGCAGGATCTCGCGCTCGACCACAGTGGTTCCGCCCAGCAGCGACCAGATCTGCTGGCCGACCAGGCGGGTCGGGATGAAATAGCTCTCGCCCGACCAGGCCGCCGGCTCGCCGTTCGCGGCGAGCGGCGTGTAGATGTGGCTTTCCTCGTTCGAGATCACCTCGCCCTCGAGGCCCAGCTGAACCGAGCGGATCTTGACTCGCGCATAGAGTTCGCGATCGATCCAGACAGTGCCCTGATAGAGCGTCCGGTCCGGAGTCACCGCTACCGCCGGGGCGAAGTCCACCACCCAGCAATCGCGGCCCTCGACCGCCTCGACGCCGCGCAGCTCATAGCGATACTCCTTCGAGAAGGTGATCTCGACGGGCAACGCCGCAGCTTTTTCGGGCTGAACCAAGGGAATCTCGGGAATCGTCTTCTTCTTCCAGCGGACACCGTTGATCAGAAACTCCTGCCACACCCAGTCGTAGCCTTCGTCCTGGCGAAAGAAGTACGGCCCTTTGAAGGTCGCCTCCAGCGTCTGGCTGGTGGTGCCGAACTGAAATCGCAGATGAGACGTGTTGGTCGCCGAGTAGGAGTCGATCTCGCGGGTCTGAGCGTCCTCGAAGGCCTGGTGGCGCCGGAGAACTTCTTCGACCGGCATCTGCCGGGTGTCGCGGACCAGGACTTCTTCTTCGAGACCGAGCAGACCCTCGAGCTCGGCCGCCGTCATCCTGGCGAGCGAGAGCACCACGACCGGATCGGGGTCGGCGATCTCGACCGAGAAGCTCTGCGCGTCACGGCCGATTCCGTACTGGCGAATCGCTTCTCCGGTGTCGCGGTTGATGAGCGCCGGCTCGCGCAACCGGGGATCGCCAAAACGAAGGGCGAGCGCGTCGGCGCCTGCGGGCGAATTGACGATCACTCGCAGGCTCAGATCTTCACCGCGCACGAACGTCCAGGCACCGTCCCCGCCTTGCGGCGCCCTGCCGGCATCCGGCGAGAGATCGCCCGCGAACTCGCGCGCCAAGAGCTTGAGCTCCCGAGCGGTGGCATCCGAGACCGAGTCCACCGAGAACAGCGCAACGTGAATCCCCAGATGAGCCAGCCGCGCGGCTTCTCCCAGTAGCCGTGATGCGGGCTCGGGCATGGGAATGCCGTCAACCACGACCGTGGCGCCCGGGTCCTGAGAGAGGATCTCGGCCATCGCGGCCACTAGCGCCTCGTCGTCCGCGGGCGCCAGGGCCACGGCGTCGACGTAGGCGGCCAGGTCCTGGGAATAGAACGCGGCCACGGCGTCCGGGGTGGGAAGCGGCGCCGACGCCACGCGCGCGTCGGGTTGAGCGCCGCTGACGGCGACCGCCGCGCGCTTGAACAGGAAGGCGTAGTCCTGCCAGGTGGCGGAGTCCTGGTCCGACCAGAGAATCTGAAACCTCGAGCCGGCGGGACTCTCCCGAGCCAAGGCCGCCAAGGTCTCGAGCTCGACGGCGAGCGCTTCGATGTTCTCGAGCAGCGGCGGAGCCGTCTCGAACTCGACCGCCAGCCACGGCGTCGCGCCGCGTGCCGACAGGGCGTCGAAACCGGCCCGAAGCGCCGCCTGGCTCGCCCGGGCTTCGGCCAGCGATGTCTCGCTTTTGACGAGCAGGAGAGCGCCGTCTTCGAGGGCGGGACCGGCCTCGAGAACTTCGGCGGTTGCGATCCAGTCCGAAACGCCGACACCGGCGCACGGAGTACAGGGAGGGGCGGCCTCGGCGTGGACCGCCAGGGACAAAGCCAGCAAGCCGGCAAGTAGCGTCTTCTTCATGCGCGAGAGCTTATCGGGGACTCGGTTCCTTTCCCCCTGCTTTTCTGCAAGATGCTCCTTGCCTTCGGGGGCCCCTCTTGGTTCCTACCGACCCGGATTCGCGCGAGTTTCTGTTGTCGGATGCAGGTGAGTCGGCGGACCGAGCCTCTCCGTGGCTTCCCTCCCGACTCACTTCTTCGCTGGCCTTGCCGCCCTAGCCCCGGACCTCGACCGGAATTGTGCTCGTTCGCTCGGCCCCGTCCGCCCCCGCCAGCGAGATCACCAGCTCGTAGTGGCCCGCCGGCACCTCGCGGCTTTCGAGAGATCCGATCAAGCGGACCAGTCCCTGGCCCGCACCGCTCTCGCGCATCCGAATGACGTAGGGAACCGACTGGCCCGAGTTCCCGGCTTTGCCTACGGCTCGAAGCTCGGCGCTGACCCGGCGGGTCTCTTCGTTCAGGTTGTAGGCCATGAGCGCCAGATCGACATCCTGTCCTGCGGCCAGCAGAGGCTTGGCGGCCGGCACGAACGGCTTGCCCTCGATCACGAACGGATACGCAACCTCCGGCCGCTCGCCGGCTTCCTGCCCGATCAGCCACTTGCCGCTCGGTTCAGGCACCAGCGGCGGCAACAGTACGGCCTCGTGATCACTCCAGACCGGAACCCTCAACGGGCTCAGACGAAGCACCGTCGACCCTGTGCGTGCATTGCGAACCAGAACCCGGAGCACGTAGTCCCCGGCGGGCAGATCCAGGTGTCCCCAGAACTTGAAACCGCTCGCCGCGAGCACCGTCCCGACCTTGGCTCGATCGAGCGCCAGCGCTTGAGTGGAGAAATCCTGCACCGCTCCGTCTTGATCGATGGCGTAGGCGTAGATCTCGAGCGGCAGGATCTCGGAGGCGTCGTCGCCGAGCAGACGCTCGCCGTCGATCTCTACCAGAAGCGGAACGTACGATCTGTCCGCGCCGAGTGGTACCGGGGTGGCCAGAACCGACGCCACCAGCTCGCCCCCCTCCCGGCCGCCGATGATGAGACCGGCCGCGTTCAGTCGTCGTTCCTCGCCGCTCAAGGCCGTGAACGGCCGGGGAGCGTAGAAGCCGGGCCGGTGCAGCAGCCGGGCTCCCTTGGGTCCACCACGCAGCTTGACCTTGAGCCGGTGAAACGAGCCATCCGGGGCGATCGAGTCGGGCTGAATCGCAAGCAGGTAGGTCACGCTGCTGCGGTCCAGAAGCTCATCCATGGCTTCGCCCAGGTCGTTGTAGTTCCGAAAGAGCTCGCCCCCGGTCTGATCGGCCATGATGAACAACCCGTTCTCTCCCGACGCTCGCGGCTTGATGTCGGCTCCGGCGCGCGCGCCTCCGATATCGACCGCTTGAATGGTGCAGTCGGCCCGGCGAAACGCCTCGACCATCTGGCTGAGACCTTTCTTGGCGATGCTGGATCCGAAGCGCTCTTCGGAGTCGATTCGCCAGGACTCGCCGTTGACCGCATCGGTCGCCATCTCTTCGATCCGCGAGAAGTCCTCGGTGCCGACGAGAACCGAGCTGTCGAATCCCTCCGACAACATGACGACGTGCTTCTTGCCCGGCAGGTTGTTCATCACATTGGCCAGTTGCTCGAGCGAGCTGGTCAGCGCTAGGACCTGCTGCTCTTTCTGGTTGCGGGCGGCTTTCAGTGCCAGCGGCTCGAGATCCCGGATCTGCTGCTCGAGGGCGGCGAACCGCTCGGCCTTGTTGGCGCCGGCGCCGCGCGGGCCGGGAGTGCCGACGCTCGCACCGGGTCCGGTCTGGGTGTCGGTGATCACCAGCGACAGCGGATCCGCGAAATGCCGGGCGGATTCCGGCAGGCGCAGGTTCTCGATCGCCCACTCGAGCTGCTGGCGGTCGGTCGTGAAGCCGAGCACCAGCTCCGCACCCCTGGACGCGGTATAAAGCGCCACCCCGACGAGATCGGTCGGGTGCAAGGCGTCGAGCGTCAGCTGCCGGGCCGCCTGCTGCGCCTTTACGATCGAGCCCGAGCCCGAAAACGAGAGATCGAAGAGGAGAAGGAAGTTCCGGCGCGCCGCCAGCCGCGGAACCGGATCGTCGGCTGCCGGCGCAGGCGCGACCGCCAGATCCACCACCTCGAAGCCGACGATCTCCTGCATGCGGCCGTTCTCTCGAACCTCGAAATCCCCGATCTCGAGCCCGCGCACGGGCTCGCCCCTGTGGACCACCTGGACCGGTACTTCCACGACCACGACCGTGGCGCTGTCTTCGAAACGCTCGGACTGGCCGAAGGCCACTCCCGCGCAGACCGCCAGCAGACAGGAGGCGGCGCGGCAGTGCTTGAGCAATCGTTTCCTCATCGGGACGGGTCCCTCTGCCCTACTACGATACTCCTGCTGGCGGGTTTACGACCGGCGGCTACGGCTTTCCGGTAGACGGCCTTCGAAAGGCTCGAACGTACTCCGGAGCTCCGATGCCTCGGGCGAGGTCCGGCGCCGCAACCGGCTCGCCAGTTTCGACGGCCAGTGGCAGCACTCCGGCCCACATGCCAAGCTCGAGGTCCTTGTCGTCATCGCCTGGGGGCCCGACCCGGATCTTGGCGGAGGCCTCGTCGAGCGGAAACTCCAAGACCTCGGTCACCGTGAGCTCCTGATCACTCGGAGGACGCGAATCGGGCCCCCGGCCGGGCACCAGGTGCTCGACCAGGACAGCCAGGGCATGGAGTTTCTCGGCCTCGTCGCGAATCGGAACCGCGCGTCCGAGAGCCACGACGGAGCGATAGTTCATCGAGGAGTGAAACTGCGAGCGCGCCAGCACCAGACCGTCTAGGAGGGTGACCTCGACACAGGCGTCGAAGCCCCCGGCCAGATGCTTGAACATCCGGCTCGCGACCGAGCCGTGCAGAATTAGCCGGTCGCCGTCTCGACCGTAGCCGGTCGGGATCACATAGGGCTGGCCCTCGACGACGAAGCCGACGTGACAGACGAAGCCCTCATCGAGGATCGAGTAGATCGTGCCTCGGTCGTAGTGACCACGGTCAGCAATCCGGCGGACCCGGGTGCGGGATGTCGACATGGAGCGAAGGCTACCGCACAAGCGCGGGTGCTCGCGGCCCTCGCGAACTCGTGCCGCTCTCTGGTTTAGAGTAGCGGCCACCCGAACCGACGAGACCCGGAAAGGAGTTCCACACGATGAAACGAATAGCCGCTGCCGGCGCGCTGCTGAGACGGTCGAAGACGCTCGAAATGACCTGACCGGATCAGCCCGATATCTCTGACCCCAATGCGTCCACTCGTTCTTCGCACCGAGATCGCCCACTTCGAGACGACCCTCCGCGCCGGCGCGACTCCGGACCGCGCCCAGGGTGAGAAGCGCTATCTCAAGAGTGAACTGGTTTTTCTCGGCGCAACACTCCCCGACGTCCGCCGAACCGTCAAGGCCTGGCTCGGAGAGCATCCGAACCTGACGCGCGTCGAGCTCGTCCGGCTGGTACGCGCGCTCTGGCGTCGGCGAGTCCACGAGCTGCGTATGACCGCTGCCGTTCTGCTGCAGAACTGCTGGCCGCTCCTCGATCCCAGCGACCTCGATCTTCTAGAGGATCTCTTGCGGCACTCGAAGACGTGGGCCTATGTCGACGCGATCGCGGTCCACGTGGTTGGGCCGTTGGTCGAGCGGAATCCGGCACTCGGCCGGGCCCTCGACCGCTGGGCGGGCGACCATGACTTCTGGATCCGGCGCTCGGCCCTGCTCGCGCTTCTCTCGCCGCTGCGCCGGGGCGAAGGCGATTGGCGACGGTTCGCCCGCTTTGCCGACTCGATGCTGGACGAAAAGGAGTTCTTCATAGGCAAGGCCATCGGTTGGGTGCTTCGCGAGGTCTCCAAGACAACTCCCGAGCGCGTGCTCGAGTTTCTCGAGCCGCGCGTCGATCGAACCTCGGGCCTCACCTTTCGGGAAGCCACGAAGTACCTGCCCGAAAGAACCCGGGCGCGGCTGGCGAAACTGCGCGGCTAGCGAGCTCTCACGGCAGCAACACCGCCGGCAGCTCCTTGGCGGCAACCAGACCGTTGTACTCGGCGAGCTCGCCGTCGAGCAGCGCCTGCAAGTCCGCCTGGACGCCGTCGAGCTCATCGCGCAGGTCGGCGAAACGCTCGCTCGCGCCCGCGGTCGGCGGCGAGTCGCCGCCGATCGAGCCCAGAAGGCCGAGGAGCTGGTTGTCTAGCATCGGAGGGAAGTTCAGAATGTCCTGGCTCGATTCGCTCTTGGTCTGGTAGATCCGCTCCTCCAGCCCGGTCAGGCCCTCCTGGATCGACTTGGCGAGATCCCCGAGGTCGTCGCCGTGGCCGGCTTTCTCCAATCGGGCCGTCAGCGTCTTGACCTGCTCGCGGGCGTCCCTGATCTTCGCCAGCGTCTTGTGGCTCTCGGAAAGCGCCTCGAGGACGTTCTTGGCCATCGCGAACTGCTCTTCGTAGTCCTGCTGGGTGGTGGCAAGGAGCGGATTGGCCAGGACGTCTGCGCTGTGGGTCGCGCTCCAGTCTCCGGCCGAAAGCGTGAACGTGTAGGTTCCCGGTGGCACCACCGGTCCGCGCGCGATACCCCAGAGGACAGAGCCCTTCTCGAGCTTGGCGTCGGGAAGCCTCAAGTTCCAGACATAGCGGTTCATGCCCTCTTTCGCGGCCAGCTTGCCGGCACCGCCCAGGGCACCCGGCGGCAGGAAGCGTGCAAACGGATTCGGAGCCCTCGGCTCGGGTTTCTTGCTCGACAGTGTCCGCAGGACGTTGCCGTCGGCATCGGCGATCTCGAGCTTGAGCTCAGGGGCGTCCTCACCGTCCAGCGCTTCCGCCAGGTGGTAGTAGAGAGCCACGCCGCCCGGAGGATTCTGACCGGCCGCGCCACCGCCACCGAAGCTGAAACCCCCGCCGAAACGGTAGCTATCGCCCGGGGCGTAGAAGTGATCCTCGTCCCCGGTAAAGCCGGCCGCCATCTCATGGATCGGCTCGAGGTGATCGAGGATCCAGAACGACCGGCCCTGGGTCGCCACGACGAGGTCTCCGTGCCTGACCGCGAGATCGGTGACCGGCGCTACCGGCAGGTTGAGCTGGAGCGAGCGCCACGATCCGCCGTTATCGTGCGAGGCATAGAGCCCGAACTCGGTGCCGGCGTAGAGCAGGCCCTCGACCTCCGGGTCTTCCCGGACGACGCGCACGAAGTGGTCGGTGGGGATCCGGCCGGAGTCACCGGACTCTTCCGCTTGCTGTGCCCGTCGCGAGCGCCGGCCGCGCGGCTCGGCGGCCGGCGGTGCCGTCAGGTGGACCCAGCTCGCCCCGTAGTCGTCGGTGCGGAAAACGTAGGGGTTGAAATCGTCTTGACGATAGCGGTGCACCGCGATGTGGGCGCGGCCCGGTCCGTGGGCCGACAGATCGATCGTGTTGACCGTGCCCCACTCGGGCATTTCGGCCGGCGTGACGTCTTGCCAGGTCTCGCCGTTGTCGCGAGAAATGTGGAGCTTGCCGTCGTCGGTGCCAGCCCACAACACGCCGGCCTCGTGCGGGGATTCCTCGAAGGCGAAGACGGTGCCGTAGACCTCTACACCGGTGTTGTCCCAGGTGAGATCGCCTCCGGCGTAGGCCTGCTTCGAGACGTCGTTGCGGGAGAGATCCGGACTGATGGTCTCCCAGGAATGTCCCTCGTCGGTCGAACGATGCACGTACTGGGAGGTGTGGTAAAGCGTCCCGGGATCGTGCGGCGACAGGCGGACCGGCGCGTTCCACTGGAAGCGGTAGCGGAGATCTTCGGCCTTCTGGCCGACCGCGACCTGCGGATAGAGATTGATCTCGCGCTCGTGGTCGGTGGCGCGGTCGTAGCGCGAGATCTGGCCGCCATAGCAGCCCGAGTAGGTGATCTCGGGGTTGCGCGGGTCGATCGCCACGTGGCCGCTCTCGCAGCCGCCGATCACCCACCAGTCCTGGCGCTGGATCGAGCCGCCGGAAGTCCGGCTGGGCACCGACACGCAGGAATTGTCCTGCTGGCAGCCGTAGACCCGGTATGGAAACTGGCCGTCCACCGACACCCGATACATCTCGGCCGTCGGCTGGTTGGCCTGCGTCGACCAGGAGCGGCCGCCGTTGTACGAAACGTTGGCACCGCCGTCGTTGGCGTTGATGAGCACATTCGAATCCTCGGGGTGGATCCAGAGGTCGTGCTGGTCGCCATGGGGAGAACGCAGAAAGTCGAACTCCTTGCCGCCGTCGTGCGAGCGGTAGAGCCCGGTGTTCAGGACCCAGACGGTCTCGGAGTCCCGCGGATCCGCGTATACGTGCGTGTAGTACCAGGCGCGCTGCCGGAAGAGACGGTCCGGGTTGATCAGCCGGAACCGGTCTCCGCCGTTGTCGGAGCGATACAGTCCCCCCTTGTCGGCTTCCACCAGGGCGTAGACCCGATTCGGATTGGCCGGCGAAACCGACACTCCGATCTTTCCCAGGTCTCCTTCCGGAAGCCCTTCTGTCAGCTCCTCCCAGGTGTCGCCACCGTCTTTCGACCGGTGCAGCCCGGAACCCTCACCTCCGGACTCGAGCGTCCAGGGCTTGCGCTCCACGCGCCAGGTCGCGGCAAAGAGTATGCGAGGGTTGGTCGGGTCCATGGCGAGATCGACCGCGCCGGCGCGGTCCGAGACAAAGAGCACTCGTTCCCAGTTGGCTCCGCCGTCGGTGGAGCGGTAGACCCCGCGCTCCTCGTTCGGGCCGAAGATATGCCCGAGCGCCGCGACGTAGACCGTGTCGGGATCGCTTGGGTGAACCTCGATGCGGCCGATCTGGCCGGCCTGCTCGAGGCCCCTGTGGGTCCAGCTCTTGCCCGCGTCGGTCGAGCGGTAGACGCCGATTCCGGGCGAGACGTTGCCGCGCGGGCACGCCGAGCCGGTGCCGACGTAGATCACGTTCGGGTCCGATGCCGATACCGCGATCGCGCCGATCGACGCCGCCTTGAAATCCTTGTCCGAGACGTTGTTCCAGCGAATGCCTCCGTCGGTCGTCTTCCACACGCCCCCACCGGTGGTTCCCATGTAGAACGTTCGCTGGTCGTCGACCACGCCCGCGACCGCAGTCGAGCGACCGCCGCGAAAGGGACCGATGTTGCGAAACTTGAGCTCTTGAAGGAGATTCGTCTCGGCGTCGGTCTCGTGCGACTCGGCAAACGCCGTCGCGGACACCATCAACAACAGGGCGAGCGCCCAACGCAGACCTCTGTGCATCTTGTCCTCCCAGCGGTGCAAGGGTTGGTTTCGAGACGCCGCAGTATACGGCGTCCGGATCTCGCCCGAGCACACCCGCAAGGGTGGGCAAAGAGAAAGCGCCGGCCCGAAAGCCGGCGCTCGATAGGAAACGGGATCCGTTCAGGCTAGAAACCGGGCCAGATCCACGTGACGCGGTCTTTCCGAGCGGGATCGCCCTCCTCGAGGAGATCGAGGTCCCGATCGCGGGCATCTGCAAGTCGTAGCCGCGTCAAGAGGTCGACCGCATACATCTCGAGCTCGTACATGGCATCCGAGAGCCTGTCGAACTCGCGATCCACCACCCGCTGACCGGTGAGTCCTTTGATCGCCCGGGCGGCGCGGACGTAGGTGTGCTGTACAGCTCGGAAACCGTCCTCCGCGATCGCCGGACTCTGGCGACGACGCTCTACTTCGGCCTGGAAGCTAGCGAGCGCCTGTTCGAGATCGCGCAACCGGTCCAGAGCCTCCCGATCCTCGCGCTCGGTTGATTCGGCCACCCACTCGGCCACCCGACGCACCGATCGAGCGCGACTCTCGACCTTGAAGGCCAAGTCACGAACCTCGTCCAGCTCGTAGCCGATCGGGTCACGCGTCTCTACCGCTCCCAGGTGGGTGGCCTGGGCGCCGACGGCGATGAGTGCGGCCAGGATCAGAAGCGATGGTGCTTTCATTCTCATGGTCGGTCTCCTTCGTGGTCGCTCCAAAGCGCAAGGCCGGTGCCAATCCGAATGGACCTTGATTTCTTTAGGCATTTCGGGCATCTCGCGGGATACCGCCGCTTTCGCGACCGTCCTTCTCCGAGGACTACTTCGCCGCCAATCCAGGGACCCTTGCCGCGGGCCACGGTTTCAAGGACGGAAGCGATCCGGCCCGGCTGCGCCGAGTAGCCGGTCTCGGCCCTATCGGCTCAGGGCCCTAGCAGCCCGTGGCAGAAGTCGAGACGGTCGCGTTGCGAGCGCCCTGGGGCCAGATGCCAGGCGCCGCTGCGCAGGCGATGCCGAAGCATCGTCGAGGAG